>NZ_JAMKBZ010000001.1:0-427730 GCF_053772255.1 Rhodopseudomonas parapalustris | reverse complement strand
TCTTCGTCTAAAGAGGCGGGAGAGTAGGTCGCTGCCAGGCCTGCAAAGCACAAGAGATCCTCAAATCATCACGATGACAAACACAGACACCACAAAACGCCGCTTCCCAAAAGGAAGCGGCGTTTTGCGTTGTCTGCATCGCTCCTCAATACACGTCCTGCTGATACCGTCCCTGCTTCTTCAGTTCGGACACGAACGCCGTCGCCTCCGCAGCCGAGCGCGCGCCGTGCTGGGCGACGATGTCGACCAATGCGCGTTCGACGTCCTTGGCCATCCGCTTGGCGTCGCCGCAGACATAGAGGCTGGCGCCTTCGGTGAGCCAGCCCCACAGGTCGCGGCCGACCTCGCGCATGCGGTCCTGGACGTAGATCTTCTCGCCGCTGTCGCGCGACCACGCCAGCGTCAGCCGGGTCAAGTGGCCGGCGTTCTTCATCGCCTTCAATTCGTCCTCGTAGAAGAAGTCCGAAGCCGAACGCTGATGGCCGAAGAACAGCCAGTTCTTGCCGGGAGCTTTGATCGCGCGGCGCTCGTGCAGAAAGGCGCGGAACGGTGCAACGCCGGTGCCCGGACCGATCATGATGATCGGCCGGCTGGAATCTGACGGGAGCGCGAAATTGTGGGCCTTCTGCACATAGGCACGCAGCGGCTCGCCCGGCAGCACCCGTTCGGCAAGCCCGGTGGAGCAGACGCCGAGCCGCTGCCGCTTGCCGATGTGATAACGCACGCAATCGACCGTCAGCGACAGCCGGCCGGGTGTGGTCTTCGGCGACGATGAGATCGAGTACAGCCGCGGCTGCAACGGTTCGAGCGCTTCGATGAAGGCTTCGGGATCGGGGCGGAGGCCGGGGAATTTCTCCAGCGCGGCGAGCACGTCGAGCGTTGCGGCATCGCCGTCCGGATCTTCGCCGCTGGCGAGCGCGCGGGCCTTCTTCCGCTTGTCGCCGCCGGTGATGTAGCTGATCAATTGGAACAGCATGTCGGGCGCCGGTGCCAGCGACACGCTGTCGAGCAGCGTGTCGCGCAAGGTCCGTTGGCCGATCGGCAACTCCGCTGGTGCGCCGAGCGCCGCGATGATCGAATCGACCAGCGCCGGATCGTTGGTCGGAAACAGCCCGAACGAATCGCCGGCCTCGTAGCTCAGGCAATCTTCAAGCTCGAACTCGACGTGCCAGGTTTCCTTCTTCGAGCCCGGCTTGTTCAGCCGCGTCCGCGACAACACCTTGGCGGTCGCCGGATTGTCGCGCGAGGTGCCGCGCGGCGGCAGCGCAGCCACGGGCGCGGCGTCGGCGGCGAGCGAAGGGGCATTGTCCAGCGTCGGCGCCGCGCCGATTTGTTCGGCGAGCGTCTTCACCATTCGCGCGGTGTCCTTGCCGCCGGGGGCGCACAGATTGAGCCGCGTCTCTTTGCCTTCGAAGATCGCGCCCGAGTAGTTGCGACAGTCGTAGCCGCATTGCCCGCAATCCTGCTGCGCCATCGCGGCCATCAGCTTCCAGCGCAGCGGCTTGCCCTCCGCGAGCTGCATCCGTTCGGGAAGCGGCAGGCTCTGGTCGTGCCACGGCGCGCCGCCATCGTCGTCTTCGGCCGCAGGAGCGGCGCCCCCTGCGAGCAGTGCGGCGGCTTGGTCGGTGGACAGCGCGGTGACGCCGTTGCCATCGAGCGACACCAGCCCGGCGAAGAAGCCGTTGAGCCAGGCGCGCTGCTCCTCTGAGAACGGCGCGGTGTCGGGGATCAGCGACGGAATCGGCGGCGGCAGGTTCGGGCTCATGCCACGGTCTCCGGTGATTGCTGGTAGGCGAACAGTTGCTGCAGCGCCGCCGCCTCATGGCGGCGGACAAAGGCGAGGAAGGTCTCCGCCGGCGAGGCGCGCTGCGCCAAGTAGGTTTGCAGCATGTGCTCGATCACGCGCGGTGCATCGTCCTGCTTGACGTCGCGCAGCACCTCGGTGCCGATCGCCGCGTCGGGGCCGAAACTGCCGCCAACATGGACGTGAAAGCCTTCGACGCTGTCTTCATCGGAGATCGGCACCTTGGCGCCGATCAGGCCGATGTCGCTGATGAAGTGCTGGGCGCAGGAGTTATGGCAGCCGGTCAGGTGAATGTTGATAGGACTGTCGAGAGCGACGCGCGGCTCGCAATGCTGTGCGATTGCTTCCGCGGTTTCCTTGGTATGCGCGGCGGCGAAGCGGCAGCCGCTGGCGCCGGTGCAGGCGACGAGCCCGGCGCGGATCGGAGAGGCGGAGGTCGCCAGCCCGAGTGCCTCGATCGCGGCAACGGCCTCGGACACGCACGCATCCGGCACGCCGGAGATCAGCAGATTCTGCCACACCGTCAGCCGCAGATCGCCGTCGCCGAAGCCGTGGGCGATGTCGGCGAGTCCGCGCATCTGCGCCGAAGTCAGATGGCCGGTCGCGAGCCTGACGCCGATCCAGTTCAGTCCGGCCCGCTGTTGCGGATGCACGCCGAGATGCGCGGTGCGGTCCTGCGCTGGCCGCGGCGCAGCGGCCTCGGCCGGCACGCGGATCAGCTTGCGGCCGAGTTTGTCTTCGACGAGACCCAAGTACTTGTCGAAGCCGAATGCATCCAGCACGTATTTCAGCCGTGCCTTGTTGCGGTCGGTGCGGTCGCCATGTTCGATGAACACCCGCACGATCGCGTCCGCGACCTCGGTCGCTTCCTCGGGCGCCACGATCACGCCGGTATCGCGGGCAAAATCTTTGTGGCCGGTGATGCCGCCGAGCGCCAGGCGAAACCAAACGCCGGCCGCGACGCCGTGACCGTCCGCGATCGTCACTGCCTGGAACGCGATGTCGTTGGTGTCCTCCAGCGTCGGGATCAGCCCGCCGCCGTCGAACGCGACGTTGAACTTGCGCGGCAGCCCGAACAGCGCGCGTTCGTTGAGGATGTGGAAGTGCCAGTCGCGGGCGTAAGGCCTTGTATCGATCAGCTCCTGCGGGTCGATGCCGGCGGTCGCAGAGCCGGTGACGTTGCGGATGTTGTCGGCGCCCGAGCCACGCGCCCACAGGCCGAGGCTCTCGATCCCCTGCAGCAGCTTCACCGCATCCTTCGGCGCGATCTCGCGCATCTGCAAGTTCGCCCGCGTCGTTACATGCGTATAGCCGCCGGCGAGGGTGTCGGCGAGATCGGCGAGGCCGGTCATCTGCCACGATGTCAGGATGCCGTTCGGAATGCGCAGGCGGCACATATAAGAGGTCTGCGCCGGGGCGACGTAGAACAGCCCGTAGTAGCGCCAGCGAAAATTGTCCGGCGGCTTCGGTGCGGCATTGTCCTTGGCCTGCTGCTTCAGCCGCCCGTAGGCGTCGAACGGATGCTGCTCGCGCTTCCACTTCTCCTGGTCGTTGAGCTTCTTGCCCGAGGTCGTGACGCGGTCCTGCGCGGCCATGTGGATCGCGTCCGGCCCGCTCGGCGACGCGTCGCCGCCGGCCGGCAGGCTGCCGCGCGCAGCGCGGGCCGCGGTGACGCCGATGGCGAAGCCTTCGAGATAGCGCTTCTGGTCGATCGAGAATTCGCTGCCCATCGCCGCCTCATGCCGCTTGCACGAGGAGGGGCGGGGCGATCAGCTCGGCGCGTTGTCGCCGTAGGCTGCCGCCGTCATCGCGTTCGACAGCATCGCATAGGCGTCGCGCCAGGCAGCGGCCAGCTCCGGTGTCCAGTCGGCGCCGAGCTCCCGCTCCAGCGTCCACAGCAGCGCCGCGCCGAACGGCGTGTAGTGCGCGGCGCCGACGCCGTAGACGACGTGCAGCCGCGCCAGTCGCCCCGCGGCCGGCAGAATGGTGGCGAGATCGGTCAGCCCGGTCACCACCACGTTCAGCGTGCTCATCAGCTTTTTGCCCTGACGGCGCATGTCGCCATGAAACAGCGGCTCCAGCTCCGGCGCGGTCGCGAACAGCCGTTCGTAGAACAGCGTCGCGGTCTCGTCCGAGATCGGCGTCAGCCGTGCGAAACTCTGCTGCACCAATGCGATCGCCTGCGGCGTCATCCCGATCCTTGCTTGCGATGTGGTTTCGCCGACATCCGAACACGAAGCGCTGCATCGACCAATCCTCTTTGCGATCGACATCCCGACCCGACGAAAAAAACGCCGCTGCCTGGTTGCTCGCGAAGCGAGGCCAGGACAGCGGCGGTGCTGTCGGAGTTTCGATGACGCCAGGACACCCCACCGGCACCCTGTCAGCACAGGATCAGCGAAATTCGTGCCAACTGTTCGCGAGAGGCGGAATGTTCCGCTTTATCAGGTGTTTAATGGGGCTCGCCGGCGCCGGTCGCCGGCGCCGGCCGCCGCCGCGAGCCGCTGCCCGACTGAGCAGCGTGGCGATGAAATGTGCAGCCGGAAGATCGACCGTCCCGCGCGTTGTCATTCCGGGTTCGCGCTGGCGCGCGCCCGGAATGACCAACCTGGTCCCTTGTCAGCGTTTGATCTGCAGCTTCTCGAGATAGCCGGCAATGTCGTCGGGATCGAACGCACCGCCGGTGCATTCGCCGATGCCGTCGGCCGGCGTCTTCGGCAGCGCCGGGGGCGTGCCGACCGCGGCGTCGTAGAGGTCCGAGCGGAACACCGCTTTGGCGGCGCCGAGCAGATCGGCCGATAGCGGCGCCTGTCCCCAGCGCACCATTTGCGCGTAGTTCCAGGCTCCCTGCACCGGATCGGGCCTTGCGGCGGCTTCGCGCCCGACCAACAGATAGCGATCGGTCTCCCGCACGGTGCCGTCGGCCGCGATCTTGAGCCGGCCGTCGAGGGTGCGGCGGATCAGCTCCGGCGTCACCTCGATTCGCCCAGGCACGGTGAGGATCGCACACACTTCGTCCCGGTTGGCTGCGTCCTCGATGTAGTCCGCGGCGCGGGCGTGGGCGCGGATCAACGCCAGCAGCACCTCCGGGTGCTCGGCGGCCCAGCTTGCGCGCACCGCCAGCAGCTTCTCGGCGGCGCGCTGGAACAGTTCGCTGGCGAAATGCAGGATGGTGCCGATGCCGAGATCGATCGCCACCGAATTCCACGGCGCGCCGACGCAGAAGCCGTCGAGATGTTTGCTGGCGAGGCTCTCCACCATGAACGGCGGCGGCAGCACCACCAGCCGCAAATCCTCGTCCGGATCGACGCCGCCGGCGCCCATCCAGAACCGCAGATCGTAATTGTGGCTGGAGAACGGGAAGGTCATGCCGAAGGTCAGCGGATCCTGGCGCTTGGCTTTGCGTTCGGCGACCACCCGTGCCAGCGCGCGGGCCGAGACGACCGGGTCGGCGACGTCGCCGTCGGCCATCGCGACGATCGCGGCGTGCAGATCCGGCGACACCGTGATGGCGTTGCCGTTGACGCCGAGGCCGAAGCCGGAAATCACCGGCACCTTGACGTGGCCGATGCCGAGGCTGGAGGCGACAGCCAGCGGCGCAAGCAGATGCGCGGCGTCGAACATGCCGATGTTGAACTTGTCGCGGACGTTGGCCCAGGAAATCTCGCGTACCAGTTCGACGTCCAGTCCCTCGGCGGCGCAGAACCCCTTGTCGGCGGCGACGATCAGCGCCGCAGCGTCGACCAGCGGGATGAATCCGATGCGCAGCCGTTCGCTCATTTCAGCATCTCCGAAGCCGTGATCACCGATTGGGCGATCTCGGCGATTTTCTTTTTCTCGTTCATCGCCGCGGTCCGCAGCAGCACGTAGGCCTGCTCTTCGGTCAGGCCCTTGGCCTTCATCAGGATGCCTTTGGCGCGGTCGATCACCTTGCGGTCTTCCAGTGCGGAGCGGGCGTTGTGCAGCTCGGTCTCCAGCCTCGTGAAGGCGTTGAAGCGGGAGATGCACAGATCGAGGATGTGCTTCATCCGCTCCTTCTTCAGCCCGTCGACGATATAAGCGGAGACGCCGGCATCGACCGACGCCTGGATCGAGGCGGTGTCGCTTTGGTCGACGAACATCGCGATCGGCCGCTTCACGATCCGGCTGACCTGGAACATCTGCTCCAGCATGTCGCGGCTCGGGTTCTCGAGGTCGATCAGGATCACGTCCGGGTCGATCTGATAGATCCGCGCCAACAGGTTGGTGGTGCCTTCGAGCTGGGTGATCGCGGTCATCCCAGCTTCGCGCAGCCCCTCCGTCAGAATCGCGGCGCGCACCGGATTCTCATCGACGATGACGATGTTCAGCGAGCGGTCCATCAAGGGCGGCGGTACCTATGGATGGCGATAGCAGCACAAACCATATCCCGGTCGGCAATTGAAGCAGATTGATGGTGCAGCGCAGGCCGCCCGAGGTTCAAACCCAACGCGTCCGCCGGCCGATATTGACGGCGAAACCGCGATCGGGTGGGGTGGGGCAAAACCGGTCCGTCATTCATCTTGGGAAGAACGCTGATGCCTTTCGTCATGGCCATCGATCAGGGCACCACCTCGTCGCGGGCGATTCTGTTTCGCTCCGACATCTCGATCGCGGCCTCCGCGCAGCAGGAATTCCCGCAGCATTTCCCGGCCTCCGGCTGGGTCGAGCACGAGCCCGAGGACATCTGGGCGACGACGATCGCCACCTGCCGCGCCGCGATGGACAAGGCCGGCGCGACTGCCGCCGACATCGCCGCGATCGGTATCACCAACCAGCGCGAAACCGTGGTGGTGTGGGACGCGGTGTCCGGCCAGGCGATCCACCGCGCCATCGTCTGGCAGGACCGCCGTACTGCTGAGTTCTGCACCCGGCTGAAGGCCGAAGGGCTGGAGCCGATGGTCAGCGCCAAGACCGGGCTGATCATCGATCCGTATTTTTCCGGCACCAAGGTCGCCTGGCTGCTCGACAACGTGCCCGGCGCCCGCGCCCGCGCCGAGCGCGGCGAGCTGAAGTTCGGCACCGTCGATTGCTATCTGCTGTGGCGGCTGACCGGCGGCAAAGTCCACGCCACCGACGCCACTAACGCCTCGCGCACCCTGCTGTTCAACATCCACGACGGTGCCTGGGACGACGAGCTGTTGAAGCTGCTCGGGGTGCCGCGCTCGATGCTGCCGGAGGTGAAGGATTCCTCGGCGCATTTCGGCGACTGCGTGCCGGAACTGTTCGGCGGCGCGATCGCGATCCGCGGCATCGCCGGCGATCAGCAGGCGGCGACCATCGGCCAGGCCTGCTTCACCCCGGGCATGATCAAATCGACCTACGGCACCGGCTGCTTCGCGCTGCTCAACACCGGTGCGACGCCGGTGAAGTCGAACAACAAGCTGCTCACCACGGTGGCCTATCAGCTCGGCGGCAAACGCACCTATGCGCTGGAAGGCTCGATCTTCGTCGCCGGCAGCGCGGTGCAATGGCTGCGCGACGGCCTCGGCGTGATCAAGCACGCCTCCGAGACCGGGCCGCTCGCCGACAAATCGGATTCGGCGCAGAGCGTGTATCTGGTGCCGGCGTTCGTCGGCATGGGCGCGCCGTACTGGAATCCGCGGGTGCGCGGTGCGCTGTTCGGCCTGACCCGCAACACCGGCCCGGCCGAACTCGCCCACGCCGCCCTGGAGAGCGTGTGCTACCAGACCTTCGATCTGTGGGCGGCGATGCGCGCCGACTGGCCGGATGCCGACGCCGCCACCACCGTGCTCCGCGTCGACGGCGGCATGACCGCCTCGGACTGGACCATGCAGCGCCTCGCGGATCTGCTCGACGCGCCGGTCGATCGCCCGGTGATCCAGGAAACCACCGCGCTCGGCGCTGCGTACTTGGCCGGCCTGTCCGCCGGCGTCTTCCCCGAGCCCCAAAAATTCGCCGACAACTGGCGCCTCGACCACCGCTTCCGCCCCGCCATGAGCGCAGCCACCCGCGAGCGCAAACTGGCAGGCTGGGCGCGTGCCGTGAAGGGGCTGCTGGCGACGGACGAGGGGGAGTGACCTCAAGGGGGTCTTGCGAGTGTTGAGCTCGTAAGAAGCCTCTCGTTCGTTATTCCGGGATCGCGCTGCGCGTGCCCCGGAATAACGGGCGTAAGAGCGTGCCCGAGGGCTAGTAATTCTACGCAATTCATCGGATGTGGCCTGCTTTGATACCTCCAGAATTAGTAGTGTTACGAAGTCCTCGTTGGAAACGGCGAGTGCCGAATTCGAACTAACGCATTATTAGGCGTGAAATTGGACAAGTAATCAGCGTCGTGGCTGATTTTGCCGTCAGCGGCCTATGGGTGGGGCTATGGGGCTGCCGGTTGGGGGATTAATTTCGGCAGAAGATCGAGGGCGGGTTTCGACAGGATTGTTCGGAGCGTGCTTAACGCTGGCGTCAATCTGCGTGACCACTTCGTACTCCTCCGCGTTGAGGAAGACTCGTCCGTAAATCTAAAGGTATCCGACTTGCACAGCCGCGCGCGTCGCGCGGTGCGGAGTAGGAAATCGGGGGCGACATGTCGTTGGATCGAAGGGCCGTTCTGAGAGGGGTCGTGGCGTGTGCCTGCTGCGCGGCGGCCGGTGCGAGCTTCGCCGAGGGCGCCGGTCACGGCGGCGGGGTGCACTGGAGCTACGAGGGCGAGGGTGCGCCGGACAAATGGGGCACCCTGCAGCCCGACTTCAAGGTGTGCCAGCTCGGCACCGAGCAGACGCCGATCGATCTGAGCGCCGGCATCAAGGGCGAACCTGGCATCGTGCAGCACGACTACAAGCCGATGCCGCTGCGCATCGTCAACAATGGCCACACCATTCAGGTCAATGCCGATCCGGGCTCGGCCTGCGTCGTCGGCGGCACGCGCTACGAGTTGCTGCAGTTTCACTTCCATCATCCGAGCGAGCATCTGCTCGGTGGCAAGCGCTTCGAGATGGAGTGCCACTTCGTGCACAAATCGGCGACCGGCGCGCTGGCGGTGACCGGCGTTCTGATCCGCCCCGGCAGCGAGAACGGCGCGTTGAAGACGGTCTTCGATCAGATGCCGGAGCACGCCGGGGCCGAGCTGCGGGCGGCCGGTTCGGTCGATCCGGCGGCGGTGCTGCCGCGGAGCGGCGGTTACTTCCGTTACATGGGCTCGCTGACCACGCCGCCGTGCTCGGAGGGGCTGACCTGGACCGTGTTCAAGGAGCCGATCGAATTGTCGCCCGCACAGATCCAGCGTTTCGCCGCGCTGTTCCCGAACAATGCCCGGCCGGTGCAGCGCCTCAATCGACGCTTTCTGATCGACGCCTCCTGAGCGTGATCGGCCCGTGCCGTCTCCGGATCGCAGAGGACTTCAGATGTCGCCCAAAGCCAACGCTCCCGCGAGCCTGTTCGGCTTCTTCAACAACCGGCGGATCAACACCAAGATCCTGCTCGGCTTCGCTCTGATCCTTGCGCTCACTGCCACTCTTGCGGCCGTATCGTATCGCAGGTTCGGCGATGTCAAAGCCGAGTTCGAGATGTTCAATCAGCGGGTCGCCGTCGTCGGTCTGGCGAGCGAGATCGAGCGCGGCTTCGTCGGCTATCGTCGGCTTGTGCGCGAGTATTCGCTGACGGGCGAGGCGGCTCCGATGCAGGAAGCCAGGCGGCGCCAACCGGTGCTCACCGAACTGATCGGACGTGCGGTGGCCGAGACCAAGAATCCCGAGCGCCACCAGAAGATCGTCGAACTGAGCGACGCATTCAGGACCTATGTCGGACAGTTCGACAAGCTGATCACGCTGCGGCAGACCGAGGACGAGCTGATCCGCGAGACGCTCGATCCGATCGGCCTGAAATCGCGGCTCGAGATCGAGGAGATGCAGGCGCTATCGGTGAGCCGCGCGGGCAATTCCAACGCCGTGGTGCTGGCCGGCGAATCCCTGAAGCAGTTGCTGCTCGTCCGCCTCAACGTCAACAAGCTGCTCGGTCGCCACGAGCAGAGCGCTGCGGACGGCGCCGAGAAGGCGCTCGCCGCGCTGAAGGTGGCGATGGCGGCGTTCTCGGCGACGATCGTGAACGACGAGGTCCGCAAGGTCTTCGCCGACGTCAATACCGACGTCGCGACATACGCCGAGGCCTATCATCAGGCGGCCAATGTCGCGAAACAGATCGAGCTGCTCAGCAACGGCGAGATGATCAAGCTGGCGCGAGAGATCAACGCCGATGCCGAGGCCATCAAGGCCTCCGGCATCGCCGAAGAAAAACAGATCGAACGCGACACCGCTGAGCTGATCGCGTCGACCGAGCGCCTGGTGGCGGTGCTGGCGATCGGCGCGCTGGCGCTCGGCGTGGTGCTCGCCTTGCTGATCGGACGGGCGATCTCCAGGCCGGTGGTCGGGCTGTGCGCCGGGATGCGCGAACTCGCTGACGGCAATTTCGCGGTCGTGCTGCCGGGGCTCGGCCGCGGCGACGAGGTCGGCGACATGGCGCAGGCGGTCGAGCTGTTCAAGATCAAGGCCGAGGAGAAGGCGCGTGCCGAAGCCGAAGCGAAGGCCGAAGAGGACCGTCGGCTCGCCGCGCTGCGCAAGCAGGAGATGATCCGGCTCGCCGATCAGTTCGAAGGCGCGGTCGGCGAGATCGTTCATACGGTGTCGTCGGCCTCGACCGAACTCGAGGCCTCGGCTTCGACCCTGACCGCGACGGCGGAGCGCGCCCAGCAGGTGACGACGGCGGTCGCCGCCGCGTCCGAAGAAGCCTCGACCAACGTCTCGTCGGTGGCTTCGGCGGCCGAGGAGATGGCGTCGTCGGTCAACGAGATCAGTCGCCAGGTGCAGGAATCGTCGCGGATCGCTCACGAGGCGGTGGAGCAGGCGCAGAGCACCAATGCCCAGGTCGGCGAACTCTCGGCCGCGGCAGCGCGGATCGGGGATGTGGTCGAACTGATCAATCAGATCGCCGGCCAGACCAATCTGCTGGCGCTCAACGCCACCATCGAAGCGGCGCGCGCCGGCGAGGCGGGGCGCGGTTTCGCGGTTGTGGCCGCCGAGGTCAAGGCGCTGGCCGAGCAGACGGCGAAAGCCACGGGCGAGATCAGCGCCCAGATCAGCGGCATCCAGGCGGCGACCGGTCAGTCGGTCACCGCGATCCGGCAGATCGGCGGCACGATCTCGAAGATGTCGGAGATCGCCGCGGCGATCGCCTCGGCGGTCGAGGAGCAGGGCGCCGCGACGCAGGAGATCTCGCGAAACATTCAGCAGGCGGCGATCGGGACCCAGGAGGTCTCGGAGAATATCGTCGAAGTCCAGCACGGCGCCACCGAGACCGGCTCGGCGTCGGGGCAGGTGCTGAGCGCCGCGCAGTCGCTGTCGCGCGACAGCACGATGCTGAAGCAGCAGGTCGCGACGTTCCTGTCGACGGTGCGGGCGGCCTGACCGGCCGCGCGCCCCGCCGGACGAGCTGGGCTTTGCTTGAAGCGGAGACGGCGGCGTGCGCGAGGTGCCGGCGGCGCAGCGCGCCGCGATTGGGATGTCGCCGAGCACCGGTGTCAGCCAGCGCTCGGCAGTGCGACGTTCCAGCGCTGCTGGCGAGCGGCGAGGGAGGGGTTTCACCCTCGTCATGCGCGGGCTTGACCCGCGCATCCATCTTGAGATCAGTCGTGACGTTTCAATCGTCGGATCGATCGCGCGATGGGCGCCGGCCTGCGGCGGCTCAAGCGGCCGTAGATCGTCTCTTGACAATGTTCCTATAAGGACTGTGGTCCGCCCACTATCAGCCGTCATCGCCCGGCTCGTCCGGGCGACCCAGTATCCCAGCGCGTTCATTGCATCGGGCGGTGTTGGCCACGCGCTCTCTGCAATACTGGGTCCCCGCGCCTGCGCGTGGGACGACGGCGGAGGTGGGGACGACAACTGAGCGGGGATAGCGGCAGAGGCGGTGACGCCGGATCGCGCAGGCGATCACGACTGCAAGAAGGCCGCCGCTGTTACTTCGCTGCAACCTTCTGCTTGCGCCAGGCGAGGTGCAGCGCGCAGGTGCAGCCCTGCGGGTGCGAGGCCAGCGCGGCGTCGTCGGCGGAGAGCGGCGCGTCGGCCTGCGGCGCCAGCGGCGGCATGCCAGTTTCGTCGGTGGCGGCCGTGCTGCGCGACGGGATGTAGTTCAGTACCGGAGCCAGCCAGCGCTCGGCGGTGGCGACGTCCCAACCCTTACGGGTGGCGTAGTCTTCGACCTGATCGCGCTCGATCTTGCCGACGCCGAAGTAGGCGCTCTGCGGATGGCTGAAATACAGCCCTGACACCGACGAGCCCGGCCACATCGCAAAGCTCTCGGTCAGCGTCACGCCGGCGGAGGCTTCGGCGTCGAGCAGCTCGAACAGCGTCGCCTTTTCGGTGTGATCGGGCTGGGCCGGATAGCCGGGCGCCGGGCGGATGCCCTGATACTTCTCCAGGATCAGATCCTCGGGCGACAGAGTCTCGTCCGGCGCGTAGCCCCAGAACTCGCGGCGGACGCGGGCGTGCATCCGCTCGGCGAAGGCTTCGGCGAGACGGTCGGCCAGCGCCTTGACCATGATCGACGAGTAATCGTCGCGCTCGGCCTTGAACTTGTCGGCGATCACGTCCTCGCCGATGCCGGCGGTGACGACGAAGCCGCCGATGTAGTCGGCGACGCCGCTCGCCACCGGCGCGATGAAGTCGCTGAGCGCGGCGTTGGCACGGCCCTCGCGCTTGTCGAGCTGCTGGCGCAGGCTGTGCAGCGTGGCGATCGGCGTGGTGCGCGCTTCATCCGCATAGACCAGGATGTCGTCGCCCTGCGCATTGGCCGGCCAGAAGCCGATGGTGGCGTTGGCGGTGAACCAGTTCTCGGCGACGATGCGGTCCAGCATCTTGCGAGCATCGGCATACAGCGACTTCGCCGCTTCACCGACCACGCTGTCGTCGAGGATCGCGGGGAAGCGTCCGGCGAGCTCCCAGGCCTGGAAGAACGGCGTCCAATCGATGTACTCGGCGAGCTCCGCCAGCGAATAGCCGCTGAAGCTCCGCGTGCCGATGAAGGACGGCTTCACCGGCTTGGTCGCGGCCCAGTCGATCTTGGTGGCGTTGGCGCGGGCTGTGGCCAGCGTCAGCCGTTTCTTGTCGGCCTGGGCGCGGTGATGTGCCGCCGAGATCTTGGCGTAGTCGGCCCGCACCTCGGCCGCATAGGCGGCGCCTCTGTCTTTTGACAGCAGCGAGGAGGCGACGCCCACCGCGCGGCTGGCGTCGTTGACGTACACCACGCTGCCGGCCGGGTAGGCCGGATCGATCTTCACCGCGGTGTGGACGCGGCTGGTGGTGGCACCGCCGATCAGCAGCGGCAGATCGAATCCGTTGCGCTGCAGCTCGCCGGCGAGGAAGCTCATCTCATCCAGCGACGGCGTGATCAGGCCGGACAGGCCGATCAGATCGGCGTTCTCGGCCTTGGCGGTCTCGATGATCTTGGCGGCCGGCACCATCACGCCGAGGTCGATCACCTCGAAGTTGTTGCACTGGAGCACGATGCCGACGATGTTCTTGCCGATGTCGTGGACATCGCCCTTGACGGTGGCAAGCACGATCTTGCCGGCGGTGGCACGTTCGCCGGTGTCGGTGCCGGCGGCGAGATTGCGTGCCTTCTCCTCTTCCATGAACGGCATCAGATAGGCGACCGCCTGCTTCATCACGCGGGCCGACTTCACCACCTGCGGCAGGAACATCTTGCCGTCGCCGAACAGGTCGCCGACCACATTCATGCCGGCCATCAGCGGGCCTTCGATGACGTGCAGCGGCCGCTCGGCCTTGGCGCGCGCTTCTTCGGTATCAAGCTCGATGAACTCGGTGATGCCATGCACCAGCGCGTGGCTCAGCCGCTGTTCGACCGGCCATGAGCGCCAGGCGAGATCCTGCTCCTTCTGCTGCTTGCCCTGGCCGCGATATTTGTCGGCGAGCGCCAGCAGGCGTTCAGACGCGCCGGGATCGCGGTTGAGGATGACGTCCTCACACACCTGGCGCAGCTCGGGGTCGATGTCGTCGTACACGATCATCTGCCCGGCATTGACGATGCCCATGTCCATGCCGGCCTTGATGGCGTGATACAGGAACACCGAGTGCATCGCCTCGCGCACCGGCTCGTTGCCGCGGAACGAGAACGACAGGTTGGAGACGCCGCCGGAGATGTGGGCGTGCGGCAGGTTCTGACGGATCCAACGCGTCGCCTCGATGAAGTCGACGCCGTAGTTGTTGTGTTCTTCGAGGCCTGTGGCGATCGCGAAGATGTTGGGATCGAAGATGATGTCTTCGGGCGGGAAGCCGATGCGGTTGACCAGAATGTCGTAGGCGCGGGCGCAGATCTCGGTCTTGCGCGCGTAGGTGTCGGCCTGGCCGGTCTCGTCGAACGCCATCACCACGACGGCGGCGCCGTGACGCTTGGCGATGTTCGCCTCGTGGATGAACTTGTCCTCGCCCTCTTTGAGCGAGATCGAGTTCACCACCGGCTTGCCCTGCAGGCACTTCAGCCCGGCCTCGATGACGGCGAACTTCGAGCTATCGACCATCACCGGCACCTTGGCGATGTCCGGCTCGGCGGCGACGAGGTTGAGGAAGGTGACCATCGCGGCTTCGGAATCGAGAAGCCCTTCGTCCATGTTGACGTCGATGATCTGGGCGCCGTTCTCGACCTGATCGCGCGCCACCTGCAACGCGGCGGCGTAGTCGCCGGCAGTGATCAATTTCCGGAATTTCGCCGAGCCGGTGACGTTGGTGCGCTCGCCAACGTTGACGAACGGGATGGCCGCGGTCAGCTCGAACGGCTCGAGGCCCGAGAGCCGCAGCCGCGGCTCGATCGTCGGGATCACGCGCGGCTTGTGCGGCGCCACGGCTTCGGCGATCGCCTTGATGTGCGCCGGCGTGGTGCCGCAACAGCCGCCGACGATGTTGACGAGGCCGGCTTCGGCGAATTCACCGACCAGCGAAGCCATGTACTCCGGGCTCTCGTCGTACTGGCCGAATTCGTTGGGTAGACCGGCGTTGGGATAGGCGCAGACCAGCGTATCGGCGACGCGGCTGATATCGGCGATGTGGGCGCGCAGATCCTTGGCGCCGAGCGCGCAGTTGAAGCCGATGGTCAGCGGCTTAGCGTGCCGCACCGAATTCCAGAACGCTTCCGGCATCTGGCCGGACAGCAGGCGGCCGGATTTGTCGGTGATGGTGCCGGAGATCATCACCGGCACGTCGATGCCGCGGGCGTCGGTGATCTCGGCGATCGCGTACAGCGCCGCCTTGGCGTTCAGCGTGTCGAAGATGGTTTCGAGCAGCAGGATGTCGGCGCCGCCGTCGAGCAGGCCGTTGATCTGCTCGGCATAGGCGATGCGCAGATCGTCGAACGTCACCGCGCGATAGCCGGGATTGGCGACGTCGGGCGAGATCGAGGCGGTGCGGTTGGTCGGGCCGATCGCGCCGGCGACGAAGCGCGGCTTGCCGTCTTCGGCTTCGACCTTGGCAGCCGCATTGCGGGCGAGGCGGGCGCCGTCGCGGCTCATCTCGTAGGCAAGCTCCGACATGTCGTAGTCGGCCTGGGCGATCGAGGTCGAGGAGAAGGTGTTGGTCGCGACGATATCGGCGCCTGCGCGCAGGTACTGCGCGTGGATGTCCTCGATCGCCTGCGGCTGGGTCAGGATCAACAGATCGTTGTTGCCGCGCAGGTCGCGGTGGAAGTCCTTGAACCGCATCCCGCGGAACGCAGCCTCGTCGAACTGCAGCTGCTGAATCATCGTCCCCATCGCACCGTCGAGCACAAGAATGCGCTGCGCGGCGAGGGCATGAAGACGATCGGCGATCGGGCTTTTGGAAGTCGACATTTGCAAGCTACTCAGCGCGGCTCCCTCTCCCCGTCGGGGAGAGGGCTGGGGTGAGGGGGATCGAACGCATGCGGTCTGATCGTTCGAGCAATCGTTTCGAGTACGCCGTCGATGTTCGACAGCACGTCGTTGTTCCAGAACCGAACGACCAGATAGCCCATCGCGGAGATTACTTCCGTCCGGGCCGCATCTTGCTCGGTCTTTTGTCCATGTTGTCCGCCGTCGAGTTCGACGACGAGCCGCGCTTCGGTGCAGCAGAAGTCGACGACAAATCGGTCGATCGGGAATTGGCGTTTGAATTTCCAGCCATCGAGCTGGCGATTGCGCAGACGCCGCCACAGCAACGTTTCAGCCTGCGTCGGCTGAGCCCGCAGGCGTCTGGCGATCGGTGTACGCGTGGAGCGGACGATCATTGGCGCCTGTGCCCCCTCACCCCAACTCTCTCCCCGAAGGGGAGAGGGGGCGGGCGGTGCGCGTGGAGAGTTCAGTTGCAAGTTCACGCGGCTTGCCTTGCCGCCTGCGGCCGGAAGCCCAGCAGATGGCTGATGGCGAACACCAGGTCCGCGCGGTTCATGGTGTAGAAGTGGAAGTTGCTGACGCCGTGCTTGGCGAGCTTGTGCACCTGGCCGGCCGCGACCGTCGCGGCCACCAGCTTGCGCGTGTCGGGATCGTCGTCGAGGCCTTCGAACTGCCTGGCCAGCCAATCCGGCACGCTGGCGCCGGCGCGGGCGGCGAAGCCGGCGGCCTGCTTGAAGTTCTGCACCGGCAGGATGCCCGGCACGATCGGGATGTCGATGCCGCGGGCGCGGACGCGGTCGAGGTAGCGGAAGTACAGGTCGTTGTCGAAGAAGAATTGGGTGATGGCGCGGGTCGCGCCGGCATCGACCTTGGCTTTGAGAATGTCGAGGTCGGCATCGAAGCCGGTGCTCTCCGGATGCTTCTCCGGGTAGGCCGACACCGTGACGTCGATGTCGGGATAGCGCCGCTTGATCGAGGCGACGAGATCAGCCGAGCTACGATAGCCCTGCGGATGCGGCGCGTAGGTACCGCCGAGGCCGGTGGTCGGATCGCCGCGCAGCGCCACGATGTGGCGGACGCCGATGTCGTGATAGCGCGTCACCACTTCGTCGACGTCGGCGCACGGCGCATCGACACAGGTCAGATGCGCCGCCGGCATCAACTCGGTCTCTTTCAGAATGCGGGCGATGGTGGCGTGGGTCCGCTCCCGGGTCGAGCCGCCGGCCCCATAGGTGACCGACACGAAGCTCGGATGCAGCGGCGCCAGCCGGCTGATCGCCTGCCACAGATTGCGCTCCATCTCCTCGGTCTTCGGTGGGAAGAACTCGAAGGAAATCGCCGGAAGCTGTTGCGGCAGGTCGCTCATCTGATGGTCATCCAGTTTGAAACGGCGGTTCGGCTTCCATAGGCACGCGCGGCTGCCCAACGGCCAGAAACCTGTACGAACGGCGTTAAATTAGGCCGAACCGCTGCCGGCGGCCAGCCCACTTTCGGTGATTCCACTTTGGGAAGTTGCCCATTATCATTACATTATATCGTTTTCTGGCGGCACGAACGACGTTTGTGTGGGCAGCGCCCCAAGGGCGGGTTGGTCGAAAATCCTTCGCCTTGTCAGTCGGTTGTTTGCGGTGCAGCGAATGGAAACAATCAAGGGCGGCTCGGCTGGCCTGAACCAGTGGTCATTCTGCCCACTGTCGGCCTGGTGGTTGGTCATTGCCAAACTGCTTGGCCCAATACCTTTGCGCCGACCTCGGAGGAGCACTAGGTTATGGGAATGTTGCCACTCTCAATCCTCGATCTCTCCGTCGTCACCACTGGCACACCGCCAGCGGCCGCGCTGCGCAACTCGATCGATCTTGCGCGGCATGCGGATTCGCTGGGCTACGTGCGCTACTGGCTGGCCGAGCATCACAGTCTGCCCTCGGTCGCGAGCCCTGCGCCCGACATCATGATTGGGCAGATCGCGGCCGTGACCGAGCGCATCCGCGTCGGCTCCGGCGGCGTGATGCTACCGAACCACGCGCCGCTGATGGTGGCGGAGCGCTTCAAGATGCTGGAAGCGCTGTTCCCCGGCCGGATCGATCTCGGCATCGGCCGCGCACCGGGGACAGATCAGGCGACGATGCACGCGCTGCGCCGCCGGCTCGATATCCGCGAAGGCGACGATTTCCTGGAGCGGCTGCAGGAGCTGACCTTGTGGGAGACGCGGGGCTTTCCGCCGGGCCATCCCTACAACAATGTGGTGGCGATGCCCAACGATGCGCCGTTGCCGCCGATCTGGCTGCTCGGCTCCAGCGACTACAGCTCCGAACTCGCCGCGCAGGTCGGCATGGGCTTCGCGTTCGCGCATCACTTCGCTTCGCACGATGCGGTCGCGGCGCTGACGCACTACCGCAGCAACTTCCGTCCGACGCGATGGCGGTCGACGCCGAACGGCATTCTCGCAGTGGCCGCGGTGGTGGCCGAGACCGACGAGGAGGCGGAGCGGCTGGCGAGCTCGATGGATCTCAGCCGCCTGTTGCGCGACCGCGGCCGTTACGTGACGCTGCCGAGCGTCGAAGAGGCGCTGGCCTATCCCTACACCGAGGCCGACCGCGCTTCGATCGCGCGCAATCGCTCGCGGCTGTTCGTCGGCAGCCCGGCGACGGTGCGCCAGGCCTTGCAGCCGCTGATTACCGCGAGCCACGCCGATGAGCTGATGGTGATCACCGCAGTCTACGATCACGAAGCCCGCAAGCGCAGCTACAGCCTGCTGGCGGACGCATTCGAGTTGCAGAAGGCGGCGGCGTAGTTCGACAAAACAACTTTCGTCATTGCGAGGAGCACCCGGATCGGCGCTTCGCGCCGTCCGAGCACAGGCTCCGCGACGAAGCAATCCAGAAGCTCAGTGCACCGAGCTGGATTGCTTCGCTTCGCTCGCAATGACGTGGATGGGCCGTTGTCTACCGCTCGCTGAACGTCGCGCGGAACGGGTGGCCGGGATAGACGCCGACAATGCGGAATTCGCGGGAGAAGAACTTCAGTTCGTCGAGCGCGAAGGCGAGGTTGCGATCCTCGGGGTGGCCTTCGACGTCGGCATAGAACTGCGTGGCGAAGAAATTGCCGTCGACCATGTAGCTTTCCAGCTTGGTCATGTTGACGCCGTTGGTGGCGAAGCCGCCGAGCGCCTTGTAGAGCGCGGCCGGCAGGTTGCGCACCCGGAAGACAAACGTGGTGACGAGCTGGCCGGAGCCTTGCGCCGCCCAGCGCGGTTCGCGTGCCAGCACCACGAAGCGGGTGGTGTTGTGCGCCTCGTCCTCGATGTCCTCGGCCAGAATGTCGAGGCCGTAGATCTTCGCGGCCAGCCGCGACGAGATCGCCGCGCAGGTCTTGTCGCCGCGCTCGGCGATGAGCCGCGCCGACCCCGCGGTGTCTCCGGCTACGATCGGCCTCAGCCCGAACTTGCGGATGATGCGGCGGCACTGGCCGAGCGCGTGGACATGGCTTTCGACCGTTTTGATGTCTTCGAGCTTGGCGCCGGGCACCGCCACGAGCTGATGCCGGATCGGCAGAAACCACTCGCCGACGATGAACAGCTTCGAGGTCGGCAGCAGATGGTGGATATCGGCGACGCGGCCGGCGACCGAGTTCTCGATCGGGATCATGCCGAGATCGGCTTCGCCCGAGGAGATCGCGCTCAGCGCATCCTCGAACGTGGCGCAAGGCATCGCCTCGGCGGTGGGATAGGCATCGCTGATCGCGATGTGGGAATTGGCGCCGGGTTCGCCCTGGAATGCGATTTTCATGGTCTGGGTCATTGCGTCCTGTCTCTGGCGCGCGTTCTAGCAGCCGCACCGGTTTTCGCCAGAGGGCGGGTTCAGCCGCCGAGCACGCGCCGTGCCGTTTCGAGATCGGCTGGCGTATCGACCCCGCGCGGCACGCTGTCGACGATGCCGACGTCGATTCGCATTCCGGCTTCAAGTGCGCGGAGCTGTTCGAGCTTCTCACGGCGCTCGAGTGGGGAAGGGGGCAGGGCGACGAACCGCTCCAGCGCTGCGCGGCGGTAGCCGTACAGCCCGATGTGATGGTAGCGCGGCCCGTCGCCCCACGGCGCGGTCGCGCGGGTGAAATACAGCGCCCGCAACCGGTCGTCGGTAAGCGGTGAGCCGATCACCTTCACCACGTTGGGGTTGGTGGCCTCTTCCTCGGTGTGGATTTCGGCCGCAAGGGTGGCGATGTCGACCGCAGGATCTGACAGCGGCGCCAGCACGGCGCCGATCTGCTCGGGCCGGATGGTCGGAAAATCACCCTGCAGGTTGATCACGGTGTCGATCTTGCGGTCGGGATCCAACGTCTGCAGCGCCTCGAAAATGCGATCCGAGCCGGAGGGGTGGTCCGCCCGTGTCATCACCACCTCGCCGCCATGGGCCGTCACGGCGGCGGCGATGTCCGGCGTATCGGTGGCCACCGCGACCCGGCCGATCTCCGCCGCCTGGGCCCGGCGTAGCACCTGCACCACCATCGGCAACCCGGCGATATCGAGCAGCGGCTTGCCGGGCAGCCGCGTCGCGGCCATCCGGGCGGGGATCAGAACCAGGGTCGTATGGGACATCGGGGATCGCGTCTGAAGCGGATTGATGCGCCGCAGCGAAAGCAGCGAAGCTGGTATCAGGCTGCCCGTAACGACGTGTGAATGGCGTTTATACGGGTTGCCAGCGCAGGGGCAAAACGATATCTCATCACGACTAAAGTCGAGTTGAGAATGCCTCCGATGAACAGGCCCGAGCGCGGTCCGGTTCGGAAACGTGAGCCACAATGGATACTTTCGAACTCAACAAAATCGTCGGCGCGATCTTCGGAACCTGCCTGATCCTGTTGCTTTCCAACTTCGCGGCCCAGGCCATCTTCTCTCCGACTAAGCCGGAAAAGCAGGGCTACGCCATCGCGGTGAAAGAGGCCGAGCCGGCGCCGAGCAAGGATGCCGCGCCGAAGGTGGACGAGCCGATCGAGAAGCTGCTGCAGACCGCTTCGGTCGACCAGGGCGCCAAGGTCGCCAAGAAGTGCGCGGCTTGCCACACCTTCGAAAAGGACGGCCCGAACCGCGTCGGTCCGAACCTGTATGGAATTGTCGGCGATCATCGGGGCGAAGGCCGCAACGGCTTTAATTTCTCCGCGGCGATGAAGGCCAAGGGTGGCGCCTGGACGTTCGACGAGCTCAACAAGTTCCTGACCAATCCGAAGGCCTACATCCCCGGCACCGCGATGGGCTTCGCCGGTATTCCGAACGAAAAGGAACGGGCCGATCTGATCGCCTATCTCAA
This sequence comes from Rhodopseudomonas parapalustris, assembly GCF_053772255.1. Taxonomy (NCBI): domain Bacteria; kingdom Pseudomonadati; phylum Pseudomonadota; class Alphaproteobacteria; order Hyphomicrobiales; family Nitrobacteraceae; genus Rhodopseudomonas; species Rhodopseudomonas parapalustris. The sequence continues at coordinate 406,744 of NZ_JAMKBZ010000001.1, read as the reverse complement.
CAAGAACTCGGACAAGCCCGAGCCGCTTCCTGCGACGGCTGAGAAGTAACGATCATCCAAACCTTGGGTTCGAGCGGCCGGGGCTTCCCCGGCCGTTTTCTTTTGGGCGCCTGTTCGAATTAAACATCGGTAATCGGGACCTTTCGCCGCAAGTCGGCCGCGCGCGGGGTGTTATCCTCCGTCAAAATCGCCATAATCGGACGAATCCTCGGATATGTCCGGTCCGGCCGATGACCGCAGCGAACAGGGATTTCCGTATCGTGAGTTTGACCCGACGACATCTCCTTCAGGGCGGCGCATTTGCCGCTGCGATTCCGGCCTTCGGCCTGGGCTCTGGCCTGTTCGGTGCAGGCCCTGCGCGCGCTGATACCGCTGCTCAAGGCGTTGCTTTGCGACACGGTCTGTCGTTGTTCGGGGACGTGAAATATCCGGCCGGGTTCGCCAAGTTCGACTATGCCGACCCGAAGGCACCGAAAGGCGGCGCGGCGCGGCAGATCGCGCTCGGCACCTTCGACAATTTCAACATCGCGGTCGCAGGCGTGAAGGGCAATATCGCTGGTGCGGTCGGCTATCTCTACGAGACATTGATGACCTCGTCGCTGGACGAGGTCGGCACCAGTTACGGCCTGCTCGCCGAAGGTGCGATGTATCCAGACGATTTCTCCTGGGTCACCTATCGGCTGCGTCCCGAGGGGCGCTGGCACGACGGCAAGCCGGTGACGGCCGAGGACGTCCTGTTCTCGTTCGATGCGCTGAAGAAATACAGTCCGCGCTATGCCTCGTATTATCGTCACGTCGTCAAGGCGGAGAAAATCGGCGAGCGCGACATCCGCTTCACCTTCGATGCTCCCGGCAACCGCGAACTGCCGGTCATCGTCGGGGAGTTGATGATCATGCCGAAGCACTGGTGGGAAGGCAGCGACGCCCAGGGGCGCAAGCGCGACGTCTCGTCCACCACGCTTGAGCCGCCGCTCGGGTCGGCGCCATACAAGATCAAGGAGTTCGTCGCCGGCCGTTCAGTGGTGCTGGAGCGCGTCAAGGATTACTGGGGCGAGAAGCTTCCGGTTCGGATCGGCCAGAACAATTTCGACGAATTGCGGTTCGAGTATTTCCGCGACAACACCGTGGCGCTGGAAGCCTTCAAGGCCGATCAGGCCGACTGGATCATGGAGAATTCCGCCAAACAGTGGGCCACGGCCTATGACTTTCCGGCGGTGACCGACAAGCGTGTCGTCAAGGAAGAATTTCCGATCAACGATTCGGGGCGGATGCAGGCGTTCGTGCTCAACACCCGCCGCGACATGTTCAAGGACGCACGGGTGCGGCGTGCCTTCAACTACGCGTTCGATTTCGAGGAAATGAACAAGCAATTGTTCTACGGCCAGTACAAGCGCATCAACAGCTTCTTCGAGGGGACCGAGCTCGCCTCCAGCGGTCTGCCGCAAGGCCAAGAGCTGGAATTGCTCGAATCCGTGCGCGACAAGGTGCCGGCCGAGTTGTTTACGCAGCCCTACACCAATCCGGTCGGCGGCAATGCGGAAGCGGTGCGCGCCAATTTGCGCGAGGCAATGAAGCTGGTGAAAGAGGCCGGCTTCGACGTGAAGGACCGCAAGCTGGTCGACCCGTCCGGCAAGCCGGTTACGGTCGAGATGCTGGTCCAGGATCCGTCGTCCGAGCGCATCGCGCTGTTCTATCGTCCGTCGCTTGAGCGCCTCGGCGTCACCGTTTCGATCCGTATGGTCGACAACGCGCAATATCAGAACCGGATACGCGCATTCGATTTCGACATCATCACCGATCTGTGGGGCCAGTCGCTGTCTCCGGGCAATGAACAGCGCGACTATTGGGGCTCGCACGCGGCCGATCAGCAGGGTTCGCAAAACACCATCGGGATCAAGAATCCGGCGGTCGACATCCTCATCGACAAGATCATCTACGCCAAGGACCGGGCCGCGCTGGTCGCGGCCACGCGCGCGCTCGACCGCGTGCTGCTTTGGAACTTCTATGTCGTGCCGCAATTCACCTATGGTTTCATGCGCTACGCGCGCTGGGATCGCTTCAATCACGCGCCGCTGCCCAAATATGCCCGTTCCGGGTTGCCGTCGCTGTGGTGGTACGACGCCGACAAGGCCGCCGCGCTCGGCAGGCGCTCTTGAGGACCGCTTCGCGTATGGTGCAGCTCAATCGTCGCAACGTGCTCGCTCTCGGCGTCGGCGCGCTGGCGGTCGCGCATCTGCGGGACAGCGCTGCCGCAACTGAAGGCGAGACCGTCTCCCATGGCATCTCGGCTTTCGGTGATCTGAAGTACCCGGCCGATTTCGCACATTTCGACTATGTCGATCCGCGGACCCCGAAAGGGGGGCTGTTCTCGACGATCCCGTCGGTGCGCGCTTTCAATCAGTCGTTCCTGACCTTCAACTCGCTCAACGCCTACATTCTCAAGGGCGATGGGGCGCAGGGGATGGGGCTGACTTTCGCGACGCTGATGGCGCGCGCCGGCGATGAGCCGGATGCGATGTACGGGTTCGCCGCCTCCAAAGTGGCGATCTCGCCCGACGGACTGACCTATCGCTTCACGATGCGGCCCGAAGCGCGGTTTCACGACGGCAGCAAGCTGACTGCCCGCGACGCTGCGTTCTCGCTCAACATCCTCAAGGCCAAGGGCCATCCGCTGATCACGCAGCAGCTGCGCGATTTCATCGAGGCGAAAGCGGTGGACGACGTGACGCTGGTCGTCACCTTCAAGCCGAAGCGAGCCCGCGATGTCCCGCTGTTCGTCGCGGGGCTGCCGTTGTTCTCGGAGACGTACTACGCCAAGCAGCCGTTCGACGAGTCGACCATGGATGTCCCGCTCGGCAGTGGGCCCTACAAGGTCGGGCGGCTTGAATCGGGCCGGTTCATCGAATTCGACAGGGTCAAGGATTGGTGGGGTTCGAAGCTGCCGGTCAACATCGGCGCCAACAATTTCGACACCGTGCGGTACGAGTTCTATCGCGATCGCGACGTCGCCTTCGAGGGATTCACCGGCCAAAGTTATCTGTTCCGGGAGGAATTCACCTCGCGCATTTGGAACACCCGCTACGACTTTCCGGCGATCCACGACGGCCGCGTCAAGCGCGAGATGCTGCCGGACGAAACGCCGTCCGGCGCGCAGGGCTGGTTCATCAACACGCGCCGCGACAAGTTCAAGGATCCGCGGGTGCGCCAGGCGCTCGGCTGTGCGTTCGATTTCGAATGGACCAACAAGACGATCATGTACGGCACCTACGCGCGGACGGTGTCGCCGTTTCAGAACTCCGACCTCATGGCGGTGGGAATGCCGTCGCCGCAAGAGCTGACGTTGCTCGAACCGTTCCGCGGCAAGGTGCCGGACGAGGTGTTCGGCGAGCCGTTCGTGCCTCCGGTATCCGATGGCTCCGGCCAGGATCGCGCGTTGCTGCGCCGGGGCGCGCAGCTTCTGAAAGAGGCGGGCTTTCCGATCAAGAACGGAAAGTGCCTGACCCCGTCGGGCGAGCCGTTTCGGGTCGAGTTTCTGCTCGACGAACCTGCGTTCCAGCCTCACCACATGCCGTTCATCAAGAACCTCGGCACTCTGGGCATCGAGGCCACACTGCGCATGGTCGATCCGGTGCAGCTCCGGGCGAGACGCGACGATTTCGATTTCGACCTGACGATCGAGCGCTACGGCTTCTCGACCGTGCCCGGGGACGCGCTCCGCAACTACTTCTCGTCGCAGGCCGCCGCTATCAAGGGGTCGAACAATCTCGCCGGCATCGCCGACCCGGCGATCGATGCGATGATCGATCAGGTGATTGCCGCCGATAGCCGAGCCAAACTTGTGTTTGCCGCTCGGGCGCTCGACCGACTGATCCGCGCTGGCCGCTACTGGGTGCCGCAATGGTACTCGGCCTCGCATCGGCTGGCTTATTGGGACGTGTTCGGCCATCCGCCGAAGCTGCCGAAATATGCCGGCGTCGGCGTTCCGGATTTGTGGTGGGTGAAAGAGAAGGCGGCTGCCGCCGACCGAGGGACCAAATAGTATGGCAGCCTATATTGCGCGCCGTGTCCTCTTGATGTTTCCGACGCTGCTCGGGATTTTGTTCGTCTCCTTCGTGGTGGTGCAATTCGCGCCCGGTGGGCCGGTCGAACGGGTGATCGCGCAGATTTCCGGCGCGGACACCGGCGCCTCGTCGCGGATCTCCGGATCGTCGGGCGGCGATTTCGGAGCGCGACCACAGGCGGCTGGTTCAGCCGACGCGGTCAACTCGAAATATCGCGGTGCGCAGGGACTCGACCCTGAGTTCGTCAAGAGCCTGGAGAAGCAGTTCGGCTTCGACAAGCCTGCGCCCGAGCGCTTTGCGCTGATGCTGTGGAACTTTGCCCGGTTCGATTTCGGCAAGAGCTATTTTCGCGACGTCAGCGTGCTGCAACTGATCAAGGAAAAGCTGCCGGTTTCGATGTCGCTCGGGATCTGGATGACGCTGCTGACCTATCTGATCTCGATTCCGCTCGGCATCCGGAAGGCGGTGCGGGACGGCTCGAAATTCGACACCTGGACCTCGGCGGTGATCATCGTCGGTTTCGCTATCCCAGGCTTTTTGTTCGCGATCCTGCTGATCATCCTGTTCGCCGGCGGTTCGTTCTTTAGTTGGTTCCCCCTGCGCGGGCTGACGTCCGACGGCTGGAGCGAGTTCCCCTGGTACTGGAAGATCATCGACTATTTCTGGCACCTGACGTTGCCGCTAATCTCGATGGTGCTCGGTGCGTTCGCCACCATGACGCTGCTGACCAAGAACTCGTTCCTCGACGAAATCCGCAAGCAATATGTCATGACGGCGCGCGCCAAGGGATGCAGCGAGATCCAGGTGCTGTACGGGCATGTGTTCCGCAACGCCATGCTGATCGTCATCGCCGGGTTTCCCAGCGCGTTCATCGGCGCGTTCTTCTCCGGATCGCTGTTGATCGAAACCATCTTCTCGCTCGACGGACTCGGCCTGCTCGGGTTCGAGAGCGTGCTCAATCGAGACTATCCGGTGGTGTTCGGCACGCTGTTCATCTTTTCGCTGGTCGGCCTGGTGGTGAACCTGATCTCCGATCTCACCTATATGTGGATCGATCCGCGGATCGACTTCGAGGCGCGGGAGGTCTGATGACGCTGATCTCGCGCGAGCCGATCGAGAGCACCACCGAGATGCCGCTCGGCGAGGCCGTGCCGCCCTCGCGCCACCGGCTTTCGCTGTCGCCGCTGAACAAGCGGCGCTGGCAGAACTTCAAGGCTAACCGCCGCGGCTACTGGTCGTTCTGGATCTTTCTGGTGCTGTTCGGCGTCTCGCTGTTCGCCGAGTTTATCGCCAACGACCGGCCGCTGCTGATCAAGCTCGATGGCCACTATTATTTCCCCGCGGTTGTCACCTATGCGGAGACCACCTTCGGTGGTGATTTCGAGACAGCGGCGGATTACCGCGATCCCTATTTGCAGAAGCTGATTGCCGACAAGGGCGGCACCGTGATCTGGGCGCCGATCCGTTATTCTTACGACACCCACAATCTCGACCTGCCGACGCCGGCGCCATCGAAACCGACCTGGCTGCTGACGGAGAAGGAGTGTGCCGCGGTGGTCGCCAAGAAGGGCGTCAAGAGCTGCCGCGATCTCGAATACAATTGGCTGGGGACCGATGATCAGGGGCGCGATGTCGTCGCCCGGCTGATCTATGGCTTCCGGATATCGATCCTGTTCGGCCTCAGCCTGACGATCATCTCATCGATCATCGGCGTGGCCGCCGGCGGCATCCAGGGCTATTTCGGCGGCTGGGTCGATCTGACCTTTCAGCGGTTGATCGAAGTGTGGACCGCAATCCCGTCGCTGTATTTGCTGCTGATCCTGTCGTCGGTGCTGGTGCCGGGCTTCTTCGTGCTGCTCGGCATCCTGCTGTTGTTCAGCTGGGTATCGCTGGTGGGTCTGGTGCGGGCCGAATTCCTGCGCGGGCGCAATTTCGAGTACATCATGGCGGCCCGTGCCCTCGGCGTCTCCAACCTCAAGATCATGGTTCGGCACCTGCTGCCGAACGCCATGGTGGCCACCATGACGTTCCTGCCGTTCATCGTCTCGTCCTCGGTAATGACGCTGACCGCGCTCGACTTCCTCGGCTTCGGCCTGCCGCCGGGCTCGCCGTCGCTCGGCGAGCTCCTGGCGCAGGGCAAGGCCAACGTTCAGGCGCCATGGCTCGGCTTCACCGGGTTCTTCGCGGTTGCGATCATGCTGTCGCTGCTGATCTTCATCGGCGAAGCCGTCCGCGACGCCTTCGACCCGCGCAAGACGTTCAGGTGAGGGTGTGGTAGACTTTTGTTCCGGAGTAGAGGCGATGAACAAGATCGTTCGAGAGTACCCGGTCGATAAGTTGCCGTCGGACCTGCAAGAAGGTCTGCCGCAGCATGGTTGGGTCGAGATTGAATTCAGGCCCAAGGCCGATCGGCAGCCGAGGGTCATGCTCGCTCCGCTGGCAGGCTCTGTTCCCAATCTCCACGGCAGCGACCAAGACGTCGTTCGGTATGTCCGCGAGTTGCGCGAAGATCACTGATGTGGGCGCGCTACAAAGATCAGCCAATCTACCTGGATTCGAACATCATCATCTATGCGATTGAGCAAGGCAGCCAATGGGCCGAGACAATTCGCGCACTTTTGGGTGCGGTCGATGCTGATGAAGTGCGAGTGATCACCTCCGAATTGACGATCGCCGAGGTCATGCCAAAGCCGATCTCGTTCAAAAATCCGGACTATTTGGAAAAGTACGAGTCGTTCTTCTCACCTCTCAGCCCGCTTCTGACTGTGCCGGTCAGTCGAGATATCCTCCTGTCATCCTGTCATATACAGGCCGAATTGGGGATCAAACCGATGGATGCGATCCATGTGGCGACTGCGCGGGCGGCCGGAAGTGAGTATTTCTTGACCGAAGACCAGCGGCTGGGCCGTGCGATCGCCGGCGGACCGACATGGCTTCAACTCAGCGAGCTCTCCTGATGGACGCCATCAACCAGCCCTTGCTTTCAGTCGACGACCTGTCGGTGGCGTTTCACCAGCCGAGCGGCACGACGACGGCGGTCGACCATATTTCGTACCAGATCAAGCGCGGCGAGTGCGTCGCGCTGGTCGGCGAATCCGGCTCGGGCAAGTCGGTCAGCGCGCTGTCGATCCTGAAGCTGCTGCCCTATCCGAGCGCGTCACACCCCTCCGGACAGATCCGGTTCAAGGGGCGCGAACTGCTCGGGATGTCGGAGCGCGAGATCCGCGGCATTCGCGGCAACGAGATCTCGATCGTGTTTCAGGAGCCGATGACCTCGCTCAATCCACTGCACACGATCGAGGCGCAGATCGGCGAGATCCTGCAACTGCACGGCGGCGTGCGCGGCACCAAGGCGCGGGCGCGGATCGTCGAGCTGCTGACCCAGGTCGGCATCCCGGAGCCCGAGACCCGGCTCGCCAGCTATCCGCATCAATTGTCCGGCGGGCAGCGTCAGCGCGTGATGATCGCGATGGCACTCGCCAACGAGCCGGATCTGCTGATCGCCGACGAGCCGACCACCGCGCTCGACGTCACGGTGCAGGCACAGATCCTGGCGCTGCTCGCCGACATCCGCGCGAGGCTCGGCATGAGCATGCTGTTCATCACCCACGATCTCGGCATCGTCCGCCGTATTGCCGACACCGTGTGCGTGATGCACACCGGCAAGATCGTCGAGCAGGGACCGGTCGAGCAGGTGTTCACCGACCCGCAGCATCCCTACACCAAGGCGCTGCTCGCCGCCGAGCCGAAGCCTGACCCGGCGCCGCCATGCCCGGACGCGCCGGTGGTAATCTCGACCGACGATCTGAAGGTCTGGTTTCCGATCCGCCGTGGCCTGCTGCGCAAGACCGTCGGCCATATCAAGGCGGTCGACGGCGTGTCACTGGCGATCCGCAAAGGTGAGACGCTCGGCGTGGTCGGCGAGTCCGGTTCGGGCAAGACCACGCTGGGACTGGCGCTGCTGCGGTTGATCTCATCCGACGGGCCGATCGTGTTTCTCGGCAAGGATGTTCAGGGTCTGAAGTTCAAGCAGATGCTGCCGTTTCGCCGCGACATGCAGATCGTGTTTCAAGACCCGTTCGGAGCGCTCAGTCCGCGCATGTCGGTCGGCGACATCATCGACGAGGGGCTCAGCGTGCATCAGCCGCAACTCGGCGAGGCTGAGCGCGAGGCACGGGTGATCAAGGCACTGAAGGATGTCGGTCTCGATCCGGCGACGCGCTTCCGTTATCCGCACGAGTTCTCCGGCGGGCAGCGCCAGCGAATTTCGATCGCGCGCGCGGTGGTGCTGGAGCCGAACTTTGTCTTGCTCGACGAGCCGACCAGCGCGCTCGATATGCTGTTCCAGGCGCAGATGGTCGATCTGCTCCGTGAACTGCAGCGCAAGCGCGACCTGACCTACATGTTCATTTCCCACGATCTGCGGGTGGTTGCCTCGCTCGCCAGTCATTTGATCGTCATGAAACAGGGCAAAGTGGTCGAGGAAGGCCCCGCGGCCGAGCTGTTCAAGTCTCCGAAGACCGACTATACGCGTGCGCTGTTTGCCGCCGCGTTCCGGCTCGAGACCGCGCCGGATGGCGCTGCGGCCCAATAGGTGGTTGATGAGCGAGAGCGACGGCACTGATCAGATCGCGGACCGCGCGGCAGATGTTACCGTATCGGCGCCCGAGTTGATCGGGCAGGGGTTCATGGCCTACCAGCGCTTCGAGGTCTCGCTCCGCCGGGACGGCGAGCCGCCGCTGCTGCAGCGGAGGGACGTGCTGCGCGCCAGCCGGGTCGCGGCGGTGATCCCGATCGATCTGGCGCGGGATGTGATCGTGCTGATCCGGCAGTTCAGGCTGCCGGCGCATCTCGCTACCGGGCGCGGCGATATGGTGGAAATCGTCGCCGGGCGTGTCGATTCCGACGAGACCGATGCGGACGCGGCGCGGCGCGAGTGTATCGAAGAGATCGGGGTGGCGCCGACCCAGCTCGCGGAGCTCTACACCGTCCTGCCGACGCCCGGCATCACCGACGAGCAGATCGTGTTTTTTGTCGGTCACGTCGATTCCAGCGCCGTGCTTCAGCGTGCTGGACTAGCGGAAGAAGACGAAGACACCGAGCCCTTCGTCGTTGCGATCGACGAGGCACTGGCTGCGCTGAACAGGGGCGCGTTCAACAACGCGCTGCTGGTTACCGCGATGCAGTGGCTGGCGCTGAATCGCGCACGGCTGCATGAGTGTCTCAGCCGAGCCGCTTGATCGAAGTCAGTGCGCTTCCGCCCGCTGCAATTCGGGTGATCGCCTGTTCCGTCGGCTCGATCGCTGTTGCCATGTGATAGGCATTGGCATGCACGATGCTGGCGCCATCGCGTGCGATTGCGACATGCCCCTTCCAGAACAGCAGATCACCGCGTTTCAGCGCCGCCTGCTCGGCGAGCGAGACGGAATTGCCGAGCGCGGCCTCCTGCATATCGCTGTCGCGCGGCGCTGCGATCCCGCAGGCTGCCAGTGCAGTCTGCACCAGTCCCGAGCAATCGATACCGAGGCTGCTGCGCCCGCCCCATAGATACGGCGTGCCCAAGAAGCGCTCGGCAACGCCGACGAAATCGGATTCGACATGGGCGAGCGGCGCAACATGTTGGCGCGGTACGTACCACCCCTCCTGCGTCACCACAAAGCTCGCATCCTCACGGACGATTGCCAGTCGCGCGCCGAGGGGAAGCGTCTCCGCTGGCGGGAGTTTGATGGACGGGCCGTGGAACGCGAAGGTGCGGAGCGCCGTCACCTGATGGGTCGGCTCTGCGGCGGGCCGGTACAATGCGAGATCCGGCAGCCAGCCGACATAGCCGTCGGTCACGAGCTGTCCCCAGGCCCAGCCTTCTTCGGTGCGATCGTAGACGGTGACACGCTCGCCCTTCAGGGCTTCGGTCTCCAGCATCGCGCCGGAAAACGGCTCGCGCCGCACCGGGGCGACGCCGTAGCTGACTTCGAATACTTCACCCTCGACGAAGCGGGTTGCGGTGACTTGGCCCTTGAGATGTTTGGCGGCGAGGTCGGGCCGGGCCGGCGTCAGCCTCCGATCGCAATTTGGATCAGCCATAGCGCTCGCTCAACAGCGCGAAGATCGCGCGCGCCGCCTGACACTCGCCGCCCTCCGGGCGTCCGGGCTTGGCCTTCGGCGTCCAGCCGTAGATATCGACGTGCAGCCAGCTCTTGGCGGCTTCGACGAAGCGCTGCAAGAACAGCGCGCACGTAATTGAACCGGCAAAGCCGCCGGACGGCGCGTTGTTGATGGCGGCGACTTTCGAATCCAGCCACGCGTCGTAAGGGCCCCACAGCGGCATCCGCCACAGTGGGTCATTTTCCGCTTGGGCATGACGCGCGACGTCGAGCGCGAGCGTTTCGTCGTTGGTGTAGTACGGCGGCAGGTCAGGACCGAGTGCGACGCGCGCGGCGCCCGTGAGCGTGCCGAGATCGATCAGCAGATCCGGCGCCTCCTCATCGGCGTAAGCGAGAGCATCGGCCAGCACCAGCCGACCTTCGGCGTCCGTGTTGCCGATCTCGACGGTCGGGCCCTTGCGTGACGGGAAGATGTCGAGCGGCCGCATCGCATTGCCTGCCACCGAGTTCTCGACCGCAGGGATCAGTACGCGCAGCCGCAGCTTCAATCCGGCATCCATGATCATCGAGGCCAGTGCCAGCACGTTGGCGGCGCCGCCCATGTCCTTCTTCATGATCAGCATCGCGCTGGACGGCTTCAGGTCGAGGCCGCCGGTATCGAAGCAGACGCCCTTGCCGACCAGCGTCACCTTGGGATGGGAGGCATCGCCCCAGGTTAGATCGATCAGCCGCGGCGCGCGGGTGGAGGCCATGCCGACCGCGCGGATCAGCGGGAAGTTCTGGGTCGCGAGGTCGTCACCGACGATGACATTCATCGTCGCACCAAAGCGTGTCGCCAGCCCCTGCGCGGCCTCGGCGAGTTCGGCCGGGCCCATGTCGTTCGCAGGCGTGTTGATCAGATCCCGCGCCAATGCTGCGGCTTCGGCGGCGCGGCTGATTGCAGCCACATCGATGCCGTCGGGGGGAACCAGCCGCACGGCGGGCGGCTCGGCCTTGCGATAGCGGGCGAACTTGTAGGTGCCGAGCACGAAGGCGAGAGCCGCGAGGCGGGGGACGTGCGGCGCATTGGCGAAGCGATAGACGCCGGCGGGCAGCAGGCCGGGCAGGGCGCCTGGGCGGAATGGGTCGTGGTTCCGTACGTCGGGTTCGTCGAGGCCGAACAGCACATGCCCGATCTCGCCGTCCGAGGTTGGCAGCGCCAGATATTGGCCGGGCTTGCCGCTGTAGCCGTTCGCCGCGGCAAAGCGCTGCGCCGCGTCCGGTAGTCCGGCGCGAACGCTGTCCCAGGTCGATTTGGTGACGAAGGAGATCGGAATCGCCGACTGATCTGGGGCGGACTGGAAGATCGGATGCATGAGATACGGCTCTTTGCGAATCGTGAGCGGCAGCGTCACCGCAGGGGATTAACTCAACATTAGGGTTAACGCTCTATTGCTGAGCTGGAATTGGACGGTTTTGTGAGTAACGGTGCCATGCGCGAGCTGCCCTGTCTTGCCCGGATTGCCACGTCGGCGGCGCTCTCTGTCGGTTTGGCGCTGTTGCTCAGCGGCTGCAAGACCACCGGCATGCCCGATGTCACCGGTTCGCTGGGGACACGGGCCGAAACGCCAGCCGATCCGCAGCGCATGGAACAGATTACCGGCGAACGCTATCGCTCCCGTCCGCGCGATCCAGACGCGGCGATCGCCTATGGCAACGCGCTGCGCGCGATCGGGCAACGTGCTCAGGCGGTAGCGGTGCTCGAGAAAGCCTCCCTCGCCAATCCGAGCAACAAGGCGTTGCGGGCCGCCTACGGTCGCGCACTCGCCGACAACGGCAACTTCCAACTGGCGTTCGACACACTGTCCCGCGCGCACACTCCGGACAATCCTGATTGGCGTATCCTGTCGGTGCAGGGCACGGTGCTTGACCAGATGGGCCGCAACGAAGAGGCGCGACGCTATTATGCCAGCGCACTGCGACTGGCGCCGGGCGAGCCTTCGGTGCTGTCGAATCTCGGTATGTCCTATGTGCTGACGAAGGACCTGCCGAAAGCCGAGGAAGCGCTGCGACAGGCCTATGCCAGCAGCCGGGCGGACTCCCGGGTGCGGCAGAACCTTGCGCTGGTGATCGGATTACAGGGGCGTTTCGCCGAGGCCGAGTCGATCGTCCGCGCTGATCTGCCCCCGGACGAGGCCGCCGCCAATGTCGCCTATCTCAAGCAGATGGTGAGTGGCCAGGATGCGACGCGCACCGCCGGTCGCAAAGCCGGCGTCATGGCCTCGGGGCGCTGATCAGCGCATCCAACCGCCGGATGTGCCGGCGGACGAGCTGCTTTACTGCATGCTCGCGACACGAATGCCGGTCGGGCCGAGAATCACCACGAACAGCACCGGCAGGAAGAACAAGATCATTGGCACGGTAAGCTTGGGCGGCAACGCGGCTGCCTTTTTCTCGGCCTCGTTCATCCGCATGTCGCGATTCTCTTGCGCCATCACCCGCAGGCTCTGACCGAGTGGGGTGCCGTAGCGCTCGGCCTGCTGTAATGCCAGACAGACCGACTTCACGCCGTCGAGGCCGGTGCGCAGCGCCAGATTCTCGTAAGCCTGCTTGCGATCCTGCAGATAGGATAGTTCAGCCGTCGTCAGCGTGAACTCCTCGGCGAGCGGGATCGACTGTGAGCCGATTTCCATCGATACCCGGCGGAACGCCGCTTCGATCGACATGCCGGACTCGATACAGATCAGCAGCAGATCGAGTGCGTCGGGGAACGCGCGCTTGATCGACAATTGGCGCTTTTGAATCGCGTTCTTCAGGAACAGCATCGGCGCCTGCATGCCGAGGAAGATCGCGGCGATACAGATGCCGATCTTGATGGTGGCGGGCTGATCGAACTCGGTGATGACGAAGATGTACAATGCCGATGCGACGCCAAAAGCGATCGGCATGACCAGTCGGAAGAACAGGAACGTGATGTAAGGCGCCTGGCCGCGATAGCCGGCCATCACCAGCTTGTCACGCGCGCTCTCCTGCGCCAGCCATTTGGAGAGATTGAAATCTTCGACAACGCGCGCGACCAGCTTCTTCGGCGCCTGCCGCAGCGACACCTTTTCTGATTTGGCGAGTCGATCGCGTTCGCGCTGACGGATACGTTCACGTTCGCTGCCGACCGCCTTCATCCGCTTGGCGAGCGGCTGGCCGGCGAGAAACGGAGTGACCAGGGTGTAGACGGTGGCGCTTGCCGCGATCGCCGCCAGTAACGTCGCCATGAAGCGCGCGTCCTGGAATTTCTCAATCAGGAAATCGATCATGACACGCTCTCAGAAGTCGAAGTTGATCATCTTCTTCATCACCAGGATGCCGGCCGACATCCAGATCGCGGAGGCCGCCAGCAGGATTCGGCCGATCGGGTGTGTCCACAGCAGCGAGATGTAGTCCGGTGTGGTCAGGTAGACCAGCAGCATCACGATCGGCGGCAGCGATCCAATGATCGCCGCCGAAGCCTTGGCTTCCATCGACATCGCCTGGATCTTCTCGGCCATTTTCCGGCGATCTCGGAGCACTTTGGACAGGTTGGAGAGCGCTTCCGCCAGATTGCCGCCCGACTTCTGTTGGATCGAGATCACGATGCCGAGAAAGTTGGCCTCGGGCAGAGGCATCCGATCGTACAGACGGGCACACGCTTCATCGAGCGGCATGCCGATCGTCTGTGTCTCGATGATCGCATTGAATTCGGTTCGGAGCGGCTCCGGCGCGTCGGCGGCCACCATCTTGATCGAGTCGAACAGCGGCAGGCCGGCTTTGATGCCGCGAACGATGACGTCGACGGCGTCGGGAAGTGCAGTGAGAAACTTCCTCTCGCGCCGTCGTTTGAGGAAGCCGAGCGCCCAGCGAGGCAGGCCGAAGCCAGCGGCGAATCCCAGACCGGCCGCTGTGATCAGATTGGCGCCAAACAGGATCGCGATGCCGAGAACCGTCACACCGAGCACGGCGGAGATGGTGCCGAATTTGGCGGGCGTCCAGTCGAGGCCGGCTTGCGACAGCCGGGTATTCAGCGGGACTTTCTTCTGCTTTGCGTTGCGGGTCTCGATTTCCTTGAGCGAGCCCTCGACTTGTTCGCGGCGCGACCGCTGAACACGATCGACCTGACGTATCGCCGGCGTCGTTCGTGCCACCGAGCTCAGCCGCTTCTCGGCCTTGTTCTCGCCGGACAGCAACGGATAGACGAAGACCCACGCAAGACCGCCGACGGCGATCGCGGCGAAGAAGCCGAGTGCGAGCGTCTGCATCTCCATCGCACCGGTCTCCTTATGTAGTCGCGGCGGCCTCCGCGGCATCGAGCGCCGCGGCGAGCCTTTGCGCTTCGCCAAAGTAGCGGGCGCGTTCCCAGAATCGTGGACGACCGATACCGGTGGACCGGTGGCGGCCGACAAGCTGGCCGTTGGCGTCCTCTCCGAGAATGTCGTACAGGAAAATATCCTGTGTGATGATGGTGTCGCCTTCCATCCCCACCACCTCTGTGATGTGGGTGATGCGGCGCGAGCCGTCACGCAGACGCGCCGCCTGAATGATGACGTCGATCGAGGCGCAGATCATCTCGCGGATGGTTCGCGACGGCAGCGAAAAGCCCCCCATCGTGATCATCGATTCACAGCGCGACAGCGCTTCGCGCGGGTTGTTGGCGTGCAGCGTGCCCATCGAGCCGTCGTGGCCGGTGTTCATCGCCTGCAACAGATCGAACGCTTCCGGGCCGCGGACTTCGCCGACGATGATCCGTTCCGGCCGCATACGCAGACAGTTGCGGACCAGGTCGCGCATCGTGACCTGGCCTTCGCCCTCGATGTTCGGCGGCCGGGTCTCCAGGCGCACAACGTGGGGCTGCTGCAGTTGCAGTTCGGCGGCGTCCTCGCAGGTAATGATGCGTTCGTCGTCGTCGATATAGTTGGTCAGGCAGTTGAGAAGAGTGGTCTTGCCCGATCCCGTGCCGCCCGAGATCAGCACGTTACAGCGGACGCGCCCGATGATCTGCAGGATCTGGGCGCCTTCGTAGGAAATCGCGCCGAACTTGACCAACTGCTCGAGCGTCAGTTTGTCTTTCTTGAATTTGCGGATTGTCAGCGCAGGTCCGTCGATAGCCAGCGGCGGCACGATGGCATTGACGCGCGAGCCGTCGGCGAGACGAGCGTCGCAGATCGGCGAAGATTCGTCGACACGCCGGCCGACCTGGCTGACGATGCGCTGGCAGATGTTGAGGAGTTGCTGATTATCGCGAAACCGGATGCCAGTGCGCTGAATACGACCGCCGACCTCGATGTAGACCGTTCCGGAGCCGTTGACCATGATGTCGGAAATGTCGTCGCGCGACAGCAACGGTTCGAGCGGCCCGTAGCCGAGCACGTCGTTACAGATGTCGTCGAGCAGTTCTTCCTGCTCAGCGATCGACATCACGATGTTCTTGATCGCGATGATTTCGTTGACGATGTCGCGGATCTCTTCGCGGGCGGATTCACCGTCGAGCTTGGCCAGTTGTGCCAGATCGATCGCTTCGATCAGCGCCCCGAAGATGGTCGCCTTGACCTGATAGTAGTTCTCCGAGCGACGCGTCTCGACGACCGGCGGCGGCGGATTCGCGCGTCCCGGCGCGATCGGCGGCGAGGAGATGACCGCCCGTGGCTCAGGGGTGCGCGCAGCCGCCTCCAGCGTAAAGCTCACCGGCTTCGGGGCCTTGACGTCGTTATCCGGTCCGCGCTTACCAAACACCTCGATACTCCAACTTCAAGCTCATTTGGCCCGCAACTTCTCCAGAAGCGGCGCCAGGAACGAGCCTTTCGTCTTCTTGGCTTCACCGCGTCCCGTCAGGCGCTGAGCGATCTGCAGGAACATTTCGGTGGTCTTGTGGTTCGCAGCGATCTCCGCGATCATCTGGCCGTTATTGGCCGCGGCCCCGAACATCGGTGGGTCGAACGGGATCGAGACGATCGGCTGGCTCTCGATCGCCTTGGCGAATTCGCTCGTTGAGATTTCCGGCCGCTTCGGGATGCCGACCTGGTTCAGACAGTACAACGGAGGGCGGTCGTTCGGGCGCGCCGCCTTCAGCAGGTCGATCAGGTTCTTGGTATTGCGCAGATTGGCGAGGTCGGGGGTCGCGACGATCAGGATGTCGTCGGCATTGGTCAGCGCCCGCTTGGCCCATCCTGTCCACTGGTGCGGAACATCGAGCACGATGCAGGGCATGGTGCTCCGCAGCGTGTCGAAGATCGCATCGAAGGCATCGACGCCGAAATCGTAGACGCGATCCAGTGTCGCCGGTGCGGCAAGCAGGCTGAGGTGGTCGGTGCACTTCGACAACAGCCGATCCACAAAGGCAGTATCGACCCGCTCCGGCGAGAAAACCGCCTCGGCGATGCCTTGCGGCGGGTCCTGATTGTAATCGAGTCCGGCGGTGCCGAATGCGAGATCGAGGTCCGCGACCACCGAGTCCAGGGCCAAATCGCGCGCAATCGCCCAAGCGACGTTGTGCGCGATGGTCGAGGCGCCGACGCCGCCCTTTGCGCCGACGACGGCGATGATCCGCCCTACCGCCTTGGCTTCCGGGGCGGAGAACAGGTTGCAGATCGACTGCACCACGTCGATCGGACGGACGGGTGCGATCGCGTAGTCGCTGACGCCGCGTCGGACCAATTCGCGGTACAGCGTCACGTCGTTGACCTTGCCGATGACGATCACCCGGGTTCCGGGATCGCACACGGTCGCGAGCTGATCGAGGCCTGCCAGTACGTCGCTGCGCGCGTCGGTCTCGAGGATAATGACGTTGGGAGTCGGCGCAGAGCGATACGCCTCGATCGCCGCGACGACGCCGCCCATTTGAATCTTCAAATGGGCCTTGGCGAGCCTGCGGTCTTCGCCGGCGGACTGCACCGCGGCGGCGGTCTCGACGGTCTCACAGAAGGCTTGAACGGACACCCGCGGCGCCGGAGCAATGTGCTCTTCCGGCGCGGGAGCCACAGCCATCGTGGCCGGTTCGTCCTGGTTCTCGCGGGAGTAGCTGATCATTGTCCGGCGTTGCTCAACTTGGTCTTGTCGGAAGTGTCTGGCTTTGTGGTCCGGTAGGCGTCATTGGTGACGACGCGTCGGGCCGTGTAGGGTGGCGTTTCGGGGCGCGGCTGAACCAGATCCGCCGGGTTGTCGACCATCGCGGCGAGATTGCGCTGAGTGGCACACCCCAGGTTCCAATACTGCCGGTTTTCGAAGTAGCCCTTGTTCTTGATGCTGGAGCCGAGATCCTCCGGCCACAGGCCGCAGGGCCCGGCGACCGCGGCGACCCGCGGATAGATCAGGCGAATGGTCGCAAAGGTCCGCGGATCGGCCGGACGATAGTGCTTGACGGTGAGCCCGCGGGGCGGGACGCCGCCGGCGGTCAGCAGCGAGCGGATCTCCCGAATGGAATCCGCGGCCGCCCGCGCGTTCGGCGTGTCGATCGGTACTTCGGCGATGATCGGTCCGGTGCCTTCGCGCAGCCAGGTCTGACCGAGCTCCATCACGTCGGCGCGCTGGGGGGCAGTCAGGCCGCCGCGGCCATTGCCGACGAATACCTCGACGGTGCGGTCTGCTTCCCGGATCGCGATCGGATGGCGCTGCCGATAGTCGGTCGGGATGCTCTGCGTAACCTCCGCTTCACGACTGGTATGGGTGCAAGCGCCGAGCGACAACGAAAAACCGATCAAAGCGGCCCCGAGTCCGAGGCCGCGAGTCGCTTTGGCGGATATGGTGGATGTCATCGTCCTGTCCTCGCTCCGCCTAGTCGGTAATGAAGCCGAAATGGCCGCGATAGGTACGCGCCGGCTCGGTGCGGCCGGGGACGCCATAGAGCTTGTTGATGCTGCCGAGCAGATCCGCCTGCGGATCCGAGGCGTCGGCGAAGCCGTCGTCGGGCCGCGACAGGTCCTTCTGTGCCACGGCGCGAACCACATAGGGCGTCACCAGCACCATCAGCTCGGTTTGCCGGTTGATGTAGTCGCGGCTGCGGAACAGGCTGCCGAGCACCGGCAGTTGCGCAGCACCCGGTAGTCCGTTGATCGCCTGCTTGGTCTGTTCCTGAATCAACCCGGCCATCGCCAGGGAGCCGCCAGAGGGGATTTCAACCGTGCTCTCGACCCGGCGGGTCTTGATCGACGGCACCGACAGGCTGTTGATGACGACCGAGTTGTCGCTCGAGACCTCCGAAACCTCGGTCATCACCTTGAGGCTGATTCGCCCCGCGGTCATCACCACCGGGGTGAAGTTGAGCAGAATACCGAACTTCTTGAATGTGACCGATGGCGTGCAGACGCCGTTGCTGCAGGTCACGCCGCTCGGCACGGGGAATTCGCCGCCGGCCAGGAACGTGGCCGGCTCGCCCGAGATCGCGGTCAGGTTCGGTTCGGCGAGGGTGCGCACCACACCGGCACTCTCCATCGCCCGCAAGGTGGCGGTGACCGATGGCAGCGATCCAAACTTGGTCGTCAGCGCGTTGTTTGGCACCAGCGCGGAGCCCGATTGCGTGAACGGGTTGGTGTTGTTGAAGTTCACGACCGCTGTGCCGTAGGCGAGGTTCGCGCTGAGGTCGACGCCGAGTTGTTTGACGATGTCGCGCTGCACTTCGGCGACGGTGATCTTCAGCATCACCTGGTCGCGTCCGCGAACGGCGATGTTGTTCACCACCTTCTTGTCGTCGCCAACGAGGCGCGCTGCCAGATCGAACGCCTGCTGCGCTTCGATGGGGGAGCCGACCCAGCCGGTCAGCATTACGCCGTCGCCAAGCCCCTCGACGTGAACGTCGCCATTGGCGATTGACTGTTTCAGGGCCGCGCGGATTCCGTTCAGATCGCGGGTCACCGCAATGTCGTAGGCAGCGATCTGCTGGCCGCTGGAATCGAAGAACACGATGTTGGTCTGGCCGACCGAGGCGCCGATGATATAGGCGCGCTGCGCCGACCGGATCACGGCGTTTGCGATCTTCGGATCCGCGACCAGCACGTCCTTGATGTCGCGTGGCAGGTCGATCACCATCGACTTGCCGATACCGAGCGCGATCGACTGCGCGTTCAGACCAGAGCTCGTTGCCGTGACAGGAGCTGCGCGGTAGTCCCGGGCATGAACAGCCGTCAAGCTCGGAAATAAGGTGAGCGTAGCCGCGGCGGACAGCGCCAGTACCGCGCTTCTCAGAGGCCGGATGGGTCGGGTGCCGATTTCGCGGGTCATCTCCGTCCTCGGATCATTTCTGCGACGACGTCTGAGTGGTGACGCCATAGCGAACCACGTTAACGGTGCTGCTCTTGGCGTCGGTTTCGGTGGAGGTGGGCTGGCTCGCGTCGGCGAGGCTGCGCAGAGCCAACGACAGCGTTCCGCTCTGGCGTGCGCGCGCGAGGTGTTCCGCCTGCTCCGGCTTCAGCTCCAGCGTTGCGGTCTTTCCGACCACGACTTTCTGGCCGTTCTTTTCCTCGATGGTCTGGTCGATCGCCAGCACGCGGATGTTGCTGAGGATGATCTCGGAACTGACCTGATCGTTGTTCGCCTGGTCTGAATTCCTGCCACGCTTGGACAGGATCACGTCGACCCGGTCGTTGGGCAGGATGAAACCACCTGCACCGGTTTCCGGAGAAATCTCGGTCGAGACCGCTCGCATTCCGCTGGGGAGGATGGCGGCCATAAAGCCGGAGCCGTTGGCCTTCACCAGCTTCTGTTCGCGGATCGGCTCGCCAGCGATGAACGGCGAGCGCGCGACTGAACCGACGATGTCGGACGTCGCGTTCGGTTGTTCGTTTCGGCGAATGAACTTCGAGCTCGCAGTCGCCGACGGCCAAGTCTGCCATTGCAGGTCGCCGGGGGTCACGGCCTGACCCAGCGGAATATCGTTCTTGGCGACCAGGACCTCTACGGTCGGCAACTGAGCCACCGGCGCGGAAGGGGCGGCGGGCGGCGGGCCGGATGTACTCGCCAGGTAAGCCGCGACGCCGCCGGCACCGACTGCGATGGTCAGGACGACAATGCGCGCGGTATTCATACGCTTCACTTTCCACATGACACGGGCGGCGCACCCGCCGCAGTGAGGCGAGTTGACCAGCTATTCGTCAAAGCATGGTTAATGAGGCGTATCTAAATCGCGTTAACGAGGGGTTCCTGTCCGCTCAGCCCAAAGCGAGTCGGGCCAGATCGACCCCTCGGATCCATTGGGTCTGCGGATAGATCATCAGCGCACCGGTCGCGAGGGCAATTCCATACGGGATACCGGTCTCACGATCGTGGAGCCGTAACAGCCAGCTTTGTCCGACCAGCGGATAGGGGACCGGCCATTGTCGGAAGCTCAGGATCAACAACGTCAGCGCGCCGCCGAACAGAGAGGTGTAAAGTAGGTAGTCGAGCAAATGTTCGAAACCGAGCCACAACGCGGCGGCTGCCGCGACTTTCGCGTCTCCGCCGCCGATCCATCCCATGGCGAAACACGCGAAGGCTACGGTTAGGACGGTGGCGCCGGCGCCGACATGGGATAGAACGTCGTAGGCGCCGAATCCGCTGAACGGTACCAGCAGCGCAAAGCCGGCGACCAGCAATAACGACACGCGGTTCGAAATCGTCATCGTGATCAGGTCGCTCGCCGCGGCGAACGCCATCAAAGCGGGGAAGAGTGATATCCGCAGGAGATCGGCGATCATCGGCTCTGCCTTATCTTGCTCCGGGCGGCCGGAGTTGTCGCGAGTGCATCCCGAAATGGGCCCAAGGAGTAAATAATCGGAAAAAGCGTGCCGCTCAGAAGGTCGATAAAACACGAAACGCCAGAGCGGTGATCGCGAGTAGCAGCGCTACGCATACGATTTGACGCGCCGTCGCCTCACGCGCTGCGAGTTGGGTCCCAGGAATCGGCGGTCGCTGCATTCGGTTCAAATCGGGCACCAGGGTGTGACGCTGTCTTTGTCGGCGTGCATCCGGAGTAGAATCAACAAAGGCCCCGGAATATCCGGGGCCTTGATGAATCTCGCTGGGCTGTCTTACTTCTTGGCGCCGATCAGCATGTCGCTCAGTTCCGTGAATTTTGTATTCAGGGTGCCGCCGATCGTTTGCACGACCGCGATGATCGCGAGCGAGATGCCGGCAGCGATCAGACCGTACTCAATGGCGGTGGCGCCGGATTCGTCCTTGATGAAACGCGCAACGATGTTCTTCATCGGGTAGCTCCATGTACACGTGGCTGTCGAACTCTGTTTGGTCTTGCCGGCGTTCTCAGCACCGTGACCATGGCGTTGAACCTATGTGCGGGAAATTGCAGGGCAGTTAATTCGATTGCGTAAAAATGGGGGCATTGAGCGTTTCCGCGACGCTTCTCGCCCAGGGTAAATGTGCTGTTAATTTGAAGTAATTGCGAAGTGGTCGTGCTCTCGTCGGCATGCCAATACCGTGAGGCGACGATCCTTCAACTCGGCTGCTTCAAAATCGGACGAATTGGCTCGAATGCGAGCACACCGGTTTGCGGTTCGTTCATCAATTGACGTCACTTTGACACCGTCGGGCGCCGGCACCGCTGCGTATCGCTTAGGCCGGCTCGTGAACGTCCCGGAGTTGAGTATGTCGTCGTTCCGCTTCGCGCGCCGCATCGGCGCCACGCTGTTCGTTCCCTCGCTGCTGTTTGGCCTTTGCTCCGCACCGGCGGGCGCGGGCACCGAAGATTCGATCTCCGTCAGCGTCGACCAGGCCAAGCTGGTCAAGCTGCCGCAGGACGTTGCGACGATCGTGGTCGGCAATCCCCTGATCGCCGACGTGAGCCTTCAGCCCGGCGGCATGGTGGTCATTACCGGGAAGGGCTATGGCGCTACAAACGTCATTGCAATGGATCGAAAAGGAGCGGTCGTCACCGATCGCCTGATTCAGGTCGAAGGTCCGTCGGACAAGGTGGTGACCGTCTATCGCGGCACTAACCGGGAGTCTTACAGCTGCGCACCGATCTGCGAGCGCCGGATGACACTGGGCGATTCCGAGGCTTACTTCAAATCGACGATGGACCAGACCGGAAAGCTCAACGAGCAAGCGAGCGGCGTGTCAGGCGCTTCCAGGACGAATTGATCGACAATTCGGGGCTGTCGAGTCCATCGCGTCGCGCAACATGGTTGACGCGCGCTTAATGGCGTTCAGCATTTTGTTTCGATCCAGCGAAACACTTCCACAATGTGTTGAGATTAGTTTCCGAAGTTACGAGGTGGCCCGACCGAAGAGGACTGCGGATCTATGCCCTCCATGATCTCACCGGCGCTGGCATTGGCGCGCAGATTTCGCCGCAACCGGCGAGGCTCCGCCGCGGTCGAATTCGCGCTGGTGGCTCCGATGTTTTTCGCGATGCTGTTCGCGATCATCGAGGTGGGGCTGATCTTCTTCGCGGGCCAAGTCCTGGAGACCGCCGTACAGGACTCGTCGAGACTGATCCTGACCAGGCAGGCGCAAGACAGCTCGATGAAGCAGGCGGATTTCAAGAACGAGGTCTGCAATCGCGTCAAGGCGCTGTTCGACTGCAACGGCATCTATGTGGATGTGGAGAACTACGGTAGCGACTTCAGTAAGGTCAACCTTGCTTCCCCGATCGACAAGGACAACAACTTCATCGACAACATGAAGTACAACATCGGCGGACCGGGCGACATCATCGTGGTGCGGGTCTTCTATCAGTGGCCGCTGTTCGTCACCCGTTTGGGATTCGATCCTTCGAACCTAGCGAATGGCAAGCGCTTGTTGATGGCGACCACCGCGTTCCGCAACGAGCCCTGAGCGAGTTTGGCAATGCGCACTCCGACGAAGTATCTGCGCCGCTTGCGTTTTCTGCTGTTGCGGCTGCGTGCCGATCGGCGCGGGGTGGCGGCTACGGAATTCGCGGTGATCGTGCCGTTGATGCTGCTGATGTTGCTGGCGACCGTGGAAATCACTGCGGGAATTGCGGCGGACCGCAAGGTGACGCTGGTCGCGCGGACGCTTTCCGACCTGGTATCGCAGGCCAGCAGCGTCACCGACAATGATATGAAGAACGTGTTCGCTGCCAGCTATGGCGTGCTGACGCCGTATCAGGCGAACAGTGCGAAGGCGACGATCACCGAGATCTACGTGGACAAAAACAAGATCGCCAAGGTGTTGTGGAGCAAGTCGGGGACGGTGACGGTGAGCGGAAGCACCGCTTCGGCGACGCTCGCAGCCTCGCCCCACGGTGCGGGTGATACGATCTCCATTCCGAACGGCCTCAAGGTCCCGGATACGTTCTTGATCTTCAGTGAGTTCACCTATCGGTATCAGCCGACGATCGCGTATCTGCTGCCGAAAGCGGGAATCGACCTGAGCGATACGTCTTACACGCGGCCGCGGCAGACCAAATGCGTCAGCTATCCGCAAGCCGCAGCCTGTCCCTGAGGGGGGGCATTTTCCGCAGCCGGCGGGCAGGGGACAATAAAAAACGAGGCCGCGCTGGTGGGCGCGGCCTCGTTCGATTCAGATCCGAAATCTGCTCAGCTTGCGGCGCGCAGATTGTCGGCCGACGACTTGCCAGAGCGGCGATCGGCAACGATCTCGTAGCTGATCTTCTGGCCCTCGCGCAGGGTGCCGAGACCGGCACGCTCGACAGCGCTGATGTGCACGAACACGTCGTTGCCGCCATCATCCGGCTGGATGAAGCCGTAGCCTTTGGTCGCGTTGAACCACTTCACGGTTCCCATGCTCACGGGTGGTAGTCCCTTCTCAATATAGACACGGTCGATACCCACGTTGTCTCAGGTGGGCTGGTGAGATCGAATTTTTGGAAGGGTCGTCAGCGTTCTGAACCGGCTGTACCGGTGGATAGCTAATGTCGTCCGGCCGAAAATCGATTAACAGATATTATGCGAAGCCTGCCCTCAAAACAATCCTGGCATGCGCGATTTTTTAACGCCCGCAAGTTCCAGGCCAGGGGCAGCTTCGGCGCTCTGCCGCGATCGGTAGAGCGCCCTTGTTGTTGCGGTGCGTTCGCTCAGCGGCGGCGGAACTGGCCGCGCGGCGGGCCGCTGCGCGGAGGACCGCCGGGCCGCTCGTCCTTGTGGCGGAAGATCAGCCGACCCTTTTCCAGATCGTAGGGCGACATTTCAACCGTCACGCGGTCACCGGCCAAGGTCTTGATGCGGTTCTTCTTCATCTTGCCGGCGGTGTAGGCGACGATTTCGTGCCCGGTGTCGAGTTGCACGCGATAGCGCGCATCGGGGAGAATTTCGGTCACCAGTCCTTCGAACTGGATCAGCTCTTCTTTAGCCATTGGAATCTCCAGATCGGCTTAACGTTAGCGATGCGGTCGGTGTTGGGCGGTCGGCTGTGCGGGGCGGTTCTTGCGCTGCAAGAAGGCCACTCCCTGCAGGCCTTCGCCGTGACTGTTCGATTGCGGACGTGCCGTCGTCTCGTGGCGGCTGGCTTCCGGCTGACGACCGGGACCAGCGGCACCGACGCGACGTCGGCGATTCTTGGCGCGCGGCGGCGTATCCCCGCTGCGCGAGGCGTGGCCATTGGCGGCGGGACGGCCGCCGCGATGCGGGGGCGGGGTCGGATTGGCATGGGCGCCAGGAGTGCGGCGATCTTCTTTCGGCAGCGACACCTTGATCAGCTTTTCGATGTCGCGCAGATACGCCATTTCTTCGCCGGCGCACAACGAGATTGCAGTACCTTCGGCACCCGCCCGCGCGGTGCGTCCGATGCGGTGGACATAGGTCTCGGGAATGTTCGGCAGATCGAAGTTGACCACATGCGATACGCCGTCGACGTCGATGCCGCGGGCGGCGATGTCGGTGGCGACCAGGGTGCGCAACTCGCCCGTCCGGAATGCCGCCAGCACCCGCTCGCGGTAGTTCTGCGACTTGTTGCCGTGGATGGCGTCGGCGGTAATGCCGGCGCGGGCCAGTCCCTTCACCACCTTGTCGGCGCCGTGCTTGGTCCGGGTGAACACCAGCGCCTGATTGATGTTCTCGTCCTTCAGAAGCTGGGCGAGCACCGCCGGCTTGGCGGAATGGTCGAGCTGGATCACCCGCTGGTTGATGCGCTCGACCGTCGATGACACCGGGGTCACCGCGACTCGGGCCGGATCGCGCAGCATATGCTCGGCGAGCTCGGCGATATCCTTCGGCATGGTCGCCGAGAAGAACAGCGTCTGCCGCTTGATCGGGAGTTTGGCGACGATTTTGCGGATGTCGTTGATGAAGCCCATGTCCAGCATGCGGTCGGCTTCGTCCAGGACCAGGAATTCGACCTGGGTCAGCTTCAGCGCGTTGCCCTGAACCAGATCGAGCAGCCGGCCGGGGGTTGCGACCAGAACGTCGACGCCGCCCATCAGGCTCCGCACCTGCCGGCCCATCGGCACGCCGCCGATCGCGAGCGCGGCGCTGAGGTGGATGTGGCGGCCGTAGGCGTTGAAGCTGTCGAGGATCTGGCCGGACAGTTCGCGGGTCGGGCTCAGCACCAGAACGCGGCAGGTCTTGGAGGCCGGCTTGATGCGGTTCTCCAGGAGGCGATGCAGGATCGGCAGAGCGAACGATGCGGTCTTGCCGGTGCCGGTCTGGGCGATGCCGACGACGTCACGCCCGGCGAGCGCCAGCGGAATGGTCTGCGCCTGGATCGGTGTCGGGGTGTGGTAGTTTTCTTCTTTGAGGGCGCGAGAGATGGGATCGGCGAGACCGAATTCCTGAAAGGAGGTCAAAAGGCTGGTTCTTTCCATCATGAAAGCAAACGCCCGACGGAGCCCGTCGGGTGCGCTTCGAAACTCTGGAACGCTCGCGTGTCCGGAGCGTCGGCTATAATCGGATGAAAGGCGAACCAGAAACCGCAGTTCACACAGCATGCGGGATCAGAACACGCGGCTCGCAACGACCTGATGAATCTCTAGGTCTCTCACAGTCATATGGAACATCGCTGCACCGCTTTCAAGGTCGAATTGCAGATCCGGCTCAGGATCGCCGCGGCGATGATCGAAAAGTGCAATAATTGGTCAGCGAATGAATGGTTGCCTATAATTTGATCTGGTTGACCAGTCGGCAATCAATCGTTCTGCCTGCTTCGTGGGCGGATGCGTCATTTGCGATCCTTCGGCGATGACGAATTAACCCGCTGGATCATAGCCTTACCCGTATCGGTAGGGATGGCATACTTCTTGCGATCGTTTCTCGCTGCAGACGGCCGTTGGGGCCGCGCATCATGTCTGCGTCAGGGAGATGACACCTCATGCATATTGAAACAAAGCGTCTTGGAGCGACGCCGATCAGCCGCCGCAAATGGCTGGCTGCGGCGGCCGGCTTGGTTCTCGGTCTGTCGGCATTCGGCCCGGCTCGTGCGGCCGACGACACCATCAAGGTCGGCATTCTGCATTCGCTGTCGGGCACCATGGCGATCAGCGAGACGACGCTGAAAGACGTGATGCTGATGCTGATCGACGAGCAGAACAAGAAGGGCGGCGTGCTCGGCAAGAAGCTCGAGGCGGTGGTGGTCGATCCGGCCTCGAACTGGCCGCTGTTCGCCGAGAAGGCGCGCGAGCTGATCACCAAGGACAAGGTTTCGGTGGTGTTCGGCTGCTGGACCTCGGTGTCGCGCAAGTCGGTGCTGCCGGTGTTCAAGGAGCTGAATTCGATCCTGTTCTACCCGGTGCAGTACGAAGGCGAGGAGAGCGAGCGCAACGTGTTCTACACCGGTGCGGCCCCGAACCAGCAGGCGATCCCGGCGGTCGACTACCTGATGAAGGAAGAAAAGGTGAAGCGCTGGGTGCTGGAAGGCACCGACTACGTCTATCCGCGCACCACCAATAAGATCCTCGAAGCTTACCTGAAGTCGAAGGGCGTCGCCCCCGAAGACATCATGGTCAACTACACCCCGTTCGGGTTCTCCGACTGGCAGACCGAAGTTTCCAAGATCAAGACCTTCGGCTCGGCCGGCAAGAAGACGGCGGTGGTCTCGACCATCAACGGCGACGCCAACGTGCCGTTCTACAAGGAGCTCGGCAACCAGGGCATCAAGGCGACCGACATCCCGGTGGTGGCGTTCTCGGTCGGCGAAGAGGAACTCGCCGGCATCGACACCAAGCCGCTGGTCGGCCATCTCGCCGCCTGGAACTACTTCGAGTCGATCAACACGCCCGAAAACAAGGCGTTCATCAAGTCCTGGCACGAGTTCACTAAGAACCCGAAGCGCACCACCAACGACCCGATGGAAGCGCACTATATCGGCTTCAACATGTGGGTGAAGGCGGTCGAGAAGGCGAAGTCGTTCGATCCGGACAAGGTGATCGACGCGCTGCCCGGCATCAAGCAGGCGAACCTGACCGGCGGCACCTCGGAAATGCTGCCGAACCATCACATCACCAAGCCGGTGTTCATCGGCGAGATCCAGGCGGACGGCCAGTTCAACGTCGTGTCGCCGGACGATCCGAAGAAGGCCAAGCTGGTGCCGGGCGACGCCTGGTCCGACTATCTGCCGGGTTCGAAGGACCTCGAAGCCGACTGGGTCAAGCTGAAGTGCGGCAACTACAACACCGTCACCAAGAAGTGCGGCGGCCAGGGCTCCTGACGCCCTGCTGACGACCCGCAATCGACCGGGCGGCGCTGTCGCCGCCCGGTTCTCCTCGACGACGACCTCTTTCATCCTTGCCGGGATAATTCAGTGTCATTGATCCATCTGTCGCGCCTGCTGCTCGCCGCCCTGGTGATCGCGTGGGCTGCCGCCGCAGCGTCGCCGGCGTTCGCAGGTCCTTACGAGGACGCCGTCGCGCAGTTCGCCGAAGGCTCCTTCGCCGACTCCGAGGAGGCGGTCGGCAAGCTGATCGCGTCCGGAAATCCGCGCGCCGCCGATATTATCACTGCGCTGCAGGATCAGCGCTTGTACGCCGATTCCGACACCAAGCTGGTGTTCATCAAGGGCGCCGGCGACAAGATCAGCAACGCGGTGACCGGCGAAGCCGTCGCCACGCTGCCCGACAATGCCAGCAAGGTTCGCCTCAACAACAAGCTGCGCCGCACTGTCGAGGCCGCGATGGCCGGTCTGACGCTGCTGTCGCCCTATCTCGACAAGCGAATTCAGGCCGCGCAGCAGGTGTTCAAGAGCCACGACGAGACCATGCTGCCGACGGTCGAGGCGGCCCTGAAGGCCGAGAAGAATGCGGCTGCCCGGCAGGCCTTCGTCGAAGCGCGCGCCGCCATTGTGCTGTTCAAGTCCGACGCCGCCGATCCGGCCAGGCTCGACGCCATTGCGGTGATGAAGGCGCGGGGCGATCAGGACGCGCTGGCTCTGCTTACCGAGATGCCGACACAGCAGAGCGCTGCCGTCACCAACGCCGTCGCCGGGGCCAAGGCGTCGATCGAGCGGAGCCTGGCGATGTGGTCGCTGGTGCAGAACGGCTGGTATGGGCTGTCGCTCGGTTCGGTGCTGCTGCTGGCCGCGATCGGCCTCGCCATCACCTTCGGGGTGATGGGGGTCATCAATATGGCGCATGGCGAGATGGTGATGCTCGGCGCCTACACCACCTTCGTGGTGCAGGAGGCGATCCGCACCCATTATCCCGCGCTGTTCGATTATTCGCTGCTGATCGCCGTGCCGCTGGCGTTCCTCGTCGCTGGCGCGATTGGCGTCTTGATCGAGCGCAGCGTGATTCGCTTCCTATACGGCCGTCCGCTGGAAACGCTGCTCGCGACCTGGGGTATTTCGCTGCTGCTTCAGCAGGCGGTGCGCACCATCTTCGGCGCCAACAATCGCGAAGTTGGCAATCCGAGCTGGATGAGCGGCGCGTTCGACATTGGCCAGATCACCATCACCTACAACCGCCTCTGGATTCTGTGCTTCACGCTGGCGGTGTTCGCACTGCTGCTGGCCATGCTCCGCTACACCAGCCTCGGGCTGGAAATGCGCGCGGTGACGCAGAACCGCAGGATGGCGGCGTCGATGGGGATCGCCACTTCGCGGGTCGACGCGCTGACCTTCGGGCTCGGCTCGGGGATCGCCGGCATCGCCGGCGTGGCGCTGTCGCAGATCGACAATGTCAGCCCCAATCTCGGCCAGAGCTACATCATCGACAGCTTCATGGTGGTGGTGTTCGGCGGCGTCGGCAATCTGTGGGGCACGCTGGTCGGCGCATTCTCGCTCGGCATCGCCAACAAGTTCCTGGAGCCGTTCGCCGGCGCGGTGCTCGGCAAGATCGCGATCCTGGTTCTGATCATCCTGTTCATCCAGAAACGCCCCCGCGGCCTGTTCGCGTTGAAGGGCAGGGCGGTGGAGGCATGAGGATGATTGGAATGCACAGCATCCGCTCCGCGTCGCAGACTGACTCCCTCTCCCGCTTGCGGGAGAGGGCCGGGGTGAGGGCTCTTGCCACAAGCTCAGTGCTTGTGGACCCCCACCCCCGACTCCTCCCCGCAAGGGGGAGGGGAGAACGCCGTGCTCGGGGTGAAGGCCGATGACCCCGCACATCCTCACCCGCTCGCTGGATCGCGGCGCGACGTTGTTCCTCGTGGTCCTCGCCGCGATCGGAATCCTGCTGCCGCTGCTCAACCTGCTGACACCCGAGACGTCGGCTCTGCATGTGCCGACCTATCTGATCTCGCTGTTCGGCAAATACGTCTGCTACGCGATCCTGGCGTTGTCGATCGATCTGATCTGGGGCTATTGCGGCATTCTCTCGCTCGGTCACGGCGCGTTTTTCGCGCTCGGCGGCTACGCGATGGGCATGTATTTGATGCGCCAGATCGGCAGCCGCGGCGTCTACGGCAATCCGGTGCTGCCGGACTTCATGGTGTTCCTGAACTACAAGGAACTGCCGTGGTACTGGTACGGCTTCGACATGTTCTGGTTCGCGGCCGTGATGGTGCTGCTGGTGCCGGGGCTGTTGGCCTTCTGCTTCGGCTGGCTGGCGTTCCGTTCGCGCGTCACCGGCGTGTATCTGTCGATCATTACGCAAGCGATGACCTACGCGCTGCTGCTGGCGTTCTTCCGCAACGATTTCGGCTTCGGCGGCAACAACGGACTGACCGACTTCAAGGACATCCTCGGCTTCAACATTCAGTCCGACGGCACCCGCGCGGCGCTGTTCCTGCTGAGCTGTCTGGCGCTGGCGGTCGGCTTCCTGATCTGCCGGGCGGTCGTCAGCTCCAAGCTCGGCAAGGTGCTGATCGCGATCCGCGATGCCGAAAGCCGCACCCGGTTCCTCGGCTACCGCGTCGAATCCTACAAGCTGTTCGTGTTCACGCTGTCGGCCTGCATGGCCGGCGTCGCGGGCGCGCTGTATGTGCCGCAGGTGGGCATCATCAATCCGAGCGAATTCGCCCCGGCCAATTCGATCGAGGCGGTGATCTGGGTCGCCGTCGGCGGGCGCGGCACGCTGGTCGGTGCCGCGCTCGGGGCGATCGTGGTCAACTACGCCAAGACTGTGTTCACCTCCGGGCCGCTGGCGCCGTATTGGCTGTTCATGCTCGGCGCGATGTTCGTGGCGGTGACGCTGCTGCTGCCGAAGGGCATCGTGGGCACCGTCAATGCGTGGCTGGAGTCGCGCAGGCCGCCACCGACCGACGTCGCCGACAGTGCGGCGCGCGAAGACGGCGCGATCCAACCGAAGCCGGCGGAGTGACGTCATGAGCATGCTCGAAACCCGCTCGACCTCGGCGATGCTGTATCTCGACGGCGTCCACGTCTCGTTCGACGGCTTCCACGCCATCAACAATCTGTCGCTGACGCTGGAGCCCGGCGAGATGCGGGCGATCATCGGCCCCAACGGTGCCGGCAAGACCACGATGATGGACATCATCACCGGCAAGACCAAGCCGGACAAAGGCGAGGTGGTGTTCGACGGCACCGTCGACCTCACCAAGCTGGACGAGACCGAGATCGCCAAGCTCGGCATCGGCCGCAAATTCCAGAAGCCGACGGTGTTCGAAAGCCAGACCATCGAGGATAATTTGCTGCTCGCGCTCAACGTCGATCACAGCGTCCGCGGCACGCTGTTCTGGCGGCGGAGCAGGGACGAGAGCGAGCGGATCGAGCGCGTGCTCGACATCATCCGCCTGCGCGACGCCCGCGACCGGCTCGCCGGCTCGCTGTCGCACGGCCAGAAGCAGTGGCTCGAGATCGGCATGCTGCTGGCGCAGGACCCGAAGGTATTGCTGGTCGATGAACCGGTCGCCGGCATGACCGACGTCGAGACCCAGCAGACCGCCGAGCTGCTGCGCGAGATCAACAGCCACGACAAGACCGTGATGGTGGTCGAACACGACATGACCTTCGTGCGCGAACTCGGCGTCAAGGTGACGTGCCTGCACGAGGGCACCGTGCTGGCGGAGGGAAGCATCGACGATGTTTCGGCCAACGAGCGGGTCGTGGAAGTGTATCTGGGGCGGTGATGCGCAATCTTCCAATGATGTTTCACGCGGCGTCTCCCCGCTCTCAACCGTCATCGCCCGCGAAGGCGGGCGACCCAGTATTCCAGAGCGCCACCGCGTGTTCACCGTAGCGCTGCGGCGTACTGGATCCCCCGCATGCGCGGGGGATGACGTTTGTGAATAGGACGACTGCCGTGCAATTGAAGCGGGCCGTCGCTGAACTGACGTATTGAGGACGCCATCGATGCTCACCGTCGACAACATCAATCTGTATTACGGCGCCGCGCAGGCGCTCCGCGGGGTGTCGATCGCGGCGGAGCCCGGCAAGGTCACTTGCGTGCTCGGCCGCAACGGCGTCGGCAAGACCAGCCTGCTGCGTGCGCTGGTGGGACAGCAGCCGATCGCGTCGGGCGCGATCACCTTCGACGGCACCGACATCTCGCATCTGAAGCCCTACGAGCGGGCGCGGCGCGGCATCTCGCTGGTGCCGCAGGGCCGCGAGATCTTCCCGCTGCTGACGGTGGAAGAAAATCTCAAGACCGGCTACGCGCCGCTGAAGCGCGCCGACAAGTCGATTCCGGACGACGTGTTCTCGCTGTTTCCGGTGCTCAACTCGATGCTGAACCGCCGCGGCGGCGACTTGTCCGGCGGCCAGCAGCAGCAACTGGCGATCGGCCGGGCGCTGGTGATGCGGCCGAAGCTGTTGCTGCTCGACGAGCCGACCGAAGGCATTCAGCCGTCGATCATCAAGGACATCGGCCGGGCGATTTCGTATTTGCGCAATCTCGGCAACATCGCCATTGTGCTGGTCGAGCAATATCTCGATTTCGCCTGCGAGCTCGGCGACAGCTTTGCGGTGATGGACCGCGGCGCGGTAAAATACACCTGCGACCGCGCCAGCCTCGACCCCGCAGAGATCAGCCGGCAGATGGCGCTGTAGGACGACTTTTGACTCATCAGTTTCGGCATCACCACGAGCGCCCGTCTTCACCTCTCCCCGCGCGCGGGGAGAGGTCGATCGGCGTCGCGCAGCGATGCCGATCGGGTGAGGGGGCGTCTCCGCGTAGCCGAGAGTGCGTGACACGCGTTGCCCCTCACCCCAACCCTCTCCCCGCACGAGCGGGGCGAGGGAGCTCGCCGTGCTCGGGGCGAGCAAGTGAGTCCAGGGCGGGGCGAGGGAGCCCGCGGCCGGTGTGGCAGCGCTGCGGATACTCGGCATGATCGCGGATACCAGCCTCACGGCTTCGAAGACCTTCGCCGCCAATCGGGCGGTCGGCGAAGTGACTGTGGAGGTACGGGCGGATGGCGGCGTCACGCGGCGAGGGCCGATGCATGAAGCCGGATCGCTCCGCGTGCGCTTTCCATCGCCGGAACAGCGGGGGCTGTCGGCCGTGCTGGTCAACACCGCGGGCGGCGTCGCCGGTGGTGATCGCTTCAGCATCAGCCTCGACGTTCAGGCCGATGCGCGGCTGACGCTGACGACGGCGGCGGCCGAGAAAGTGTATCGTTCGCACGGCCCGGCCGCGCAGCTCGACATCGCGCTCAAGGTCGCGGGCGGCGGCCATCTGGCGTGGCTGCCGCAGGAGACCATCCTGTTTGACCACGCCCGCGCCGAGCGCCGGATCGATATCGATCTTGCGGAGGATGCCTCGCTGCTGCTCTCCGAGATGGTGATCTTCGGCCGCTCGGCGATGGGTGAGACGATGCAGCATGGCCGCTTCGTCGACCGCTGGCGGATGCGGCGCGGTGGCAAGCTGGTGCTCGCCGAAACTGTTCGGCTCGACGGCGATATCGGCAGTCTATTTGGACGGCGCGCTGTGATGAATAGCGGCGTTGCGATCGGCACCGCGCTGATTGTGCCCGGCGATGCCGTGCTGGTCGAGCGGCTGCGCGCGGAGGCGGATGCGTTCGGCGCCGAGGTTGGGATTTCAGCGTGGAATGGGTTTGCAATGGCCCGGTTCTGTGCCCAAAATGCCGCGAAGCTGCGCGCCGACATGATGACTGTTCTCGGCCGCGCTGCCGGTCGCGCGCTGCCGCGGCTGTGGCTGAGTTGACCCGCGTCCCGCCAAGCGAATTTCAGGCTCAATCGATCGAGTGCCTTCATGAACCTCTCCCCCCGCGAAAAGGACAAGCTGCTGGTCTCGATGGCCGCGATGGTCGCCCGCCGCCGCCTCGAGCGCGGCGTCAAGCTCAACCATCCCGAGGCTATCGCGCTGATCACCGACTTCATCGTCGAGGGCGCGCGCGACGGCCGCAGTGTCGCCGAACTGATGCATGCCGGCGCCCAGGTGATCACCCGCGACCAGTGCATGGACGGCATTGCCGAGATGATCCACGACATCCAGGTCGAGGCGACATTCCCCGATGGCACCAAGCTCGTTACCGTGCATCAGCCGATCCGATAAGCGGCAATGTGCCGTCGCTTCGAAAGCCCTTTCGTTTGTCATTGCGAGGAGCGCAGCGACGAAGCAATCCAGGGCCACGCGTGCGGCTCTGGATTGCTTCGCTTCGCTCGCAATGACGCCTGTTGTGGAGAATGACCATGATCCCCGGTGAACTGTTCATCGAAGACGGCGAGATCGAGCTCAATGCCGGCCGCACCACGGTGACGCTGGCGGTGGCCAACAGCGGCGACCGGCCGATCCAGGTCGGCTCGCACTATCATTTCTTCGAAACCAATCCGGCGCTGCAATTCGACCGCAACAAGGCCCGCGGCATGCGGCTCGACATCGCGGCCGGGACAGCGGTGCGCTTCGAGCCCGGCCAGAGCCGCGACGTGCAACTCGTCGAACTCGCCGGCAACCGCACCATCTACGGCTTCCGCGGCGACGTGATGGGCAAGCTGTAGGATGCTTTGATGACCAATCAAGATCAATTTAAGCTCGAAGAGCTGAAGGCGGCACATACTCGCATTGATCACGAAATTGCGGCCATGAATAATTTCGAGATAGTGAGTGTAGTCGCGATTGGTGCGGTCTACTTTACGTTCTTCTCTCAGCGCATTGCAGACCATACCGCCTTGGTAGTGCTATTTGCTGTCCCGGCAATTGTATGTGCTTATGGTCTTTTTCGTTATCGAGGGCACGCAAGCATCGTTCAAGTGCACGAGTCTTATATCAAGAAGTTGGAAAAAGGCTTCTTGGGAGCGTCGGGATTAGTCGGTCATTACGATGACAACAAGTCTGGTCAATTAAAACAGGCTCGCTTCGCTTTTTGGAGCGTTATGCTCATATTTTCTGCGCTTTTGTGTGCGATCGCAGTCGTGTCGCCTGACGTACTCAGAAGAGTCCATCCGATGCCTCAAGATCAGAGCTCTTTGAATTGCAAGGCCACATGATGGATATCTTCGAATGACCGGCCTTGTTCTCGTCTCCCGCGCCGCGGATTTCGCCGCGCGTTGCCATGCCGGGCAGCGGCGCAAGGGGGCGGCGAAGGAGCCCTATGTCAACCACCTCGCCGAAGTCGCCGAACTGCTGGCGGTGGCGACCGACGGCTCCGACGCGGCGCTGGTCGCCGCCGGCTGGCTGCACGACACGGTCGAGGACTCCGGCACGACGCGCGACGAGCTGATCGAACAGTTCGGCGAGGACGTCGCTGCGCTGGTGATCGAATGCACCGACGACAAGACGCTGCCGAAGGCGACGCGCAAGCGGCTGCAGGTCGAGCACGCGCCGCATCTGACCGGCCGGGCGCGGATGATCAAGCTCGCCGACAAGATCAGCAATCTACGCTCGTTGATCTTTTCGCCGCCCGACGATTGGGAGCGCGACCGGCTGGCCGATTACCTCGATTGGGCCGACCAGGTGGTCGCGGGTTGCCGCGGCGTCAACGTCTGGCTCGAACGCATCTACGACGAAACCGCCTCGTCCGGGAGGGCCGTGTTGTGAGCACGAAGATTGCACGTTCCGTCTATGCCGACATGTTCGGCCCGACCACCGGCGACCGTGTCCGGCTTGCCGACACCGATCTGATCATCGAGGTCGAGAAGGATTTCACCACCTACGGCGAGGAGGTGAAGTTCGGCGGCGGCAAGGTGATCCGCGACGGGATGGGGCAGTCGCAGGTGACCAATGCCGACGGCGCCGCCGACACCGTGATTACCAACGCGCTGATCGTCGATCACTGGGGCATCGTCAAAGCCGATGTCGCCATCACCGCCGGCGTGATCACCGCGATCGGCAAGGCCGGCAATCCGGACATCCAGCCCAATGTCGATATCATCATCGGTCCCGGCACCGACGTGATCGCCGGCGAAGGCAAGATCCTCACCGCCGGCGGCTTCGACAGCCACATCCATTTCATCTGCCCGCAGCAGATCGAACATGCGCTGATGAGCGGCGTGACGACCATGCTGGGCGGCGGCACCGGTCCGTCACACGGCACCTTCGCGACGACCTGTACGCCGGGGCCGTGGCATATCGGCCGGATGATCCAGTCGTTCGATGCCTTCCCGGTCAATCTCGGCATTTCCGGCAAGGGCAACGCCGCGTTGCCCGGCCCGCTGAGGGAGATGATCGAAGGCGGGGCCTGCGCGCTCAAGCTGCACGAGGACTGGGGCACGACGCCGGCGGCGATCGACAACTGCCTCACCGTCGCGGACGCCTACGACATCCAGGTGATGATTCACACCGACACGCTCAACGAGTCGGGCTTCGTCGAAGACACTGTGAAGGCGTTCAAGGGCCGCACCATTCACGCCTTTCACACCGAAGGCGCCGGCGGCGGCCACGCGCCGGACATCATCAAGGTCGCGGGCCTCGACAACGTGCTGCCGTCGTCGACCAATCCGACGCGGCCGTTCACCAGGAACACTATCGACGA
The DNA here is from genome assembly GCF_053772255.1 of Rhodopseudomonas parapalustris. Classification (NCBI taxonomy): domain Bacteria; kingdom Pseudomonadati; phylum Pseudomonadota; class Alphaproteobacteria; order Hyphomicrobiales; family Nitrobacteraceae; genus Rhodopseudomonas; species Rhodopseudomonas parapalustris. Next base: position 370,414 of record NZ_JAMKBZ010000001.1, on the reverse strand, counting down.
GCATCTCGACATGCTGATGGTATGCCACCATCTCGATCCGTCGATCGCCGAGGATCTCGCCTTCGCGGAGAGCCGCATCCGCAAGGAGACGATCGCGGCCGAGGACATCCTGCACGACCTCGGCGCGCTGTCGATGATGTCGTCGGATTCGCAAGCGATGGGCCGGCTCGGCGAAGTGATCATCCGCACCTGGCAGACTGCCGACAAGATGAAGAAGCAGCGCGGCGCGCTGCCGCAGGACTCGGCGCGCAACGACAATTTCCGGGTCAAGCGCTACATCGCCAAGTACACGATCAACCCGGCGATCGCGCATGGCGTGTCGAAGCTGATCGGTTCGGTCGAAAAGGGCAAGATGGCTGACCTGGTGCTGTGGTCGCCGGCGTTCTTCGGCGTCAAGCCGGACTGCATCATCAAGGGTGGCAGCATCGTCGCGGCGCCGATGGGCGATCCCAACGCCTCGATCCCGACGCCGCAGCCGGTGCACTACCAGCCGATGTTCGGCGCCTTCGGCAAGGCGCTGACCGCGTCGTCGGTGGTGTTCACCTCGCAGGCCGCGGCCGCGGGCAATCTGGCGCGCGATCTCGGCATCGCCAAGACGCTGTATCCGATCAGCAACGTCCGCAGCGGCATCTCCAAGAAGAGCATGATCCACAACGACGCCACGCCGAAGCTCGAAGTCGATCCCGAGACCTACGAAGTCCGCGCCGACGGCGAACTGCTCACTTGCGCGCCCGCCGACGTGCTGCCGCTGGCGCAGCGCTACTTCATGTTCTGAGGGGCTTCTCGTTCGTCAACACCAGCCTGTTACGCGCAACCTCTCCGCCGGTCATTCCGGGGCGCCGCGAAGCGGCGAACCCGGAATCTCGATCCGCACAAACTTCGCGATTCCGGGTCTGCGCGCGTTCGCGCGCATCCCGGAATGACCGTCGCGTGGTGGCGCGTCGACGCGGTTGAGCCACCCCTTTGCATCCCGGCGGCATCCGCCTATGGTCCGGCGGCGGCGCCGGCCTGACAACGAGCGCCGAGTTGCATTGACAATCCGCCGGGAGGAATATTCGTGATCTATGTCATCGCCACTTTGACCGTGAAGCCCGAGATGCGGGCCGAGCTGATCGCCGCTGCCAAGGATTGTATCGCTGGCACGCGCCAGGAGCCGGGCAACGTCGCCTACGATCTGCACGAGAGCGTCACCGATCCCACCCAGATGGTGTTCGTCGAACAGTGGGAGAACGCGGAGGCGCTCGGCCCGCACGGCAAGACCGAGCACTTCAAGGCGTTCGGCCGTGCCGCTGCCAAATGCCTGATGGCGCCGCCGAAGATCGAGATCATCACGCCGGCCAAAGTCGACGTGAAGTAAGCAGCCTCGCAGCCGCCAACGAGAAGGGAAGATCCCCATGATTTACGTCGTCGCCACCACCCAAGTGAAGCCGGAGTCGCGAGACGCTTACATCGCAGGCGCCAAGGCGTGCATCGCCGAGACCCGCAAGGAAAAGGGCTGCATCTCTTACGAGAACCACATCTCGATCAACGATCCGAACACCTTCGTGGTGGTGGAGCGCTGGGAGAGCCGGGAGGATCTCAACGCCCATGCCCGTGCGCCGCACATGAAGGTGTGGCGCGAACTGTCGGCGCCGCTGAAAGCCTCGCCGACCGTGATCGAGATCATCAGCGACGGCAAGGTCGAGACGTTCTGAGGCAGCTCTCCGCGTCATTGCGAGCGAAGCGAAGCAATCCAGCATCGGTGTGCCGAGCCTCTGGATTGCTTCGTCGCTTCGCTCCTCGCAATGACGACGGGGAGAGGTGGTCACTTCCATTGAGCCGCATACAGCCGTTTCAAAGCGCTCATGAAGTCCTCGCCGCGCGGTGTGATCCGGATTTCCCTCGCCCGGGAAATGCTCTAAAGCTTCTGGCTCGTCCTGATATGCGATGAGCACTCCATGATCCGAGCCAGCAAAGTCTACGGGCAATATCACTTTACGGCGCCGGCGGCCGACACCGTCGTGCTGGCGTTCGATGATCGCCATCGCCGCCGGATGGCGATGACCGGCACGCGCGGCCTCGAATTCCTGCTCGACCTCGAGCACGCGGTGGCGCTGCGCGGCGGCGACGCGCTGGTGCTCGACGACGGGCGCCTGGTGGAAGTCGTCGCGGCGCCCGAGCCGCTGCTCGAAATCCGCGGCCGCGATTCCTTGCATCTGGTGCGGCTCGCCTGGCATCTCGGCAACCGCCATCTGCCGACGCAACTGATGGCCAAGGCGCTGCGGATTCGCCGCGACCACGTCATCGCCGACATGGTGCGCGGCCTCGGCGGCAAGGTGGTGGAGATCGAAGCGCCGTTCGATCCGGAAGGCGGCGCCTACGCGCCCGCGCATGACAGCGGCGAGGCCGCACACGCGCCCCACGATCACGCGCATCATGACCATGATCATCACGGTCATGATCATCACGGTCATGCCCATGGTCACGGTTGCGGGCACGATCATCATGGGCATGATGATCACGTCCATGACGAGCATTGCGGTCATTCGCACGGCCACTCCCACAAGCATGAGCACTGAGCCGGAGCCATCGGCGCAGCCGCTGCCCGCAGAGCAGAGTGCGGCGCTGTACCGGTTGATGACCTGGCTGTCGCCGGCGTTTCCGGTCGGCGCGTTCTCCTATTCCAGCGGCATCGAATGGGCGGTGGAGGCGGGCGACGTCACCGACGCCGCTACTCTGCGCGACTGGCTCGATGCGATGCTGCAGCACGGCGCCGGCTTCTGCGACGCGGTGCTGCTCTGTCATGCCTATTGCGCCGCGGAGCGAGGCGATGACGCCGGCTTGCACGCGGTAGCCGAACTTGCCGCAGCGTTCGTCACCTCGGCGGAGCGGCAGCTCGAGACGCTGTCGCAGGGCCGCGCCTTCATCCAGATCGCCCGCAACGCGTGGGACAGCGACGGCCTCGGCCGCGCGGTGGCCGCGTGCGGCGAGGCGATCGCCTATCCGGTCGCGGTCGGCGTGGTCAGCGCAGCGCACGGCGTGCCGCTGCCAGCGACGCTGCACGCCTTCCTGCACGCGGTGACGTCGAACTGGATCTCTGCCGGCGCGCGGCTGATTCCGCTCGGCCAGACCGACAGCCAGCGCGTGCTCGCCGCGCTGGAGCCATCGGTGATCGCGACGGGCAGCCGCGCGCTCGCCGCCTCGCTCGACGACCTCGGCACCGCCACCTTCCGCGCCGATCTCGCCAGCCTCCGCCACGAGACGCAGTACACCCGGCTGTTTCGGTCGTAATACCAAGTCGTCACTCCGGGTTCGCGCTGCGCGCGCCCCGGAATGACCATTGAAGGGATTGCGAACTACCCCACCATCCGATCGCGCCCGGCCCAGAAGCCGGCGCGTAGCACCTTCTTGTCGATCTTGCCGACGCCAGTCATGGGGAGCTCGGTCACGAACTGCACCGACTTCGGCGCATGCGCCGAGCCTTTGCGGGTCTTCACGAGCTCGATCAGGTCGCGCTCGTCGGGCTTGGTGCCGGGTTTGGCGACCACGACCGCGGTGACGGCTTCGCCCCATTTGTCGTCGGGCACGCCCACCACCGCGACCATCGCGACGTCCTGATGGGTCGACAACACGTCCTCGACCTCGCGCGGGAAGATGTTGAAGCCGCCGGACACGATCATGTCCTTCTTGCGGTCGAGGATGTACATGTAGCCGCGGTCGTCACGCTTGGCGATGTCGCCGGTGTGCAGCCAGCCGTTCTTCAGCGTCTCGGCGGTCTGTTCCGGGCGCTGCCAGTATTCGGTCATGACGTGCGGCGCGCGCACGCAGATCTCGCCAGCTTCGCCGTCGGCGACTTCCTGATCGTTCTCGTCGAGAATCCGGGCGTCGCACGCGGCGATCGGGAAGCCGCACGACAGAAACAGTTCCGGCTGCTTCGGATCGTGATCGGCCTTGCGCAGCACCGACACCGGATAGCACTCGGTCTGGCCGTAGAGCTGCGAGAACACCGGCCCGATCCGTTCGATACCTTCGATCAGCCGGGTCGGTGACATCGGCGAAGCGCCGTACAGCACCAGATCGAGTGACGACAGGTCGGTCTTGGCGAGCGCCGGATGATCGAGCAGCACGTAGACCATGGTCGGCACGAACAGCGTGAAGTTGATCTTCTCGCGCGCGATGGTCTGCAGCACGGCCTCAGGGTCGAACCCCTTCATCATGTGTACGGTGCCGCCGCGGATCAGCGACGGCAGCACCTTGGTGCCGGCGACATGGCTGATCGGCGCCACGGTGAGATAGCGCGGGTCGAACGGGATCTCGAAATCGGCGAGGATCGCGCTCGCGAAGCCCGCAGTCTCGCGATGCCGGCGCAGCGCGCCCTTGGATTTGCCGGTAGTGCCGCCGGTGTAGTTCAGCACCGCGACGTCGTCGACCTGCGCATAGTCGCGCGGCGTGGCGCTGCCGGCCCGGTCCATCGCTGCCAACAGATCGAGGCCGTAGTCGGCGCGGCCGACGGTGAAGACGTGGCGCAGGCCGCTGGCCTGGGCGGCGAGCTCGCCGCCGCGTTCGAGAAACGCCGCGGCATCGACCACCAGCACCGTGGCGCCGGAATCTTCGATCTGATCGAGTTGATCCTGGCGCGAGCCGAGCGGGTGCAGCCAAGTGATGGCGAAGCGGCAGAGCTGCGCCGCGACGCCGGCGCACCAAGTGTCGGCACGATTAGCGGTGAGTAGCGCGACGCGCGTGCCCGGCGGCAGGCCGAGTCCCATGAACACCTTCTGGATGCTGCCGATCATGTCGGTGGCGCCGCGGTAGCTCAGGCTGCCGCCGGGCCAGGCGAACGCGGTGCGCGACGGATAGCGCGCCAGCGCCCGCAGCGTCTGCGTGCCCGCGGTCGGAAAGGAGTTGAGCTCGGCAGTCATGGCGTTCGTCTCCCTTGTGTTTTGTCATCGGCTATTGGGCGTGCCAATGTTCGGCAACCACATTAGCACGGCTGGCCACAGTCGATGCAAACAGAGCAGGAGGAAACTGCCGTGAAATCATCGGACCGTCTGGCGCGCTTTGGCGATCGTCTCAGTTTGCCGCTGATTGCGGCGCCGATGTTTCTGGTGTCCGGCGTCGATCTGGTAGCGGCGGCGTGTCGGAACGGCGTGATCGGATCATTTCCGACGGTGAATTGCCGCACGACGGAACAACTCGGCGAATGGCTCGGCGAGATCACCCGGCGACTCGACGCGCACGAGCAGGCGAGCGGCCGGCGCGCCGCGCCATGGTGCCCGAACCTGATCGTGCATCGCTCCAATGCGCGGCTCGGCGACGATTTGAAGCTGCTGTTGCGGCACAAGCCCGAGGTGGTGATCACCAGCGTCGGCTCGCCGCAGCCGGTGATTGCACCGCTGCACGATGTCGGCGCGATGGTGCTGGCCGACGTCGCCAGCATCCGTCACGCCGAACGCGCGGCGGCGGCCGGCGTCGACGGCCTGGTACTGCTCACCGCCGGCGCCGGTGGGCAGACCGGCTGGCTCAATCCGTTCGCCTTCGTGCGCGCGGTGCGGCAGTTCTTTGACGGCGTGATCGTGCTGGCCGGCGGTATCAGCGATGGCGTCGCGCTGCGCGCCGCGATGACGCTCGGCTGCGATCTCGGCTACATGGGCACCAAGTTCATCGCCACCGAAGAGAGCCTTGCGGACCCGCGCTACAAGGCGATGCTGGTGGAGGCGAGTGCCGACGACATCCTGCTGACCAAAGCCTTCACCGGGCTGCAGACCAACATGCTGCGGCCGTCGATCGTCGCCGCCGGGCTCGATCCGGACGATCTGCCGGAGCGCGGCGGCATCGATATCGGCAAGGACATCGACGTCGGCGCGCGCGAGGACAGGCCGAAGCGCTGGCGCGACATCTGGAGCGCTGGGCATTCGGCCTCCGGGATCGGCGGCATCGTGCCGATCGCCGAGCTGGTGGCGCAGACTGCGGCCGAATTCCGCAGCGCGGCGTAAGCTGCGCCGGCCATCGACGACCGTGCGGCGCCGTGGCATGCTTCGGCGATAAACAAAAACACTCTCGGGAGATTACGCCATGAGGAGCTTTCGCGTCACCGATTTCGGCAAGCCGCTGAGCGAAGACAACCGGCCGACGCCGGAACTGACCGGCACGCAGGTGCTGGTGCGCGTCAAGGCGGCCGGCATCTGCCACAGCGATCTGCATATCTGGGAGGGCGGCTATGAACTCGGCCACGGCCGCAAGAAGTTGTCGCTCGCCGATCGCGGCGTCGCGCTGCCGCTGACGATGGGCCACGAGACCGTCGGCGAGATCGTTGCCGCCGGCCCCGACGCCAAGGACGCCAAGATCGGCGAGGTCGCGCTGGTGTATCCGTGGATCGGCTGCGGGAGCTGCGATGTCTGCAAGGCCGGCGACGAGAATATGTGCCTGAAGCCGCGCTTCCTCGGCGTGTATTGTGACGGCGGTTATTCGGACGAGCTGATCGTGCCGCATCCGCGCTATCTGCTCAGCCTCGACGGGCTCGATCCGGTGACCGCGGCGCCCTATGCGTGCTCCGGCATCACCACCTACAGCGCGCTGAAGAAGCTGGATTTCTGCTTCGACAGTCCGATCGTGATCTTCGGCGCCGGCGGCCTCGGATTGATGGCGCTGGAGCTGCTCAAGGCGATGGGCGGCAAGGGCGCCATCATGGTCGACATCGATGCGGCCAAGCGCGAGGCGGCACAAAAGGCCGGTGCGCTCGGCGCGGTCGACGGCGCAGCACCGGATGCGCTGGCGCAGATCGCGGCGATCGCCAAAGGCCCGGTACGCGGTGCGCTCGATCTGGTCGGCAATCCGCAGACCGCGCAGCTCGGCTTCGATTGCCTCACCAAGGGCGGCAAGCTGGTGATCGTCGGCCTGTTCGGCGGCGGCGCGCCATGGGCGCTGCCGTTCATCCCGATGCGGGCGATTACCATTCAGGGCAGCTATGTCGGCAATCTCGCGGAGACTCAGGAGCTGCTCGATCTGGTTCGCGCCAAGAAGGTGTCGCCGATCCCGGTCACCAAGGTGGGGCTGTCGCAGGCTTACGATGCGCTCATCGATCTGCAGAAGGGCAAGCTGGTCGGCCGCGCGGTGCTGACGCCGTAAAGCCCGCCGCAGTTTTCGTCATTGCGAGCGAAGCGAAGCAATCCCGGAGCCCAGTGCTCGGCGCTGGATTGCTTCGTCGCTTTGCTCCTCGCAATGACGGGGAGGCGTTTTGCTATGGATCGCCCGCCACGATGCGCTCGGCTTCGGCCACATCTTCCGGCGTGTTGGCATTGAAGAACGGGTCGAATGGCGTGACCGGCCACTCAACCACCGCGCGCGGATAGCGCGCGGTGACGCGTTCGACCTTGCGGATGTCCTCGTCGATCAAAGCGGTTCGCAGCGCGTCGCGGAGCGCGACCGGCCACAGTGCGATCACCGGATGCAGATGACCGCCGGAGGCGGCGACGGCGATCTCTGCCGCTTCGGCGAGCCGTGCCTCGTTCAACCGGGCCACCAGATCGTGCGGCAGGAACGGGCAATCGCCCGGTGCGGTCAGCACGCAGGTCGCATCGGGCTGCTGCGCCGCGGCCCAATCCAGCGCCGCAAGGATGCCGGCGAGCGGGCCGGGGAAACCCTGGACACTGTCGGCGATCACCGGAAGGCCGAACGGCGCGAAACGCGCGGGATCGCCGTTGGCGTTGAGCGCCAGCGCGCGGCATTGCGGCTGCAGACGCTCGATCACGCGCGCCAGCAGCGGTCGGCCTGCGACGGCACGCAGCGGCTTGTCGCCGCCACCCATCCGGCGGGCCAGACCGCCGGCGAGGATCACGGCGGGAGGAAGAGCATCGGCCATCGCGAACTCCGCAAAGCTGGTCGCGGCTGAGGCGACGCCCCGTGGTTAGCTCAGCGCAGGCGGGCTCGGCAATAAGAACGAGGCCGAGGCGATTGACCGCGTCCCGCGGCTTCGTCATCGTCCGCCTCCATGACCACGACCGTTCTCGATCTCACCGGGCTGAAATGCCCGCTGCCGGTGCTGAAGACCCGCAAGGCGCTGACGCGCCTGGCGTTCGGCGACGTGCTGGAAGTCCGCTGCACCGATCCGATGGCGCTGATCGACATCCCGGTGCTGATCGGCGAGACCGGCGATCGCATCACGTCGAGCGAACGTCGCGACGAGGTGATCGTGTTCGTCATCGAGAAGCGGGCGCTCAACTCCGCTGCGGACGAGGCGAGCCGCGGCTAGCAGCGCGGAGGAACTATCGCCGGTCGCCATCATTGGTCTTCGTTCCGTAGGGAGGAGATCATGGCCCGGAAATATTCCAAGAAGGCGTCCGCCAAGGTCGGCCGCGCGATGAAGAAGCGCAAGGCCGGCACGCTGAAGAGCGGCGGCTCCGGCAAGACGGTCAAGAGCCGCAAACAGGCGATCGCGATCGGCCTATCGGAAGCCCGCGCCGAGGGCGCCAAGGTGCCGAAGAAGACCGGTAAGAAGGCGGCGAAGAAGAGTACCAAGAAGGCCGCGAAGTCCGGCCGTAAGACCACGAAAAAGACGACCAAGAGGACGACAAAGTCCAGCAGCAAGAAGACCGGCGCGAAGAAGTCGCCGGGCCGCACATCGTCCAAGTCATCCAGCGCGCGAGAATCGTCCGGCCGCAAATCGTCGAAGCGCAAGGCCGGGAAGAAGACGTCGTCGGACTAAGCGCGTACCACCCAAGCGCGGGTCATTCCGGGGCGCCGCGCAGCGGCGCACCCGGTATCTGAGATTCAGGGCACTGATGGTTCTGCCGCGCTGCGGCAAAACAACTTCGAGATTCCGGGTTCGCGAGCGGGCGCTCGCGCCCCGGAATGACGGTGTGGGGCAAAGCTCCGAGGCGTCCTAAGCTGTCAGAGTAGCTTTGTAGGATGCCCGATCGGAGCCAGTCTCACCCCGCCTTGCGCTGCCGAGCATTGGAGCGGCGCGTCTTGGTGCTGCTGCGGGCGGAGGAGGGGGAGGCTTTACGGCGGCTGTGGGCCTTGCCAGTCTTCGCCCCGGACTTGCCGCCTTCCAGACTCTGCTTCAACGCGTCCATCAGGCTGACGACGTTGCTCTCCTTGTCCTCCGGCTCCGTGAGCTTGATCGATTTTCCGGAGGCCTTGCGCTTGACCAGCGCCTTCAATGCGGTCTCGTACTCGTCCTTGAATTTTTTGGGATCGAAATGTGCCGCTTTGGTCTCGAGGATGTGGCCGGCCAGCTCGATCATGTCCTTGGAGATCTTCGGCGACTTGATGCCCTCGAAATACTCGTCGGCGTCGCGGAGTTCGTAAGGGTAGCGCAGCGTCGTCGCCAGCAGTCCCTTGCCGAGTGGTTCGATCGCCAGCACATGTTCGCGGTTGGTCAGCACGATGCGGCCGAGCGCGACGCGATCCTTGTCTTTCATCGCGTCGCGGATCACCGCGAAGGCGTCGATCCCGGCCTTGCCGTCGGGCACAATGTAATAGGGGCGGTCGAGATAGCGCTGATCGATCTCTTCGGCGGGGACGAAACTGTCGATGTCGATGGTGTGGGTGCTCTCGATCTGCACCGCTTCCAGCTCGTCCTTGTCGATCGCAATGTACTTGCCCTTGCGAACCTCGTAGCCGCGGGTCTTTTGCTCCTTTTCCACGACCTCGCCGGTGTCCTCGTCGATCATCTGCTGCTTCAGCCGGTTGCCGGTCGCGGCGTTGATCATATGGAAGCGGGTCTTCTCACCGCTGGTTGTCGCCGGATACAGCGCCACCGGGCAGGTGACCAGCGACAGCTTCAGCGTGCCCTTCCAGTAGGCGCGAGGCATGGGAGTTCTCCGTAGGCTGGAGCCGTCGCGACCAGACGGCCGGGGCAATGCGATCATGGCCGGGAACTTGAACGGGCATCCCGGGTTTTGGTTCCGGTCGAGCCCAGCCTGCAGGCGGCGCGAAGGAGCGACGGTGGCCAGCAACAAGCTCAGCATCTACCGCAAGAAACGTGACTTCGCGCAGACCGCGGAGCCGCGCGGCGACGGCAAGGTGGCGCCTTCGAAGCAGCGAAGGTTCGTGATCCAGAAGCACGACGCCACCCGGCTGCACTACGACCTGCGCCTGGAATATGGCGGTGTCTTTAAGTCCTGGGCGGTGACCAAAGGACCGTCGCTCGATCCCAACGACAAGCGCCTTGCTGTCGAGGTCGAGGATCATCCGCTCGACTACGGTGACTTCGAAGGCACGATTCCCAAGGGGCAGTATGGCGGCGGCACGGTGCAGCTCTGGGATCGCGGCTATTGGGAGTGCGACGATCCCGAGCGCGGCTTCAAGACCGGCGACCTGAAGTTCACCCTGCATGGCGAGAAGCTGCATGGCAGCTGGGTGCTGGTGCGGATGCGGCACGACCGCATCGGTGGCAAGCGCACCAATTGGCTGCTGATCAAGCACCGCGACGACTACGCCCGCGAGGGTGACACAGACACGGTACTGGACGACGATTGCTCGGTCGCGTCCGGACGCGCAATGGCGGCGATCGCGCAAGGCAAGGGCAAGGCGCCGAAGCCCTTCATGCTGCGCAAGGCGGCCGCCAAGGTGACGGCGGACGCGGTGTGGGATTCCAGCAGCGGGCTCGCCGCCGACGAGCGGGCGAAAAGAAGCGCTAGGACCACATCCGCGACGGCGAAAGCCACCAAGCCGGCCAAAACGAAGGTACGAAGCAAGCGAGCGCATAGCCAGCGCGTAGCGATGCCGGACTTCGTACCGCCGCAGCTCTGCACCTCGGTGGACCGGCCGCCCAGCGCGGGCGGCTGGGGCCATGAGATCAAGTTCGATGGCTACCGGATGCAGCTTCGCGTCGAACACGGCAAGGCTAGGCTGCTGACACGCAAGGGCTTCGACTGGACCGCCAAATTCGGTGCGATCGCCAGGGAGGCGGCGGCGCTGCCGGACGCGATCATCGATACCGAAGTGGTGGCGCTGGATTCACACGGGCAACCGGATTTCGCCGCGCTGCAGGCAGCGCTGTCCGATGGCGACACCGGCAATCTGATCTGCTTCGCGTTTGATCTGCTCTATGCCGAGGGCGAGGATCTGCGAGGGCTGCCTCTGTCCGAGCGTAAGGAGCGGCTCGCCGCGTTGCTGAAGGCCGCACGCGGCCGTCGCAAGGAAGCGCTGATCCGCTACGTCGAGCATTTCGACACCGGCGGAGATGCCATTCTGCAGTCGGCCTGCCGGCTATCGCTGGAAGGCATCGTGTCGAAGAATCTCGATGCGCCGTATCGCTCGGGGCGCAGCGGCGGCTGGACCAAGGCGAAGTGCCGCGCCGGCCACGAGGTGGTGATCGGCGGCTGGAAGACGACCAACGGCAAATTCCGCTCGCTGCTGGTTGGCGTCCATCGTGGCGACGATCTGGCGTATGTGGGAATCGTCGGCACCGGTTTCGGCCAGGACGTCGTCAGGCGCATCCTGCCCGAGTTGAAAGCTCATGAAGCGGATCGGAGCCCGTTCAGCGGCGCCAACGCACCGAAGACGGAGCGCGAGATGCATTGGGTGACCCCGGATCTTGTCGCCGAGATCGAATTCGCCGGCTTCACCGGCGCCGGCATGGTGCGGCAGGCCGCGTTCAAGGGCCTGCGCGCCGACAAGCCGGCTGCGGAGGTCGAGGCCGAAGAGCCGCAGCAGGTCGAGCTCGCCGAACCGAAACCGAAGCGCTATGCCGGCAGGACTGCAAAGAAGACAGTCAAGAAGGCGACAAGGAAAGCTTCGAAGGTGCAGAAGCGCACTTCGCCGCGGCGCGCTGACGCTGCGCGAGTCGAGGTGTTGGGCGTGGTGATCTCCAAGCCCGACAAGGAGCTGTGGCCGGCAAGCGAGGTCGGCGGCGCGATCACCAAACGCGACCTGGCCGATTACTTTGCGGCCGTGGGCGATTGGCTGATCCCACACATCAAGGGACGACCGTGTTCGATTGTGCGTGCGCCTGACGGGATCGACGGCGAGCACTTTTTTCAGCGCCACGCCATGCCGGGGATGTCGAATCTGATTGGGCTCGCCAAAGTCTCGGGTGACCGCAAGCCCTACGTGCAGATCGATCGGGTCGAGGGGGTGATCGCGGCGGCGCAGATCGGCGGTGTCGAACTGCATCCGTGGAATTGCGCACCCGATCGTTACGACGTGCCGGGACGACTGGTGTTCGATCTCGATCCGGCCCCCGAGGTCGGTTTCGACGTGGTGATCGCGGCCGCCAAGGAGATGAAGCAGCGGCTCGAGGCGGTGGGCCTCGCGACTTTCTGCAAGACCACCGGCGGCAAGGGGCTCCATGTGGTGGTGCCGCTGAAGCACGACGACAGCATCGACTGGAAGGCGGCCAAGACCTTCGCCCAGACGGTGTGCGCGCAGATGGCGGAAGACAGCCCGGAGGAATATCTGCTCAACATGTCGAAGCAGAAGCGCAAGGGAAAGATCTTCCTTGACTACTTGCGCAACGACCGGATGTCGACCGCGGTCGCAGTTCTGTCGCCGCGCGCCCGCACCGGCGCTCCCGTGTCGATGCCGCTGACATGGTCACAGGTGAAGGCTGGGCTCGATCCGCAGCGCTACACCATCGCGTCGGTCCCCGCCTTGATGAAACGCTCGAAGGCGTGGGCGGATTGCGATGCTGCTGCGGTCCCGCTGAAAGCGGCGATCAGGGCGCTGACCTCCGGCAGGAGCTAACTCGCGCGGCCATCGGCCCATTGAGACCTTGGCGACAACGTCGCTGGCCGGGCTTTCGCCGTTCCTGAGCGGCATTTGCCGCGCAGGGGGCGTAAGGCCCGGCCATGATCTGCACTCATGGAGCAGACGGAACGATGCCGTGCGTCAGATCTTGCCGAGCAACAGCAGGATCAGCAGGATCACGACGATCAGACCGAGACCACCACCGCCGTAGTAACCAGTCCCGTAGAACGGACCGCCGCCGACCCCGGTGAATCCGCCCAGCAACGCGATGATCAGAATGATCAGGATGATTGTGCCGATGGACATGTCGCTCTCCTTATCGCGGCGGGTCGCCCGAATGCTCCGCCTGTCGGGAGAGAGAACACGGCGTAACAATGAAGGTTCCGCGGCGGAAACTCGGCATCGCGCGCAGCGCCCTGTTGTTTTCGCAATGCTTGCCTAAATAGGAATGATCAATCCGTATTCGTGACGAGGATGCCGCGATGTCAGCTCCGCTTGTCGTATCAATTCCCCATCACCTCGGTCGAGACGAGGCGCGCCGCAGACTGCAGAGCGGCCTCAGCCGTGCGGCGATCAACGTACCGGTGCTCAAGGTCGACGAAGAGACCTGGCGCGGCGACCAGATGCTGTTTCGCGTCCGCGCGCTCGGTCAGGTCGCGGCCGGGCAGGTCGACGTCGCCGAGGATCATGTTCGGCTCGAAGTACGGCTGCCCTGGCTGCTGCAGAAATTCGCCGATGCGGCGCGCGTGGCAATTCAGAAACGCGGTCATTTGATGTTGGAGAAGAAGTAATCAGCGTGTGCGCTGCACGCAAATTGTCGCGTTGCAGCAAGTAGTTATTCGAAGCGATTCATTAATCTTCAAGTAAGCGAATCTTGAAAATCTGGTTCGGCGGGTGAGGGAACCGATTCTCCTTGTCGGCACAAACCCCGTCAGGCCGTCCGGCTTCAGCTCCCGGGCGGCCTCGGTGTTTGTGGGCTCTCGCAAGCGCGGGTGCCTTGCGAAGCGTCTGGTTGCTGTCGGTGCAGGTGGCAGATCCGGTTTCGCTCGCTGACGCCTGCCCCGGCTGACGAGGCTGCAGGAGGAGTACCGGTGCTGCCAGATCAGCCGCGTCGCGCGCGTCTTGATTCGGCGTGACGCAGGGCGACCGGCAGGCGACGGAACAGGTCGCGTAGCGGCAGTTCGCCGGAGGCATTGTCGCCGTCGTCGGTCTCGACCACATAACCTTTGGTCTCGACCGCGCCCTCGAAGGCATCGCCGCTCGGCCATTGCCGTCCCTCGTCGGACAGTCCGGCAAATCCCTTTCCGACCAAGACGATCAGGGCCTCGGTGCCTCGGGTGCGGGCGAACGCGATGACGTGGTCGCGATGCGGGCCGGTGACCGCGAGCGGCCGGTAGTCGCCATCGGCGAACAGCGCGGCGTGTTGCTGGCGCAGCCACAGCAGGTGGCGCGTCCAAGCCAGCTTGACGTGGCCGTCGGGCCAGCGCGCGATCAGCGCGTCCCAATCCGGACGGTCCGGTAGTGCGTCGAGGACTTGGGTGCGCATGGCGAAGTCCACCGGACGACGGTTGTCAGGATCGACCAGCGAGAAGTCCCAGAACTCGGTGCCTTGATAGAAATCCGGCACGCCTGGCATGGTCGCCTTCAGCGTCACCTGGCTGAGGCTATTGAGCGCGCCGAGCAGCGACAGCCGTCGGTGCAGGCTCTCGACCGACTCCAAGAAATCGCCGGACAGTTTCGGATCGAGCAGGCGGTCGATGAAACTTCGTAACCCGTCCTCATAGGCAAGGTTGGGATTGAGCCAGTTGGTCTCCTGCTTGCCCTCGCGCGCGGCCTTCAGCGCGAAGCCCTGGAAGCGATCGGCGAAATCCGGATCGGCGGACAACGGCCAGGCGCCGAGCAGCGCCTGATACAGCATGTATTCGAACGCGGCCGAGGGCGCGCGCATTTCGCCGTCGACAACCAGATGCGGCGCGTTGAGCACTTTCCATTTGCCGACTGCGCTGGCCCAGGCGCCGGGGATTTCCGCGAGCGCCAGCAGCCGCGCGCGGGCGTCCTCGCCGCGCTTGGCGTCGTGGGTCATGGTCGCGGTCATGCCGTGCGGCCAGTCCTTGGCGCGGCGCCGCATTTCCTCGTGGAAGGCGACGATCGGCATTTCAGGCGCGGCCGGATCGCCGCCGACTTCATTCAGCGCGAGCATCCGATGATAACGGTAGAACGCGGTGTCCTCGAGCGACTTGGCCATCGTCGGCCCGGTGAACTGCTGCACCTTCAGCGCGAAGTGGCGCACCCGCTGTTTGGAATGCGGTGCGCGGCCCGGCTTCACCAGGTCCATCGTCAGCACGTCTTTGAGGAATTCGAAGATGCCGTCGTCGGCGCCGAACCAATCGGCGCGCGCCTTGGCGATGGTGTCCTCGATCAGGTCACGATCGAGGCGCGTCGGGCCGCTGCCGATCAGGTAAGTCCGGTAGACCGGGAAGTGCAGCACGTACAGCTCGAACACCTGACGCAGATTGTCGGCGGAGAAGTCTCGGGTCGAGTAATGGCCCGACGCGATCCGCGCCAGCAGCCGGGTGAGGACGGTGAACTCGCTGAGCAGCAGCGTCTCCAGCACGCGGCGCTTGGCGGCCTTGAGGACCGGATCGAACGTCGGTGACAGGTTGCTGGCCTGCCGCCAGGTCTCCTCCAGCGGCTTGAGGCCGGCGCCGTCGAGCAGGACGCGACTGATCACGTTCAGCCATTCGTAGCCGGTGGTGCCGTGCACGCCGGCGAAGCGGTGCAGCTCTTCGCCTTCGCCGAGGATCTTCTCGACCACTGTATAGAGCGGCGGTGCGCCGGCGCCTTGGGCGTCGCGCGCCAGCCGTCGCAAACGTTGAAAATACTGTGCCGGATCGCGGAGGCCGTCGATGTGGTCGAGCCGCAGTCCGTGGAGTTGGCCGTCGGCAAGCAGCTTCTTCACGCGGCGGTGGATCGCCTCGAAGGTGGCGGCGTCTTCGACGCGCAGGCCGGCGAGGGTGTTAACATCGAAGAACCGCCGGTAGTTGATCTCGCTCGAGGCCAGTTGCCAATGGCCGAGCTTGTAATGCTGACGCTCCAAGAGATTATGCAGCGCTTGGATCTGCGACGCGCGGCCTTCTCCGGCACGGTAGGCGTCGAGACCACGCGCGATCACCTCGGCGGCGCCGGGGATCGCCTGCAATGCGGCTTTAAACTCCGGCGCCTCCTTGCGCGACGGCCGGCGCAAGCCGGTATAGCGGGCGGCGAGATCGAGAATCGCGCGCCCGACGTCAGTCTCGGCCGCGTCGGCCTCGCGCACGACGCTGCGCAGAATCTCGCTGTAGCGCTGCGGTGCGATCGGCAGCCGGTGTTCATAGTACCACGCTGAAAAACTGCCGTCGGCGGCATCAAAGCGCAGCTCGATTTCGCCGCCTTCCAG
The DNA here is from genome assembly GCF_053772255.1 of Rhodopseudomonas parapalustris. NCBI lineage: Bacteria > Pseudomonadati > Pseudomonadota > Alphaproteobacteria > Hyphomicrobiales > Nitrobacteraceae > Rhodopseudomonas > Rhodopseudomonas parapalustris. The sequence goes on along the minus strand of NZ_JAMKBZ010000001.1, from coordinate 354,309 downwards.
CGCCTTGCCGTAAGACGAGCCGATGATTGGCAGCAGCACGCCGCCGCGGGCGCGGAACGGCAGCATATCCCAATCGATGTCGAACGACGCGGCGTGCGGCGAGGCCGGACCCCATTCGAGAACGTCGAGCCACCACGGATTGTCGGCGTAATGCACGCCGACATGATTGGGCACGAAGTCGAGGATCAGGCCGACGTCGTGCTGCTTCAGCGCATCGCTGAGACGGGCAAAGCCGGCTTCGCCCCCGAGCGCGGGGTTGAGCTTGGTGTGATCGACGATGTCATAGCCGTGGGTCGAGCCCTTGCGCGCCTTCATGAACGGCGAGGCATACAGATGCGAGATGCCGAGCCGCTTCAGATAGGGCACGATCGCGGCGGCAGCGTCGAAACCGAAATCGGCAGTGAGTTGGACGCGGTAGGTGGCAGTCGGTATCGCAGGAGGCATTACGGATGCTCGAGGCGCCAGGACACCGCCCAGGGCGGAAGGATCTGGTTCCAATCGCCGCCCCATAAAATAGTTCCCGCGGCCGGTGAGACGCCATGGTCGCGTTCGTCGTCCGACAGATTGGCGACGAGTTCGAGCGTGGCTCCATCGCCGAGCCGCCAGCTTGCGGTCAGTAGGCCACCATCCACGATGTCGGCGGTGCCGAACCGTGCGCCGGCGAGCCGTGGGACGATCGCATTCCGCCGGACCTGCAACAGCCGCGACACCAGCGCTAGCCGCTGCGCGCCGGCCCCGCCATCGCGTTCGCGCCAGTCGAGCACGGCGCTGTTGAACGCATCGGCGCTGAGCGGGTCGGGGACGTCGTCGCCGTAGGTCTCGTAAGCTCCGGCGAATTCCTTGCGCCGTCCGGCACGCACCGCTTCGGCGAGATGGCCTTGAAAATCACAGAAGAACGGAAACGGCGCCTGCGCACCCCATTCCTCGCCCATGAACAGCATCGGTACGGTCGGCGCCAGCAGCGTGATCGCGAGCGCCGCCTCGATCGCCTCGGGGCGGGCCAGGCGTTCCAGCCGGTCGCCGAGTGCGCGGTTGCCGATCTGGTCGTGGTTCTGCAGGAAGTTGACGAAGGCCAGCGGCGGCAGCTCGCCGCTCGGCTGGCCACGCGGCGTGCCGCCGCGATGCGGCGACGGCTCGCCCTGATAGGCGAATCCGGATCCGAGCGCGCGGGCGAGATGCCGCAGCGGAGCGTCGGCGTAGTCCGCATAATAGCCGCGGCTTTCGCCGCTCAGCGCGACGTGCCAGGCGTGATGATAATCGTCGTTCCACTGCGCGCGATACTGGCCGCGTGACGGATCGGTGACCGGATCGAGCACGGCTGCGATATTATCGTCATTCTCCAGCACCAAGTGGATATGCCGGCCGGTTTCGGCCGCCAGCTTGCCGGCCTCGCGTGACAATTCGCGCAGCATCGGGATCTCGCCCTGATCGGGGATCGCGTGCACGGCGTCGAGCCGTAGCCCGTCGAACCGGTAGTCGCGCAGCCAATGCAGTGCGTTTTCGATCGTGAAGGCACGGACCTCGGAGACGTGGTAGTTGATGGCGCTGCCCCACGGCGTCTGCGAGTCCGTAAAGAACCCCGGCGCGTAGCTGCCGAGATAATTCCCTTCCGGGCCGAAGTGATTGTAGACGACGTCGAGAAACACCATCAGGCCGCGCGAATGCGCTTCGTCGATCAGCGCCTTCAGGTCTTCGGGGCGACCGTAAGCGCTGTCGGGCGCGTACCACAGCACGCCGTCGTAGCCCCAGTTGCGCTGACCGGGGAAGTCGGCGAGCGGCATCAATTCCAGTCCAGTGATGCCGGTTGCGACCAGATGATCCAGCTTGTCGATCATTGCACGGTAGCTACCTTCGGGCGTGAAGGTGCCGACATGGGCTTCCAGCAGAACGGTCTCGGCCCAGGGACGGCCGCGCCAATCGGTCGCGCGCCATTCGTAGGCGTCGTGATCGATCACCTCGCTCGGGCCGGTGATGTCGTGCGGCTGAAACAGCGAGCCGGGGTCTGGCACGTCGAGGCCGCCGTCGATGCGGAAGCGATAGCGAGCGCCGGCGCCGAGACCAGCAATCTCGGCCCTGTGCCAGCCGTCGTCGTCACGCTGCATCGGATGCGCAGCACCCTCCAGCATCACCTCGACCTTCTGCGCACTCGTTGCCCACAGCCGGAATTCGACACCGCCGGCGGTGAGGCGTGGTCCGAAGCTGCGTCCGCTCATGCAGTCACTCCGGCGAAAGCCAGCACCGAGCGCGGCGGCGCCGAGCTGACGCTGCCGAATTTCAGCGGTGCGACCTGGACGGTGTCCTTGGTGGTGTCGAACAGTTGGTACCAGTTCGGATAGTCGCTCGTCTTCGGCAGGTGAAAATCGATCGCCTCGCTGCCGGAATTCAGCACGATGAAGATCGCGTCGCTGCCGGGGTCGCTCGGGCTCAGCATGTAGGCGAGGAAGCGGCCATCGGGAAACCCCCAATCCTGCTCGGTCATCTCCGCCGCCGACGGCGTCAGCCACAGCACCCCATAAGAACCGTCGGCGCGCCGGCCGTCGAGCCAGCGCCGCGAACGGATCTGCGGAAAGCGGCGCCGGATGTCGGTCATCAGTCCAACGAACTCGACCATGTCGTCGTCGGTGTTGGCGCCGGTCCAGCCGACCCAACCGATCTCGTTGTCCTGACAATACGCGTTGTTGTTGCCGGACTGCGAATTGCCGACCTCGTCGCCGGCCAGCATCAGCGGCACGCCCTGCGCCAGAAACAGGCAGGCGAGCTGGTTCTTGCGGAGCTGCCGGCGCAGGCCGAGGATCTCGGGATCGTCGGTCGGACCTTCGACGCCGCAATTGATGCTGTGATTGTCGTTGGAGCCGTCGCGATTGTCCTCGCCGTTGGCGAGATTGTGCTTGTGCTCGTAGCTGAACAGGTCGGCGAGCGTGAAGCCGTCGTGCACAGTGACATGGTTGATGCCGGCGCGCGGCATCCGGCCGTCGCGGTTGAACATGTCGGACGAGCCGGTCATGCGCCGAGACACTTCGCCGATCAGGCTGCCTTCGCCGCTCCAGTAGCGCCGCATCACGCTGCGGTAGCGGTCGTTCCATTCCGACCATTGCGACGGGAATGCGCCGACCTGATAGCCGCCCATGCCGAGGTCCCAGGGCTCGGCAACCAGCTTGACGCCGGCCAGCACCGGATCCTGGCGGATCGCGGTGAAGAACCCGCCCTTGTGATCGAAGCCGTTCGGGCCGCGCGCCAGGGTGGTGGCGAGGTCGAAGCGGAAGCCGTCGACGTGGCAGACTTCGACCCAATAGCGCAGGCTGTCCATCACCATCTGCAGCACGCGCGGATGGTTCAGATTGACCGAATTGCCGCAGCCGGTGAAGTCGTCGTAGTAGCGTGGATTGTCCGGCTTCAGCCAATAGTACGACGCGTTGTCGATGCCGCGGAACGACAGCGTCGGGCCAAGGTGGTTGCCTTCCGCGGTGTGATTGTAGACGACGTCGAGCAGCACTTCGATGCCGGCGTCGTGCAGCCGCGCCACGGTGGTGCGGAACGAGTCCAGCGGATTGTCCTTGTCCGGCGCGTATCGCTGCTCGGGCGTGAAGAACGAGATCGTATTGTAGCCCCAGTAGTTCACCAGCTTCTTCTCGACCAAAACACGGTCATCGACAAAGCCGTGGACCGGCAAAAGTTCGATCGTGGTGACGCCGAGGCGTTTGAAATGGGCGATCATCGACGGGCAGGCGAGCCCGCCGAAGGTGCCGCGCAGGCCGGGCGGGACGTCTTCGCGAAGCTGGGTCACCCCTTTGACGTGCGCCTCGTAGATGATGGTGTCTTCCCAGCGCACGCCGGGGCGGGTCTCGCGGCGACCACTGCCGACGGTCTCGTCGACCACCACGGCCTTCGGCATGCCGCGGGCATTGTCGCGGCGGTCGAACGACAGATCCTCGCGCGGGGAGCCAGTGCGATAGGCGAAATGCGCCTCGCTCCACACCAGCCGTCCGTTCAGCCGCTTGGCATACGGATCGATCAGCAGTTTGTGCGCGTTGAAGCGATGGCCGCGTTCGGGATCGTAAGGACCATGCACCCGGTAGCCGTAGAGCTGCCCGGGCGAGACGTCGTTGAGATAGCCGTGCCAGACGTCTTCGGTGCGCTCCGGCAGTTCGATTCGTTCGAGCTCACGCCGGCCCTGATTGTCGAACAGGCAGAGCTCGACCTTGTGGGCGTTGGCGGAGAACAGTGCGAAGTTGGTGCCGCGCCCGTCCCAGGTCGCTCCGAGACGGAGGTCGGTTCCGGCGGTGAGGCGCATAGCGAGTGTCCCGATCTCGAAGTTCGCATAGCCTGCGATTGTCTTTGTTAGCGAACTTCGGAATCGAAGGACACTAGTAAATCTGCCATTCCGAGCCGTGGTGTGCAAAACGATGCGCACGGCTTGCGTGACGCCGCGCGCATCGTACAACCGTCACACTCAATCCTCGGGTGTCAGGAAGATTGCTGCGAGTGGCGGAAGCGTCAGGCTAAGTTCGGGGACCAGGCCATCGCGCGGATGGACCTCGCCGCCGTTGCCGACATTGCTGCCGCCGTAAGTTGCCGAATCCGAATTGAATACCTCGCGCCAGCGTCCCGCGAACGGCACCCGCACGCGATAGTCTTGATACACGTTCGGCGAGAAATTGACGATCACGAGGCAGCGGCTGCGGGTGTCGTTGCCCTTGCGCATCCACGCGAACACGTTGCGGTCGGCGTCGTCGGTGATCAGCCATTCGAAGCCGAACGGATCACAATCGAGCTGATGCAGCGCGGGCAGCGAGCGATAAAGCTTGTTGAGGTCCCGCAGCAGCGCCTGGACGCCGGCGTATTTCGGAAAGTCCAGCAGATGCCAGTCGAGCGAGCGGTCGTGGCTCCATTCACGCTCCTGGCCGAATTCGCTGCCCATGAACAGCAGTTTCTTGCCGGGGTGGGCGAACATGAAGGCGTAGTAGGCGCGCAAATTGGCGAAGCGCTGCCATTCGTCGCCCGGCATCCGGCCGAGGATCGAGCGTTTACCGTGCACCACTTCGTCGTGCGACAGCGGCAGAATGAAATTCTCCGAGAATGCGTAGTGCAGGCCGAACAGGATCTGGCCGTGGTGATATTTGCGGTGGATCGGATCCTTGGCGATGTAGTTCAGGGTGTCGTGCATCCACCCCATGTTCCACTTGTAGCCGAAGCCGAGCCCGCCGAACTCGACCGGGCGCGACACCTGGGGCCAGGCGGTGGACTCCTCAGCCGCCGTGGTGGCGTTCGGGAATCTGCCGTACACCTGGGTGTTGAAGCGGCGAAGGAAGTCGATCGCCTCGATGTTCTCGCGGCCCCCGAACTTGTTCGGAATCCACCCGCCGGCCGGACGGCTGTAATCGAGATACAGCATCGACGCCACCGCATCGACGCGCAGCCCGTCGATGCCGTATCGCTCCAGCCAGAACAGCGCATTGGCGGTGAGGAAGTTGACGACTTCAGTGCGGCCGTAATTGTAGATCAGCGTGCCCCAGTCGAGGTGCCGGCCCTGCATCGGGTTGGCGTGTTCGTACAGCGCGGTGCCGTCGAAATTGCCGAGGCCGTGCGGATCGTCCGGGAAGTGGCCCGGCACCCAGTCGAGGATCACGCCGATGCCGGCGGCATGGCAGGCGTCGACCAGCGCACAGAAGTCTTCCGGCGTTCCGAACCGCGAGGTCGGGGCGTAAAGGCCGGTCGGCTGATAGCCCCACGAGCCGTCGAACGGATGCTCGCTGACGGGCAGGAATTCGACATGGGTGAAGCCCATGTCGCTGACATAGGCCGGCAGTTGTTCGGCCAGCTCGCGATAGGTGAGCCACTGGTCGCCGTCCTTGCGGCGCCACGAGCCGAGATGCACCTCGTAGATCGACATCGGCGCGCCGAGCGCGTTGATGCCTTCGGGCGCCGGTCGCGGCTGCGGCAGCTTGGTGGCGTCGACCACGATCGAGGCGGTCTTCGGCCGCAGCTCGGCGGCGAACGCCAGCGGATCGGATTTCTGCGGCAGTTGCTCACCGTGCTTGCCCGACATGTCGAACTTGTAGCGGTCGCCGGCGCGGGCACCGGGGATGAACAGCTCCCAATAGCCGTTGCCACGCACCCGCATCGGGTGGCGCAGTGGATTCCAGTAGTTGAAATCGCCGACGACGCTGACGCGTCGGGCATTCGGCGCCAGCACCACAAAAGCGACACCTTGGACGCCGTCGAGCTCCATCGGATGCGCGCCGAGCTTGTCGTACAGTCGCTGGTCGGTGCCTTCGCCGAGCAGATAAAGATCGAACTCGGTCAGAATCGGCGGGAAGCGGTAGGGGTCCTGCAGCTCGACGGTGGCGTCGCCGAAGCCGGCGCGCAGCGTGTAGCGCGACGAGTTGCCCGGCAGCGGGCCGGCAAACAGGCCGGACTCGTGCAACCGCTCGAGCGGCGCGGTTTCGCCCTCGGCGCCGACCACTTCGACCGCAGAGGCGTCTGGCAGCAGCACACGGACGACGGTGCCGCCATCCTGCGGGTGGGGGCCGAGGTAGTGGAACGGATCGGCGTGGCGCCCTTCGAGAACTGCGTAGGCTTCGTCGTTCAACAACTCGGTCATGAAATCTCCTCGGGCGGCGGCGACAGGATGCGCAGAATGCCGGCGAGCGGCACACGCAGCCAGTCGGGACGGTGCGCGATCTCGTAGTCGATCTCGTACAGCGCCTTTTCAATCAGAAAGAAGTCGAGCCAGCGATCCGCCGCCTCGGGATCGGCCGGCCAGACCGGGCTGTCGCCCATGGTCTGACGGTAGCCGTCGAGGAAGGCGGCGGTGGCGCGGATGCGCCACAGCTCCAGCGCCTCGTTCAGTCGGCCGGGCTCGTCGGACGGCGACTTGAGCGCGCGGGTGAGCGCGGCGGTGGTAGAATAGTCGATCGAACGGACCAGACCGGCGACGTCGCGGGCCGCCGGCGCCTTGGCGCGGCGCTCGTCCAGCGTCCGGCGCGGTTCGCCCTCGAAGTCGATGATGTAGACGTCGTCTTTGACGATCAGCATCTGGCCGAGATGGAAGTCGCCGTGGTGACGGATGTTCAAGCCGCCATCGTCGCCGAGCAGATCGCCGATGCGGCGGAGCAGTTCGTCGCGCGCTGCCAGTAGCCGATCCACCAGCGCCTTGTCGGATTCGCTGAATCCATCGCGGCGGCGGCGCAGCTCGCCCAGGACGCGCTCGGCAGACGCCGTGACGGTCGCCGCCCATTGGGCCGCATCGTCGGGGCCGATCGGCTCCGGCGCGAAATCGGGGAGTTCGGGGTGACTGGCGAGCGCGAGGTGCATTTCGGCGACGCGCTGGCCGGTGTGCTGCATGAAGTGCAGATACGGGGCGAACTGATCGCTCTCCGGTGTCTCGGCGTCGGCCGTCAGCATTCGATGTTCGTCGACGTAGCGATCGAGATAGCCGGCAGTCAGTGACCAGCCGTCGCCCTGATTGCCGACGAATTCGTGCACCACAGCGATCGCCGTGGCGGTGTCTCCCTCGATCAGCTCGACGCTACCGAGCAGCGCCGGGGTGTTGGTGTAGCCGGCGACCTCGGTCAGGAAGCGGCCCATCTCCAGCTCTGGATTGATGCCGACCTGCAGCCGCCGATACAGCTTGACGACGTAATCCTCGTCGATCAGCGAGGTCGAGTTCGATTGCTCAGCATCGACCGGACGGATGTTCTTGAACGGGCCTTCCGGGCGTTCCGCGAGCTGCGAGCCGGCACGGAATTCGAGCCGGTTGCCGTCCTCGCTGACCACGGTGAGCGACTTGCGGACGTTCTCCAGCAACAATTCGATGAATGACGGATCGGCCGCGACATCGAGCAGTGTGCCCTCACGCGCGCCTTGCCGGACCGCTGCGAATGCGCGGGGATTGTAGCGCTCGCGGTCGAACCGCACCCAGTCGATCTGCATCGGCAGCAGATAACGCGCGGTGGTGCCGCGCAGCGTCGCTTCGAACAACGCCAACCAGGGACGGTTGTCGTCGTCGTTGTCGAACGGGACCGCCGAAGTCACCCGCGGATGGATGGCGCGCGGGTTGCGCTCCGGGAACCAGCGGGTACGCGACAGGAAGGTCGGCAGCACTTCGTGTTCGAACATCGAGCGGGTGCGCCCCAGCGTCATCCAGGTCGAGCCGAGCGGCACCACCAGCGTGATGAATTCGGGTACCGTCGACGCTGGTGCGACATGCGCGGCGGTGCCGGGCTCTTCCAGCCTGAACCAGTAGAAGCCGAACGGCGCCAGCGTGATCATGTATGGCAGTTCGCCGATCGCGGGGAACTTGGTGCGGCCGAGCATCTCCTGCGGCACACGGTCCTTCCATGGCGACAGATCGAGCTCGGTGGCCTGCGCGGCGCGCGACAAATTGGCGACGCACAGAATGACTTCGTCCTCATGCTGCCGAACATAGGCGAGCACGGCGCGGTTGCTGGGCCGGATGAAGGTCATGCTGCCTCGGCCGAACGCCGGTGCCGACTTGCGCACCGCGATCAGCCGCTTCATCGCGCTGAGCAGCGACGACAGGCTGCGCTGCTGCGCCTCGACGTTGACCGAAGCGTAGCCGTACACCGGGTCCATGATCGGCGGCGCGTACAGCCGCGCCGGGTCGGCACGCGAAAAGCCGCCGTTGCGGTCGGACGACCACTGCATCGGGGTCCGCACGCCGTTGCGATCGCCGAGATAGATGTTGTCGCCCATCCCGATCTCGTCGCCGTAATAGATGATCGGGGTGCCGGGGAACGACAACAGCAACGAGTTCATCAGCTCGATCTTGCGGCGGTCGTTGTCCATCAGCGGCGCCAAGCGGCGGCGGATACCGACGTTGATCCGCGCCCGCGGATCGGCCGCATAGGTCTTCCACAGATAGTCGCGCTCGACGTCGGTGACCATTTCGAGCGTCAGCTCGTCGTGGTTGCGCAGAAACATCGCCCATTGGCAGTTCGGCGGGATCTCCGGCGTCTGCCGCATGATGTCGGTGATCGGGAAGCGGTCTTCCTGCGCGATCGCCATGTAGATGCGCGGCATCAGCGGGAAGTGGTACGCCATGTGGCATTCGTCGCTGTCGCCGAAATACTGTTGGACGTCCTCCGGCCATTGATTGGCCTCGGCGAGCAGCAGCTTGCCCTTGGCGTAAGCGTCGAGTTCGGCACGCAGCCGCTTGATGACCGCGTGGGTCTCCGGAAGGTTCTCGTTGTTGGTGCCGTCGCGCTCGCAAAGATAAGGAATCGCGTCGAGCCGGAAGCCGTCGACGCCATTGTCGAGCCAGCGCTTCATCACCTTGACGACAGCGCTCACGACGCGCGGATTGTCGAAGTTCAGATCGGGCTGATGCGAGAAGAACCGGTGCCAGTAATACTGGCCGGCTTCCGGATCCCAGGTCCAGTTCGACTTCTCGGTATCGGTGAAGATGATCCGTGTGCCTTGGTATTTCTGGTCGGAGTCGCTCCAGACGTACCAGTCGCGTGCGCTGGAGTTCTTCGGGCTGCGCCGCGCACGCTTGAACCAATTGTGCTGGTCGGAGGTGTGATTGATCACCAGCTCGGTGATGACGCGCAGATTGCGGCGCTTGGCCTCGACGATGAAGCGGCGGAAATCCTTCATCGTGCCGAAATCGGGATTGATCGAGCCGTAGTCGGCGATGTCGTAGCCGTCGTCGCGCTGCGGCGACGGATAGAACGGCAGCAGCCACAGCGTGTTGACGCCGAGTTCCTGGAGATAGTCGAGCTTCTCGGTGAGGCCGGCAAAGTCGCCGATGCCGTCATTGTTGCTGTCCGCGAACGCCTTGACGTGCAACTGGTAGATGATCGCGTCCTTGTACCAGAGCTCGTCGGAAGTGTCCGTGTTCGGCTGCTCGCTCTCCGCGATCGATGTCATCTTGTTCATGATTTCGCACTCAAGCCAGGCAACGGAACAGCAGCGCCGGGTCGCGATGTGGATCGATCCGCAGGTTGATCCCGCCCCAATCCAGCGCGTGACGTTCACCGGTCAGCAGGTTCTCGACGGCGACGACAGGCCGCCGCTCGCCGGCGACCTCGATCTGGACGTCGCCGAGCGGCAGCCAGAACTCATGGTAATCGCTGCTGAGCGCGATCGCTACGGCAACCGCGTTGCTGCCGTCGACGGAGGTCTTGACGAAGCCGGTCACGTTCGGGTCCTGCACCGCGAGAAAGCGGATATTGGCGATCTGTTGCATCGCCGGGTTGCTGCTGCGAATACGGTTGATGTCGCGGATATAAGGCTTGATGTTGCCGGGCTTGTCCCAGTCCCGCACCTTGATCTCGTACTTTTCGGAATCGAGATATTCCTCCTTACCGGGGATTGGCTCGTGTTCGAGCAGCTCGAAGCCGTTGTAGATGCCATAGGTCGATGACAGCGTTGCGGCGAGAACGAGGCGCGATTTGAACATCCACGGCTCGCCGCCCTGCAGGTGGTAGGGCAGGATGTCCGGTGTGTTGGTGAAGAAGTTCGGACGATAGAAATCGCGCTCCGGATAGCCGGCTAGCTCGGTCAGATACTGTTCGATCTCCCACTTCTGGGTGCGCCAGGTGAAGTAGGTGTAGGACTGGGTGAAGCCCAGCTTGGCCAGTCCCTTCATCAGCTTCGGGCGGGTGAAGGCCTCGGCGAGGAAGATCACGTCGGGGTGACGGAGCTGCACCTCGCGGATCATCCATTCCCAGAAACGCAACGGCTTGGTGTGCGGGTTGTCGACGCGGAAGATCTTCACGCCCTGATCGGCCCAGAACAGAATGACGTCGCGCAGCGCGTTCCACAGCGCGCCAGCGTCCTCGCAGGAGAAGTCCGGGTTGACGATGTCCTCGTATTTCTTCGGCGGATTCTCGGCGTATTTCATCGAGCCGTCGGGCCGGCGCTTGAACCAATCCGGATGCTGCTTCAACCACGGATGGTCCGGTGAGCATTGCACGGCGATGTCGAGGGCGACCTCGAGGCCGACCACTTCGCAGGCGGCGACGAAGGCGCGGAAGTCCTCGAGCGTGCCGAGCTCCGGATGCACGGCGTCGTGCCCACCGTGTTCGGCGCCGATCGCGTACGGGCTGCCGGGATCGCCGGGTTCGGCCTTGAGCGAATTGTTGCGCCCCTTGCGGTTGGTGTGGCCGATCGGATGAATTGGGGTGAAGTACACGACGTCGAAGCCCATTGCGGCGACGTCGGGCAGCCGTGCGATACAATCGCGAAACGTGCCGTGGCGGCCGGGCTCGGTGCCCTGGCTGCGTGGCACCATCTCGTACCAGGTGCTGAAGCGGGCGCGCGGCCGGTCGATCATCAGCGGCAGCGGCTCGGTACGGGTGAGGTCGTGCCGGGCCTGGCTCCCCGCCATCGCCTCGAGCAATTCTGGGGCAAGCAAGGGACCGATCTCGCCGGTCCGCAGATATTCCTCGCAGCGCTGTTGGATCGACCGCAGCACCTCGGCGTCTTCGGATTGGGCCTTGGTCAGAAGACCGGCGCCTTCCAGCGCATCGAGCGACAGATCCTGTCCGGCCTTCAGCTTGAGTTCTGCACCGTGTCGCCAGGTGGCGAATTCGTCGGTCCAGGCTTCGATGACATAGACGTGACGGCCGATCTGCTGCGGCGTGAACGTCGCGGACCAGCGGTCGTTGACGGCGTGCACCATCGGCGCGCGCTGCCAGGCATCGTCCTGTTCGCGGCGCCAGAGCAGGGCGGCGGCGATGACCTCGTGGCCGTCGCGATAGATATCTGCCCACACCTCGATCGGCTCGCCAACGATACGCTTGACCGGGAAACGCCCGCCGTCGATCAGCGGATAGATGTCTTCAATGTGAAACGCGCCGCCCTGAGCGGCGCTCTGAAGCGCTTGTGTCGGCTTGTTCACAGTAACTCACGTTCGATTGAGTGAGGTGATGCCACGATCTAGGACTCTCGTCCCGTAGTGAACCGGGCGGTTCTCGGTTACAAAGCTTTTGAACCTCCCTGGTTCCAATGGAACTCACCCTACGCAATTGCGTTCGATATGACTATCCTGGGACAGGCGGAATCGCTGCGTACCCGCGCGGCGTCTAGACAGCGTGCTTAATGGATCTCCTCAGTAAAGCTGCCGAGCTCGGCATCCAGACCGAATTCTACGACGGTCAGGGAAGTCGCCACGTCACTCCGCCCGAAGCATTGGGGCTGATCATCGATGCGATGCCGCAACCGGCGGCGCATCGGCTGCTCGACCGGATCGTGGTGATCCGGCAGGGTGAACCAAACCATTCCCAACTGAGCGCGCAGGCGGCGTTTCCGGTACGCTGGCGTATCGTCGGCGATGCGGCGACGCTCGCTGAAGGCGATGCCGGCGAGCGGATGGTGACATGGCCGCACGATCTGCCGTCCGGTACATACCGCCTGCAGCTCAGCGACGCTTCCGGCCACAACGAGGAGCTGCCGCTGCTGGTCGCGCCGCCGCATGCGTTCGGCGGCGCCTTCGACCGCGCGTGGCTGATCGCGGTGCAGCTCTACAGCCTGCGATCCGAACGCAACTGGGGCATCGGTGATTTTACCGATCTGGCGAACCTGATCGATTTTGCGGCCGCGCTCGGTGCCGGCGGCATCGGTCTCAATCCGCTTCACGCGCTGTTCGATGACCGGCCGGGCGATTGCAGCCCGTATTCGCCGAACAGCCGGATGTTTCTCAATCCGCTCTATGTCGACGTCGAGAGGCTGCCGGAGTTCTCGCCTCCCGATCTGCCGGGCGTCGACATCGCGGCGCTGCGTGACGGCGAACTGATCGACTATCAGGTCGTGGCTGCGGCGAAGTGGCGCGCCTTGCGCGCCGCCTTCGACAAATTCCGTGCGTCTCCTGGGCCAGGACGCCGCGAGGCGTTCGATGCCTTCCGCAACGAACGCGGGACGCTGCTGACACGGTTCGCCTGCTTCGAAGTGCTGCGGCACAAATTCGGCAGTCCGTGGTGGGAGTGGTTGGAGGAGTGGCGTCGGCCTGATGACGCGCGCTGCGCCGACCTGCGGGCGGGGGCCGATGCTGCCGAAGTCGAATTCGTCGAGTTCACCCAATGGTGTGCCCACGATCAGCTCCGCGGCTGCCGCGATCGCGCCGCCGAGCGCGGCATGAGCGTCGGGCTGTATCTCGATGTCGCGGTCGGGGTGCAGAGCGATGGCTTCGATGCCTGGAACGAACAGACCGCGATCTCGCGGCTGCTGTCGGTCGGCGCGCCGCCGGATTCGCTCAACACTGCGGGGCAGAATTGGGGGCTCGCCGGCTTCAACGCGCCGGGGCTGGAGCTGACGGGCTTTGCGCCGTATCGCGAGATGCTGCGCGCTTCGATGCGCTATGCCGGCGCGATCCGGCTCGATCACGTCCTTGGGCTCAACCGGTTGTATCTGGTACCCCACGGCTTCGCCGCGCATCAGGGCGTCTACGTGCAGATGCCGTTCGAAGCGCTGCTCGCGGTGACAGCGCAGGAAAGCGACGATCATCGCTGCGTGGTGATCGGCGAAGATCTCGGGACGGTGCCGGACGGATTCCGTGACCGGCTCGCCGCCTGGGGGATCTGGTCGTACCGCGTGATGATGTTCGAGCGCGATTTCCACCAGGGCTGGTTCTTCGGCCTCGATCATTATTTGCCGAACGCGCTGGTCACGTTCAACACTCACGATCTGGCGACCTATTCGGGCTGGCGTGCCTTGACCGATCTGCAGATGAAGCGCTCGATCGGCGTCGATCCCGGCGAGAGCGACGACAGCCGGCGTCATGCGCTGGTGATGCTCGGCGACGCGCTGCGGCATCAGGGCATCGAGCAGGACGACATCTACGCGGTGCTGACCTTCCTGGCCCGCACTCCGTCGCGGCTGCTCGCGATCGCGCTGGAGGATCTGCTCGGCGTGCTCGATCAGCCGAACGTGCCCGGGACCGTCTCCGAGCACCCCAACTGGCGGCGGCGGTTGCCGAAGCCGATCGAACACATCGCTGAGGCGATCAACCGGAAGGCGTTGGTGGCGGCGACCGCCGATCGCCGGATCGCGGGGTAACGCCTTGGCCGGGAAGATCGAAGACTACGCCCTGATCGGCGATTGCGAGACCGCCGCTCTGGTCGGCCGGGACGGCTCGATCGAATGGCTGTGCTGGCCTTCGTTCGATTCCGATGCCTGCTTCGCGGCGCTGATCGGCAGCGAGGACAACGGCCGCTGGAAGGTTGCGCCGGCGGAGGCGGTGGTCCGCTGCAGACGGCGTTATCGCGGCGACAGCCTGATCCTGGAGACGACGTTCGAGACCGACAGCGGCACGATCACGCTGATCGACTTCATGCCGCCGCGGGGCTCGGCCTCCGACGTCGTCCGCCTGGTGCGTGGCGACAGCGGCGTGGTCAAGGTCGAGATGCAGTTGGTGATCCGGTTCGGATTTGGAGTCGCGATACCATGGGTGAAGCGCGGCGACGACGGAGCACTGCTGGCGATCGGCGGCCCCGACATGGTGGTGCTGCACACGCCGATCGAGGTCCGCGGCAAGGACCTGACCACGGTGGCAGAGTTCGAGGTGGCTGAAGGCGACGTCGTGCCGCTGGTGCTGACCTACGGGGCGTCGCATCTGCCGGTGCCGAACGAGATCGATCCTCTTCAGGCGCTCAAGGACACCGAAGAGTTCTGGGCCGATTGGTCCGGCCGCTGCACCTATCAGGGTGAATACCGCGAACTGGTGATGCGCTCGCTGATCACGCTGAAGGCGCTGACCTTCGCGCCGTCGGGCGGCATCGTTGCGGCGCCGACCGCCTCGCTGCCGGAGAAGCTGGGCGGCGCGCGCAATTGGGACTACCGGTTCTGCTGGCTGCGCGATGCCACCTTCACGCTGTTTGCGCTGATGAACAACGGCTACACCGAAGAAGCCGCTGCCTGGCACGATTGGCTGCTGCGCGCGGTCGCCGGTAATCCTGCCAATATGCAGATCATGTACGGCATCTACGGCGAGCGACGGCTGCTGGAATGGGAGGCCGACTGGCTCACCGGCTACCAGGGCGCACGGCCGGTGCGGATCGGCAACGCTGCGCATGGGCAGCTCCAGCTCGACGTCTACGGCGAACTAATCGACGCGTTCCATCAGTGGCGCAACGCCGATATCGCGCTCGACGGCGAGTCCTGGGCGCTGGAATGTGTGGTGCTCAAGCACCTCACGGCGATCTGGGACCAGCCCGACAGCGGCATCTGGGAGCTGCGCGGTCCACGTCAGCACTATGTTTTTTCCAAGGTGATGACCTGGGTGGCGTTCGACCGCGGTATCAAGAGCGCGGAGAAGTTCGGCCTGCAGGCGCCGCTGGCGGAGTGGCGCGTGTTACGCGAGCGGATCCATGCGGATGTCTGCGCCAACGGCTTCGATCCCGAGCAGAACACCTTCGTCGAGCACTACGGCGCCAAAGTGCTCGACGCGTCGGTTTTGCTGATACCGGCGGTCGGCTTCCTGCCGCCGCGCGACCCACGGGTGCTGGGCACGCTCGAGGCAATCGAGCGCCACCTGATGGTGGACGGCTTCGTGATGCGCCACGATCCGCGTGAACAGTCCGACAAGTCCGAGCAGCTCGAGGGAGCGTTCCTTGCCTGTAGCCTGTGGCTCGCCGACGCCTATGTGCTGGCCGGCGAAATTGCGCGTGCCAAGGAGCTGTTTGAGCGCGTCGCCGGAATCGCCAACGATCTCGGTCTGTTGGCGGAAGAGTACGACACCGCGGAACGGCGTCAGGCAGGCAACTTCCCGCAGGCGCTGACGCACATCGCGCTGATCAACACCGCCAACAACCTCACCGCCGCCAAGGCCTCGACCGAGAAGCCGGCGATGCAGCGGTCGAAGCAGAGTTAGCGGTCGAGCTTCGCGTTGCGATCCATGATGAAGTCGATCGCGGCGGCGAAGCCGTCGTCATCGTTGCGGCCGGTGACGTGGGCAGCCTGCTGCTTGACCTCGTCGGCGGCGTTGCCCATCGCAATCGGCAGGCCGCTGACGCCGAACATCGGCAGGTCGTTCTGCATGTCGCCGATGGTGGCGATCGCCTCGGGGGCGATCCCGAGCCGCTGAGCCATGGCCTGCACGAAAGTCCCTTTGCTGCGGCCGGGCGGGGTGACGTCGAGATAGTAGTCCTGCGACCGCACCGCCAGCGCGCCGTCGCCGAGGGCTGCCTGTAACTCCGGCTCGCAGCGTTTCAGGAGCGCGAAGTCGGCACTGACGCCGACGATCTTGCAGGCCTTGCCGGCGAGCGGCGTCAGATCTTCCAGCATGGTCGGCGCAAACCGGATGGTGCGCTCCTCGTGCGGGACGTATTTTCCGTCGTCGCGGCGGATGTACCAATTGTCGTTGGTGAACAGCCAGATGTCGATGCCGCTGCGCTCGAACAGCGCGATGCTGGTGGTGACTGCGCTTTCCGGGATCAGATGCTGTTCGACCACCGACAGCGTCGGGGTGACGATCGAGCTGCCATTGAACGGCCCGAGCGGCAGCGTGATGCCGAGCGGATCACTGTACATCTGCATGCCGACCGGCGGCCGGCTGGAGGTGAGGGTGAAGCCGACGTCACTGGCTTCGAGCCTCGCCACCGCATCGCGGGCGCGATCGGTCAACCGCTTGTCGGTCGTGACGAGTGTGCCGTCGACATCGGACACAACGAGCTGAATGCGGGTCATTCGGTTTCCCTATCAAGGCCGTCATTGTGAGCGAAGCGAAACAATCCTGGGGCTCCGTGCACGGAGCTTTGGATTGCTTCGTCGCTCCGCTCCTCGCAATGACGAATTCAAGTGCTCGGCATCGAATTAATCGCTGCCTGAATTCGGAAGCTGGCGAACGATGTCGTCGACGATCGCTTCGACCGGTGCGTCGATCGAGGCGATGATCGGCCGTTCGTCGGGGGCCGGGCGCTCCAGCGTTGCGAACTGGCTGTCGAGCAGGCCGGCGGGCATGAAGTGGTTCTTGCGCGCCGCCATCCGGGCGCCGATCAGCTCGCGGCTGCCGTCGAGATAGACGATGCGGACATCGTCGCGGCCGTGCACCAGCACGTCACGATAGGCGCGCTTCAGCGCCGAGCAGCCGAACACGAGGCGGCCGCCGTCGGCCGTGACGCGGTCGATTTCGGTGGCGATTGCCTGCAGCCACGGCCAGCGATCATCGTCGGTGAGCGGCTGGCCGGCGCTCATCTTGGCGACATTGGATTTCGGGTGATAGGCGTCGGCGTCCTCGTAGCGCCAGCCGAGCCGCTGGGCGAGGGCCTCGCCGACCGTGCTCTTGCCGGAGCCGGACACCCCCATCACGATCAGCGCTTGCGGTATCGGTTCAGGCGCCACGGGCGTTCTCCGGCAGCGCGTCCTGGGTCACCAGCCACACCGTTTCGCCCTGCGAGCGGGCATGCGCCGACGGCAAATCTTCGCCGGCGAACACGCGGGTGAGAATGTCCCGCTTGGCGGCGCCGTGCGCCAGGAACAGCATTTCGGCGCAGGAGGCGAGCGCCGGGAAGGTGAGGGTGACTCGCGGCACCAGCGGCTCCACTGGGGCGGTGTCGACGCCGGCTGCCCAGTGGTCCTGGATCAGAAGCTGCGGCCGGCCGGGAAACAGCGACGCCGTATGACCGTCCGGCCCGACGCCGCCGAGCACCAGATCGAACAACGGCCGCTCGGGCGCGAGCTGGTCGCCGCCGTAGAATGCCTTCAGCTCGGCCTCGTAGCGGCGCGCCGCATCATCCGGCGTTGCCGCGTCGGTCGGGATCGAATGGATGTTCTGCGGCGGTGCGCGGCCATCGAGAAATGCGCGCTTGGCGGCGCCGATATTGCTGAGTGGATCGTTCTCCGGCACGAAGCGCTCGTCGCTGATGAACCAGTGCACCCGCTGCCACGGAATCCGACTCTCGAATTCGCCGGCCAGCCGCTCGAACATCCGCTGCGGGCCGGAGCCGCCGGTGAGGCAGATCGCCGGACGATCGTGATGCAGCTCGATCCGTGCGATCAGCCGCTGCGCCGCCAGCCGCGCCTGCGCATCGGCGTCAGCCGCGACCACGAGGTGATGATCGACGCTGCTCATCGGCTAGCCCGGCTTGCGCCAGTCCCGGCCGTCGCGGGACAGCAGTTCGTCGGCGTCTTCCGGGCCGTCGCTGCCGGCGCGGTAGATCTGCAGGCCGTGAGCGCCGGCCTTCTTCCAGGCTTCGAGAAACGGCTCCACCGCGCGCCATCCCGCCTCGACGCCGTCGGCGCGCTGGAACAGGATGTTGTCGCCGATCATGCAGTCGTGCAGCAGCGTCTCGTAGCCGTTGCTCGGCGCCACCTTGAAGTAGTCCTTGTAGCGGAACGTCATCTCGACGCCTTCGATGGCGATCGACGGTCCGGGCACCTTGGTGTTGAACTGCAGCGAGATGCCTTCGACCGGCTCGATCCCCATCACCAGATAGTTTTGCGACAATTCCTGCACCGGGGTGCAGCGGAACATCGAGAACGGAGCCTCCTTGAACTTGATCGCAACCTCGGTCCGCTTGCCCGACAGCGCCTTGCCGGTGCGCAGGTAGAACGGCACGCCGGCCCAGCGCCAATTGTCGATCGACAGTTTCAGCGCCGCGAAGGTCTCGGTGGTGCTGTCCGGTTCGACGTCCTCGACGCTGCGATAGTCCGGAATCTCGGTGTCGCCGATCCTGCCGGAGGTATATTGGCCGCGCACCGAATTGCGCAGCGCTTCGTCTTCGCTCTGAAGCTGGATCGCCGCGAGCACGTCGGCTTTGGCCGAGCGCACCCCGTGGGCGTTGAAATGCGCCGGCGGCTCCATCGCCACGAGCGACAGCAATTGGAACAGATGGTTCGGCACCATGTCGCGCAGCGCGCCGGTCTTGTCGTAGAAGCTGCCGCGATGGCCGACGCCGAGTTTTTCCTCGACTGTGATCTGGATGTGATCGATATGCTCGCGATTCCAGATCGGCTCGAACATGCCGTTGGAAAAGCGCAGCACCAGAATGTTCTGCACCGTCTCTTTGCCGAGATAGTGATCGATGCGGTACAGCTCGTGCTCGGAGATGATGCTGAGCAGATGATCGTTCAGCGCCTTGGCCGAGGCGAGGTCGGTGCCGAACGGTTTCTCCACCACCAGCCGGCGCCACGCGCCGCTGACCTCTTCGAGCAGCTTTGCGCGTCCGAGCTCGGTGGCGATCGGTGCGAACGCGTCCGGCGGGGTGGCGAGATAGAACAGCCGGTTGCCGCCGGTGTTGCGGTTGGCCTCGAGCTTTTCCAGCCGTTCGCGCAGCCGATCGAACGAATCCGGCTCGCTCGGGTCGGCGTTGACGGCGGTGACGCAGTACAGCAACTGATCAGCGACCTTGTCGTCGACCGGGCGGGTGGCGTATTTGCGCAGGCCTTGCATCAGGCTGTCGCGCAGCGTGTCGCTCGCCATCTCCTTGCGGGTGACGCCGACGACGCAGAATTTCTCGGGTAGCAGTCCGGCTTCGGCGAGGTTGTACAGCGCCGGGATCACCAGGCGGTGGGTCAGATCGCCGGTGACGCCGAAGATGACGAATGCGCAGCCGTCGGGGATCTGGTTGGGGTTGGCTTGCGTGGTCACGCGCGCTCCGATGTCGGTTTCAGTTTCTGCTGCGGGGCGGCCTGCTGCTCAGGCTCCGGATGCTGCTGCGGCTCCTTGTGGCCACCGAAGCCGGCGCGCATCGCCGAGAGAATCTTCTCCGCAAAGGTGTGATCGCGCCGCGAGCGGAAGCGCGCATACAGCGCCGCAGTGAGCACTTCGGCCGGCACCGCTTCTTCGATCGCCGCATTGATGGTCCAGCGGCCTTCGCCGGAATCCTCGACGAAGCCGGAATAGTTGTCGAGCTGATCGTTCTTGGCCAGCGCGGTGGCAGTGAGATCGAGCAGCCAGGAGGGGATCACGCTGCCGCGGCGCCAGACTTCGGCGATGTCGGCGATGTCGAGGTCGAAGCGGTGCGCCTCGGGGAGGGTTTCGCTGCTCGCGTTCTTGAGAATGTCGAAGCCCTCGGCATAGGCCTGCATCAGGCCGTACTCGATGCCGTTGTGGACCATCTTGACGAAGTGCCCGGCGCCGACCGGGCCGGCGTGGAGATAGCCCCGCTCGACGCGGGAGTCGCGATCCTCGCGGCCCGGCGTGCGCGGAATGTCGCCGATGCCGGGCGCCAGCGTGGCGAAGATCGGATCGAGCCTGTCAACGACGGCCTTGTCGCCGCCGATCATCATGCAGTAGCCGCGCTCGAAGCCCCAGATGCCGCCGGAGGTGCCGACGTCGACGTAGTGGATGCTTTGCTCTTTGAGAGTCTTGGCGCGGCGGATATCGTCTTGCCAGAAAGTGTTGCCGCCATCGATCACCACGTCGTCGGCGGAGAGCAGCTTGCCGAGCTGTTCGATGGTTGTCTCAGTGATGTGGCCGGCGGGCAGCATCACCCAGATCGCGCGGGGCGCGTCGAGCTTGCGCACCAGATCGTCGAGCCCGGTGGTGCCGGTCGCGCCTTCGCGCGTCAGCGCTTCGATCGCTTTCGGGTCGCGGTCGTAGACCACGGCATGATGGCCATCCTTCATCAATCGCCGGACGATGTTGCCGCCCATCCGGCCAAGGCCGATCATGCCGATCTGCATGCGCAAGTCTCCACTGTTTGTCCGTGCCCCGCTTGACGTGCGAAGCCACGTTTGTGCGCGGTTACTCCGTCATTGCTAGCCGAAGGCGAAGCAATCCATGGCTCAGTACATAGGATTCTGGATTGCTTCGTCGCTTCGCTCCTCGCAATGACGATCCTGTTCGGCAGAGAGGATTCCCCAGGACTGCTACCCCAGTGCCTGTTTAATCGCGTCGCCGAGCATCTTCAGGCCGGCGGCGAGATCGCCCTTGAGATGAATCCGCAAGGCGCGGCGGCCGCGTTCGGTGAGGACGTCGAAATCGCCGCGCGCCTGCGCCGCTTTGATGATGCCGAAACTGGCGCTCTGGCCGGGCACCGGCAGATCGGACGCGTCGTCGGCGGTGATCTGCAGGAACACGCCGCTGTCCGGCCCGCCTTTGTAGGCCTGACCGGTCGAGTGCAGGAAGCGTGGGCCGAATTCGGCGCAGGTCGCGACCCGGATCCGATCGCGGATCTGCATCCGCATGGCCTGCAGCGCGTCGATATGGGCGGCGTTGCGCTCGATGTAAGCGAGCAGGGCGACGTAGTCGCCGGCGTTCACGCGCGACAGATGCGCCTTGAGCCAAGAGCCGAGCGTGCTGTCGGCGCCTGCCTTGCGTAGCGCTGCGGCGTTGGCGGCGTCGGTGTAGAGATCGACCTCGGCAGTCGACACCGCAGGCGTTTCCTCCGGCAGCGCACCCGACTTCTCGAACGCCGCGGTCAGTTCGCGGGTTTTGATCTTGGCGCTTTCGACGTCGGGCTGATCGAACGGGTTGATGCCGAGCACTGCGCCGGCGACGGCGGTCGCGAGTTCGAAGCGGAAGAACTCCTGGCCGATCGTCCCCGGCGATTGCAGCACGATCCGCACCACTGGATGACCGGCGGCTTGCAGCGCCGCAAGTTTCGACTCGTGCGCCGCATCGGCTTCGGGCTCGGTGCGCAGATCGATGAACAGGCGGTCGTTGCCGTAAGCGGACGGATCGGCCAGCGGCTCACCGTCGATCGGGATCAGGCCCTTGCCTTCCTTGCCGGTCGACTCCGCGATCAGTTGTTCGGCCCAGGCGCCGAAATCGGCGATCGCTTTCGACGACGTGATCGTCACCTTGTCGCGGCCCGCGAGGCCGGCGCAGCCCATCGCCAGCCCGAGCTGGACCGCGGGGTTCTGCTGCGGCGGCACGTTGGGGCCGCAGGAGCGGACCATGCTCAGCGTCGCTTTCAACAGCGCATCAAGATCGAGTCCGGCCGCCGCGGCCGGCACCATGCCGAACGGCGACAGCACCGAATAGCGCCCGCCGATGGTCGGATCGCCGTGGAAGATCTTGGCGAATTTCTGCTCGGTCGCGACCTTCTCCATCGACGAGCCGGGGTCGGTGACGGCGACGAAGTGCCGGCCGGCGTGATCGGCGCCGACCGCTTCGCCGACGCGCGCGTAGAAATACGCCTTCATCACATTCGGCTCGGTGGTGCCGCCGGACTTCGACGATACGATGAACAGCGTCGAGGCCAGCTTGACGCTGGCTTCGAGGGACCGCACCTGCGCCGGATCGGTGGAGTCGAGGACGTGCAGCTTGGGGAAGCCGTCCTGCTTCTGGAAGGTCTCGGCGATCACTTCGGGACCGAGGCTGGAGCCGCCCATGCCCAGCACCACCACATCCGTGAAGCCCTGGCTCTTCACCCACTTGGCGAAGTCCTGGTAGTCGGCGAGCTTGGCCTTTGCGGCCGAGGCCGCACTCAGCCAGCCCAGCCATTTGTCTTCATCGCGGCCGGTCCACAGCGTCTTGTCGCGTCCCCAAAGCTTGCGGATCTTGCCGGCGCTCCGCCACGCCTCGCTGTGCTCCTTGACCTTGTCGGCGAGATCGCCGGGCAGCGCCAGCGTCTGCTTGTCGACCGCACCGGCGAGGACCGTTTCGCGCTTGAAGGCGACGGCCCCGAGCAGCTTGTCGAAGGCGTCGGCGAACAATTGCACGCCTTCGGTCACCAGTTTGTCGGTGATTGCATCGAGCGAAATGCCGGAGCTGTCGAGGCCCTTCAGCACGGCTTGCGCCTCGTCGATGTCCTTCTCCAGACTGTCGCGCGGCTTGCCATGATCGCGGAAGGCGTCGAGCGTCGCTGGCGGCACGGTGTTGACGGTGTCGGGGCCGATCAGCTCCTCGATGTACAGCACGTCGCTGTAGGCCTTGTTCTTGGTGCCGGTCGAAGCCCACAGCAGGCGCTGCGGCTTGGCCCCGCAGGCTTCCAGCTTGGCCCAGCGGTCGCCGCTGAACAGCCGCTTGTAGTCCTGATAAGCGAGCTTGGCGTTGGCGATCGCGACCTTGCCCTTCAGCTCTTCCAGCCGCGCCTTCTCGTCCGGATCGCCGGCGTTGGCGATCTTGTCGTCGAGAGCTGCGTCGACCGCGGTGTCGATGCGGCTGATGAAGAAGCTGGCGACGCTGGCGACATGCGCCGGATCGCCGCCGGAGGCGATCAGCGCCTCGAGGCCGGACAGGTAGGCCTCTGCGACCTGATTATAGACTTTCTGCGAGAACAGCAGCGTGACGTTGACGCTGATCCCCTTGGAGATGAGCTGCTTGATCGCCGGCAGTCCCTCGCGGGTCGCAGGCACCTTGATCATCAGGTTTTCGCGGCTGACTTCGCTCCACAGCCGCTCGGCTTCCGCCAGCGTGCCCTTGGTGTCGAGCGCCAGATAGGGAGACACTTCGAGACTGACGAAGCCGTCGCGGCGCTTCAGCTTGTCGTAAACCGGGCGCAGCACGTCGGCGGCGTGCTGAATGTCTTCGACCGCAACCGTTTCGTACAGCTCTCCGACTGAACGGTCGCCATGTTTGAGCGCTTCGCCGATCGCGCCGTCATATTCGTTGCTGGCGCCGATCGCTTTTTCGAAGATCGAAGGGTTGGACGTGACCCCCTTCACCCCGTCGGTCTCGATCAGTTTCTTCAGATCTCCGTTGGCGATAAAGCCGCGGGCCAGGAAGTCGAGCCAGATTGCCTGGCCGTTTTTTTCGAGCGCTTTGACGGGATTCATGGTGCCTTGTCTGCTTGTTCGGTGCGATGACGGCCTCGAACGCATTTCCGTCCGCGGATCGAGGCTTGTCAACTCGTCCTGACCGACGCCTTGCACGCCGGCCAATTACCGCCCAATGCGAAGATGACGTTTGAACCGGCAAACGGTTCCCTCGTTGAAGACTATCGCAGGGTTGTGATGCCGGCATGTCACGGAGCAGCGGCGTCTCATCCAAAAGTGTCGCGCTGCTTCGCGGCCGAGCGCGGTCCCAGCCGGCGATTGCCGTTCGATCCTCATCCTGGAGGGGTATCAGAGGGCGCTTTCGCGAACGTTGAAGCTGCTGTCGCAGCCGGGCGTCCCAACGCCGCATTCAATCATTCGTGACAGTGTTGAAGGTTTTCGCTGCGAGACTGTCGCGAAGGTTCGCTGGCGGCGGTTGCTGTGTCAGGTTGTCGTAAGACGGATGATGCTCAGCCGCTCAGATCAGCTTTTTCTAAATCAGGCTTGTCGAGATCCGCCTTGGCCAGATCCCACAGCAGCGCGTAAGTCCCCGCGGCGATCAGCTCGGCGCCGGCAGCGGCGATCGCAGCTTCGAACCGGCCGGCGAGGGCCGTTTTCACAGCATCGGCGCCGCTGCCGTCGATCAGCACGAACCAGTCGGACGCGCCCGGGCTAGTGATTCCGGGCGGATCGGTCAGCGGCTTCGACAGCTTAGGATCGCTCTCCAGCAAGTGCATCGAGACGATGCCATCGAGCGGCAGCGGATCAAGCCGGTCGGACAGGCCAGCGCGCAGTGCGTCTTCTCGCCCGGCGGCAGGACGGATTCGGACCAGGCCGAGCACCGCGCCGCGGCCCTGGCCACGGCTCAGCGTGATCCGCGCCACGCCTCGGATCATGTTCTTGAACTTGGCGATGTTGCGCTTCGACCATTCGGTCTGCTGAGCGAGCGCGGTGCGATAGGCGTCGCTGCTCAGCACCTCGAAACGCTCGGTCGAATAAAGTCCGAGATACTTCGGACTTGCGTCGAGCGCGACATAGCGGCGGGCTTCGACGAAGCGTTCGATCGCGACGCGTTCGGCGATGTGCTCGCGGTCGTACCAGCGATTGAAGTCGGCCTCGTCCTCCGGCGCGATGTCCATCGAGGTCAGCAGCATGCCTTGTCCGGCGATCGGCATCGGGTGTCCTTCAAGTCGCCATTCGGGCCGCGACGTCGTTGATCCCGGCGATCACCGCGTCGCGGATGCCGGGGTCGTAGAGCAGGTGGCCGGCAGCGTCGATGGTGCGCAGCTCGGCATCCGGCCACAATGTCGCGAGCCGGTGCGCAGTCGCGGGCGGGCATAGCAGATCGTAGCGGCCCTGCACGATCACGCCGGGAATGCCGGCGAGCTTACGGGCTTCGCCGAGCAACTGATCGGGGCGCATGAAGCAGTCGTGGGCGAAGTAATGCGCCTCGATATAGGGCGTCACGGGGAGCGCGCCCTGACTGGTCGGATGTGTACGATCGAGCCTGCTGCGCCTGGGCGCCACCATCGACAGCACCCCTTCGGTTTCGACCCAGGCGCGCGCCGCAGGGGCGTGGACTGCGGGGTCGGGGTCGAGAATCCGCCGCCAATAGGCGTCGAGCGGCGCCGCGCGTTCAGACTCCGGCAGCACGCCGAGAAAATCCTCATGCAGCGCCGGATAGAACTGCGGCAGATTGATCAGGAAGGCCGTCTCGAGCTCGGCACGGGTGCCGAGAAAGGTGGCGCGGAGCACCAGGCCGCTGACGCGCTCCGGATGCGCCTCGGCATAGGCCAACGCCAGCGTCGATCCCCACGAACCGCCGACCACCAGCCAGCGTTCGAAACCGTACAGGGCGCGGATCGCCTCCATGTCGGCAATCAAATGCGGCAGCGTGTTGGCATCGCGGCCGCCTTTGGGGCGGCTGCGGCCGGCGCCGCGCTGATCGAACAGCACCGCATGGAAGCGTTGCGGATCGAACAGCCGGCGATGATCCGCCTGGCAGCCGCTGCCCGGACCGCCGTGCAGATACACCGCGGGGATGCCGTCGGCACGGCCGTTGCTTTCAACATAGAGCTCGTGGCCGTCGCCGACCGCGAACATTTGCGAGGACAGAGGGGAGCCCGCGGCGGTGCGCTGAGCGGGCGCAGCATCAGTTTCCGGATCGAACGGCATCTCGAACTGTTAGCGCGAAACCGCGAACTTTGCGAGCGCCGCCCAGCGCGCCGCGAAAACGGCAGGGTTGCGGATCATATTGATGATGGCCACCTTGACCGGATGTTCAATCGGGAGATGGAATGCCGAGATATTTCTTCAACACTCGGATCGGTGAGGAACTGATCCCGGATTCTGAGGGCGAGGAACTGCGCGACGCCGACCACGCCTGGGAAGTGGCACGCGCCACGATCCGTGAAATCGTCAAGACCGAGAGCGCGCAGGTCGATCTGCTGCGCGCCAGTCTCGAAGTGACCGATGAGGAGGGCGACGTCTTGCTCGAATTTCCCTTCAGCGAGGCGATGCTCGATCTGCCGGCGTCGCCTCGAAGCCGGCATTGAGCGGCTGCTGAATTGGCGGTGGCGCGCCCGACCCCGTCACGCTATCACTTCTGTCTCGCAACGGAGTGATCATGCAGGACATCTGGCGCCTTTCCGCGACTGAACTGGCCGATCTCGTCCGCAGCCGCCGCGTCTCGGCGCGCGAAGCGGCCGAGGCCGCGCTGCACCGGCTTTCCGTCGTCAATCCCGCGATCAACGCGGTGGTCGATCACAACACCGACGATGCGCTGGCGCAGGCCGATGCGGTCGACGCCGCGCTCGCCAAAGGCGAAACGCCCGGCGTGCTCGCGGGGGTGCCTGTGACCGTGAAGGTCAACGTCGATCAGCAGGGCTTCGCCACCACCAACGGCGTCACGCTGCAGCGCGACTGGATCGCCAAGACCAACAGCCCGGTGGTCGACAATCTGCGCAAGGCCGGCGCGGTGATCATCGGCCGTACCAACACGCCGTCGTTCTCGTATCGCTGGTTCACCGCGAACAAGCTGCACGGCGAGACGCTGAACCCGCGCGATTCCTCGATCACGCCGGGCGGCTCGTCGGGAGGCGCGGCCGCGGCCGTCGCTGCCGGCATCGGCGCGATCGCGCACGGCACCGATATTGCCGGCTCGGTGCGCTACCCGGCCTATGCCTGCGGCGTGCACGGTTTGCGGCCGACGATCGGCCGCGTCGCCGCCTACAACGCGTCGTCGCCGGAGCGACCGATCTGCCCGCAGATCAGCGCCGTCTCTGGCCCGCTGGCGCGGACCATCGCCGACGTGCGGCTCGGGCTGCAGGCGCTGGCGCAGCCGGACGCGCGCGATCCGTGGTGGGTGCCGGCGCCGCTCGACGGCCCGCCGCGTGACAAGCGCGCCGTGCTGTGTATCGCGCCAGACGGCCTCGCGGTGGTGCCGGAAGTGCGCGACGCGCTGAAGGACGCCGCAAAGCGTCTCGAAGCCGCCGGCTGGATCGTCGAGGAGATCGAAAACACCCCGCCGCTGCGCGAGGCCGCCGAGCTGCAGGCGCAGTTCTGGCTCGGCGACGGGTATCAGGCGATGCTGGAGGCCGCCGAACGCGAGGGCGACGAAGGCGCGCTGGCATGTCTGCACGGCAATCGCGACAAGGCGATCGGCGACCTCGCCAGCTACTCGAAGCTGCTCACCCGTCGCGCCACGTTGACGCGCGACTGGCAGACCTTCTTCGAGACCTATGCGGTGCTGCTGATGCCGGTGTGCGGCGAGCTGCCGTTCCCGCAGCGTCTCGATTTGAAGGATGAAGCCTCGTTCAAGCGGGTGTGGGCGGCGCAGATGCCGCAGGTCGGGCTGCCGTTCATGGGCCTGCCGGGGCTGACCGTCTCGACCGGTCTGGTCGGCCGGGTGCCGGTCGGTGTGCAGGTGGTGTCGGGGCGCTATCGCGAGGATCTGTGCCTGCTTGCCGGCGAAGCGATCGAGGCCGGCGGCGTACCGCCGTCGCCGATCGATCCGGTGGCTTGAGACGGAGGCGAGGGGACGATGGCGTCGATCTATGATTTCACCGCCAAATCGCTGGCGGGCAAAGACGTCGCACTGAAGCAGTTCGAAGGTCAGGTGCTGCTGATCGTCAACACCGCGAGCGCCTGTGGGTTCACGCCGCAATACAAGGGCCTCGAAGCGCTGCAGCAGACATATGGCCCGCGCGGCTTTTCCGTGTTGGGCTTTCCGTGCAACCAGTTCGGCGCGCAGGAATCCGGTGACGAGGCGCAGATCGCGCAATTCTGTTCGGTCAATTACGGCGTGACCTTCCCGATGTTCGCCAAGATCGATGTCAATGGCGCGGGCGCCCATCCGCTTTACAAGTTTCTGAAGGACGAAAAGGGCGGCCTGCTCGGCTCGGCGATCAAATGGAATTTCACCAAGTTCCTGGTCGATCGGTCCGGGCGCGTGGTATCGCGGCATGCGCCGACCACGACGCCGGAGGCGCTTTCGAAAGAGATCGAGACCTTGCTATGACCGACACTCAGAACATTGAACTGCCCGATCGTTTGTCGATCGAGCCTTCCAGCCCTTACTACGACGCGGCCCTGCTCGAGCTCGACGTCGGTGTCCGCTTCAAGGGGCAGGACAAGACCAACGTGATCGAATACTGCGTCAGCGAGGGCTGGATCCGTGTTGCCGCGGGCACCGCCAAGGATCGCTTCGGCAATCAGCTCGCGATCAAGGTTCATGGTCCGGTCGAGCCGTATATCCGCCCGCGAAGCTGAGCTTTGCCTGCCGGCGGCGCTCGGCCGACCTGCTCTCACTATCTCGCAGCAATGCCGTCGCTGGTGCGCTCTTGCGCACCGGCGCGCAGTCGCGCGTCTGGTTTGTGGTTGGGGCGTTAACGGTGAGTAGGCGTCGTGCCGGCCTGCGAGAACACCGCTGCGCAGATGTTGCGCCGTCGATCGTCATGGGTGGCGAGATCTAGCACTCGCTCACCGCGAACTCCTGATTCTCGCTGATTCGTCGGTGGTTTGTTCCGCCGGCGTTCCAAACCTTAAGATCGTGCAAGGCGAGTGTCGCATCCAGGGACAGTGCGCGTGGCGGTGCCTGCTCTGTCTTCAAACCAATGCTGCAGAACATCGCGTCGCCGCTTGCTCACCATTGCTGTCCGCGCCCGTTAACGACTTCGATGATGATCTGAGCGTTCGCGCGAACGCACGCGCACAGGTGTTGTGCCGAGCTTGCGTGAGGTCGCCGACATCTAGCGCTCCGACCGATGCGAATGGTGATTCGCAGTGATTCGAACTCGCTTCGTTCCATCCGCGTTCTGAACGTTAAGATCGTACAGGCTCGCTGTCGCATTCAGGGACAGCGCATCCGCGGTTCGGGCTAGAGTAGGGAGGTGGTCGAAATCCCGCCGGGCGTCGCGCTGATCACGATCTCGGTGCTGGTGTTAACGCCTTCAGCGGGATTTGCGGCCGGATGCCACCAGCGCCGGGTAGATGTTGTGCCGCCGACGGGACGTCGCGCGCGAGATCTGGTGCGGAGCCGGTGCGACGAACTGATTCGCGCTGATTCGGGCCCGCTTCGTTCCGGCCGCGTTCCAAAGGTTAAGAGCGGTGCGGCCTCGTGTTACGCGCTGAGACAGCTTTGGCGGTTTTCGGCAGCTTGGCGGCCCGCGCTTGCGCTTCCGCGGCGAGGCGGCGGCGGAAGGCGCGGTCGCGCTTGAGGTGCCACTCGCGGCTCATCGCGTCGCGGCGGCAGGTGAAGCGCTCCGAATGGATCAGCACCCAGGCGCGGCCGCGGGTCGAGCGCGCACCGGTGCCAGCATTGTGCTGGGCGAGCCGGCGGTCGAGATCGAGCGTCCAGCCGACATAGGTGAGATAGCGGCCCGCGTGTGCGCAGCCGAGCACGTAGACGAAGCACTCTTCTTCGGCGGGAGCGTCCTGCATGGCGCGAGCCTCGCACGGCTACGTTGAGTCCGGCAATCCGCCGCGGGGCAAGGCCGTTGACGGCCGCCGCGCCAACGGCTTCGCTCGGCGTCCGATTCAACCGAAGGAGATGATGATGGCCGGCAAACCGATGATCGCGCTGGCGCTGCTGGCGCCGCTGCTGTGGAGCCCGGCTGCGAGCGCGCAGGACGTGCCCGGTATCGAGATCTGCACCGTGGAAAAGACCATGGAGCGGCGCACCAGTTGCCTGCAGAGCAACGTCGACTTCCTGCACAAGAGCATCGACAAGGCGCGGCTCGACCAGCAGCAGAAGCTCGATGCCGCCAGATCGCAGATCGCAGCGCTGAGCGCGGCGGTGGCGGCGCTGCAAAAGCAGCTCGCCGAGCTGCAGGCGGCACAGAAGCCGGCCAAGACCGAGGCTGCACCGGCCAAGGATGCGGCGCAGCCCAAGGATACGACGCCGCCGAAAGCGGACGCCAAGAAGTAGTTCGGCGCGCTTGCCGCTTTGCGGAATTCGCACGCTTGCTTGGCAAGCCGCGACGACATGACTTACAAATCGATCCGAGACAAAACCACGCGGATGCCGCTGGCGCCCGCGCAACAACAAACATCTCGGGAGAAAACCATGTCCAACGTCCGCGTTCTCGCCACCGATCTGGCGTTTCCCGAAGGGCCGGTTGTGATGCCGGACGGCTCGGTGGTGCTGGTCGAGATCCGCGCCCAGCAATTGACGCGGGTGTGGCCGGACGGCCGCAAGGAGGTGGTGGCGAAGATTCCGGGCGGGCCCAACGGCGCCGCGCTCGGCCCCGACGGCAAGATGTACATCTGCAATAATGGCGGTTTCGGCTGGTTTCCCTCGCGCGGCACGATGATGCCAGGCGCGCCAGCGCCGCACGAATATATCGGCGGTTCGATTCAGCGCGTCGATCTGCAGAGCGGAGCGGTCGAGACGCTGTTCGACAAATGCGGCGAGCACCCGCTGAAGGGGCCGAACGATCTCGTCTTCGACAAGCACGGCGGACTGTGGTTCACCGATTTCGGCAAGCGCCGCGCCCGCGACATGGACGTCGGCGCTGCCTACTACATCAAACCCGGCATGACGGAGATCACCGAGCAGGTGTTCGGCACGCTGCCGCTCAACGGCATCGGTCTGTCGCCGGACGAGGCGACGATGTATGCGGCGGAAACGCCGACCGGCCGGCTGTGGGCGTTCGATCTGTCGGCGCCGGGCGAGGTCAAGCCGCGCGATGTGATCTATCGCGGCGAAAAGGGCAAGCCGATCGCCGGGCTCGGCGGCTACCAGATGTTCGACTCGCTCGCCGTCGAAGCCAGCGGCAATGTCTGCGTCGCGACACTGGTGTCGGGCTGCATTTCGGTGATCGCGCCGGACGGCACGCTGGTCGAACAGGTGCCCACCGGCGACCGTGTCACCACCAATATCGCGTTCGGCGGCCCCGACCTGAAAACGGCTTACATCACGCTGTCCGGCAAGGGCGAGCTGATCGCGATGGATTGGGCTCGACCCGGCCTGCCGCTGAATTTTCTCAATAAGTAGTGCTGATCGGAGTCTTCAACTCGTCCGACGTCGCGCGACGGGGAGTCTGGTCCCTCCATCGGCGCATATGGGCATGATCGCCGATGGTCGGGACAAGCTCGGCCGCGGCGTATTATGGTCGGGCTCCCGATACCCATGAGGAAGTAGCGCAGATGCCCTGGCTCGAACCCGTCACCCTGAGCGGACCGCACGCCACGCTGGAGCCGCTCGCGCCGTCGCATCGCGACGGGCTGATCGAGGCGGTGAAGGACGGCGAGCTGTGGAAGCTGTGGTACACGTTCGTGCCCGAGCCCGCCAAGATCGAAGCCGAGATCGCGCGCAGGCTGGCGCTGCAGACGCAGGGCGCGATGCTGCCGTGGACGGTCAAGGACGCCGCCGGCAAGATCGCCGGGATGACCACCTACATGAATGTCGATGCCGGCAACCGCCGGGTCGAGATCGGCTCCACCTGGTACGCGTCCCGCGTGCAGCGAACCGGACTCAACACCCAATGCAAGTTGCTCCTGCTGCAACATGCCTTTGAAACGCTGGATTGCATCGCGGTCGAGTTCCGTACACATTTTTTCAACCATCAGTCGCGGCGCGGCATCGAGCGGCTCGGCGCCAAACAGGACGGCATTCTGCGCAATCACCAGATCGCGCCCAACGGGACGCTGCGCGATACCGTGGTGTACTCGATCATTGCGGCCGAATGGCCGACCGTGAAGGCGCATCTGAACTATCAATTGTTCGACAAGCCCGGCCGCTGAGCCGCCGGACCACGGGTTCCGCTTGATTTCGATCAAGATTCTGCCTGCTAATCGGCTGCTGATCGAAAGAATGACGGCTGCGTCGCGCTTCGTTTGATCTGTGTCATTTTGTACCGCCGCCTCTGCCGCCATTCTTGCAGACATGCCGTTCTATCGATTTCACGTCCGCGATCCGATCAACCGCGTCGATGGCCCGGGCCATGACGGCGCGGCGCTCGCCGACGATATCGATGCAACGCTGTTCGCCGCCGGGGTGATCCAGCGGTTGATCCAGGAACAGCCGTCGGTGCCGCGGAACTGGTCGATCGAGATTATGCAGGACCAGCGCCGGGTCGGTTTGCTGCCATTCGACAAAGGCTGTCAGGTGATCCTGCGGCCGGAATGGGTGTGCGACCAGCCGATCGGCGTGCTCGAAGGCTGGCGTTGAGTCTCGAGCTGGCGGCTCTCGTCATTGCGAGCCGAAGGCGAAGCAATCCAGGGGCTCCTTGCACGGGGCTCCTGGATTGCTTCGTCGGCTTCGCCTCCTCGCAATGACGCGAGAGATGCGCTGCTACGCAGTCCTCGGCAACTGATCCGGCCGGTACAAGGTGTCGATCGTGACCGTGCCGCGGGCGCGGGAGACGCAGGCGCACATCTTGCCGCTGTCGTGCTTTTGGTGGTCGCTGAAGAACACGTCGCGGTGGTCGATCTCGCCTTCCACCGCGGTGACGTCGACCGCGCAGACGCCGCACTCGCCGCGCTCGCAATCGGAAATCACGTCGAAGCCGGCAGCGTTCAGAGCATCCAGCATCGAGCGATCGCGCGGCACCACGATCTCGCTGCCGGTGGCGGCGATGCGGACGCG
Source organism: Rhodopseudomonas parapalustris (assembly GCF_053772255.1). NCBI lineage: Bacteria > Pseudomonadati > Pseudomonadota > Alphaproteobacteria > Hyphomicrobiales > Nitrobacteraceae > Rhodopseudomonas > Rhodopseudomonas parapalustris. The sequence continues at coordinate 321,617 of NZ_JAMKBZ010000001.1, read as the reverse complement.
GAATTCGCTGGTCGGCAGCCGGCCGCTGGAGCCGAAGGTCTCGAAACGCAGATCGCTCGCCGGGCGTCCGGCCTCATGCCAAGCGTGCCGCGCCGCCTCCAGCATCCGCAGCGGGCCACACAGCACCGCCACAGCGCCTTCCGGAAGCGCACGGAAGGTGGCGTCGAGGTCGAGCCGGGCGCCTTCGTCGCCGGCATGGAGCCGCAGCCGGTCGCCAAGCAGGCTGCTCAGTTCGTCGTGGAGCGCGGCATGGCTGCGCGATTTCACCGCGTAGTGCATCGTCAGCTCAGTGCCTCGGCGGGCGAGCGCCGCGGCGATCCCGAGCATCGGGGTCACGCCGATGCCGCCGGCGATCAGCGCGTAGTGCTGACGGCTCCAATCAATCTCGAACAGCGAGGTCGGATGGGTGATGTCGATCCGCTGCCCCGGCTTCAGCGCCCACATCGCCTGCGATCCGCCGCGGCTGTCACCGGCGAGCTGCACCGCGATCCGCAGCCGTCCTTGTTCCGGCGCACCGACCAGCGAGTAGCTGCGCTTGTCGGGCTTGCCATCGATCAGCACCGCGACGTTGATATGGCTGCCGGGTGGGCAGGTGGTGACCGCCGTATCCGGTTCGAGCACGATCTCGCGGATCGACGGCGTCAGCTCGCGGGTCGAAACGACGGTGCTGCTGGTCCACTGTTCGGCGAAGCGCATCGCGGCCTCCTGTCGATGAGGTGGATTGGAGCGATTACTTGTCGGCGGCCTGAGTCACCAGCGTCAGCGCCGGCAACAGGTCGAGATGGGTGCGGCTCCTCAGCGCCAGCCGCAGGTTACGCACCGCAAGCCGGGCGTGTTCGCGCATCACCGCTTCGGCCCGCGCGCCTTCGCGGTTCTCGATCGCGTCGATCACGGCGCGGTGGTGATCCTGTGCGATCAGCAGGATCTGATGCGCCTCCGGCAGTCCCGATTGCGCCATCACGAAGGCGCTCGGCGAGGCGAAGGGAAGGGCGGCGACGCGGTCGATCTGGCGGATCACCGGCGCCGAGCCGCACAGCTCGTTGAGCAGCGCGTGAAACCGCGCGTTCAGCGCCACATAGGCCGAGAAAGCGTCGACCGAAATCGGGTCCTGCCGCACCAGTTCGTCGATATCGCCGAGGCACTGTTTCAGCGGCTCGAGCTGCCGGACACTGGCGCCGCGCTCGGCGGCGAGCCGGGCGGCGAGGCCTTCCATGGTGCCGCGTAGCTCGATCGAGTCGAGGATGTCGCGCTCGGAAAAGGCTTTGACCATGAAACCGCCGGACGGAATCGCCTGCAGCAGTCCTTCGTCCTCCAGCCGCACCAGCGCCATCCGCACCGGGGTGCGCGAAACCCCGGTGATGTCGACCGCCTGCAGCTCTGAGATCCGTTCGCCGGCGCGGAGCTGGCCGGATAGCACCATGTCGCGCAGCGCGAGCTGCGCGCGCACGGTCTGCGACATCGAGCGGTCGGCGGCCTTGTCGTTCATCGCTTACTCCGCCGCCTGCAGCTTCGGCGCGTTCTCCTGCGCGACCATGCGGTCGATCAGCTTGCGCGACCACATCGCGCCGGCGTCGATGTTGAGATTGTAGAACACCCGGTCGGGGTTCTCGAGCATCGCGCGCTGCTGGGCTTCGAGGATGATCTCGTCCTCGCGGAAGATGCCGGAGACGCCTTCGCGGATCTCGGTGGTGAGGCGCTGGTCGCCGAGCCGGTAGTTGCGCACGAACGCCCAGAAGTAGTGACAGGTGGTGTCGGTCTCCGGCGTCATGGTGTTGAGCACGAAGCCGTTGACGCCCTGCGAGCGATCACCGTCCGGCGCGCCGGTGCCGGCCGGGGCCACGCCGACGTCGATCGTCACCGTGCCCGGCGCTTCGAAGCGGATGATCTGCCAGCGATCGACGAGGCCGGGCTTGCGGAGCTGTGCGGCCCAGAACGGCGGCGGCTCGATGCCGTGCATCCAGCGCGTCACCGTGACGGTGCGGTCGCCATGGGTGACGTCGAACGGCGCCTCGGCCACCGCCTCGTTGCCGATCGAGGAGCCGTGCACATAGGTCTCGTGGGTGAGGTCCATCAGATTGTCGACGACGAGGCGCCAGTCGCATTTGGCATGGATGGTCTTGCCGTCGCCGGCCCAGGCCGGATCGTCGTTCCAGTGCATGTCGGGGACGAGCGAAGGATCGGCCAGCACCGGATCGCCCATCCACAGCCAGACGAAGCGATGTCGCTCCACCACCGGATAGGAGCGCACGCAGGCCGACGGATTGATCGTCTCCTGCGACGGCATGTAGGTGCAGCGGCCCTGCGGATTGAACTTCAGCCCATGATATCCGCAGACCACGGTGTCGCCTTCGAGCCGCCCCTTGGACAGCGGCACCAGACGATGCCAGCAGGCGTCCTCCAGCGCTGCGACGCTGCCGTCCGCCTTTCGATACATCACGACATGCTTGCCGCAGATCGTGCGCGGAAACAGCGCGTGCTTGATGTCGGCGTCCCACGCCGCTGCATACCAAGCGTTGAGCGGAAAGGCGGGCATCCTGGCCTCCCTGTGCATTATTGATTGGGTTCAGAATGTATACAGAAAAGGTAGGATAACAAGGCTTATCTCCGGAAAACGACCGGAAAGTTGATTTTATGTATACATTTCCGGGCTGAAGACGGCGGGGGCCATGCCTCTAGGGTGATGCCTGCGCAAACGACTGAGCCCAAAACGAAAATGGCCGGGACAAGCCCGGCCATGACGCAAATTCTGATGGATCGATCGTGAAGCTGCCTGCGGGGAAGCAATGTATCGCGCAGAACGTCTCGGGATTCCGGGTTCGCGCTCCGCGCGCCCCGGAATGACGGAACGAGTAGCACGCTAACTTTTGTCATTCCGGGATGCGCCGCGCAGCGGCGTAGGCCCGGAATCCATACTCCCTGGACTCTCGATAGCCGGGGCGTCGCGGCCTCGTGCCCAACAGCCGGGGCGGTGGTTATGGATTCCGGGGTCGCGCTATGCGCGCCCCGGAATGACGAACGAGAGAGGCTTTACACTTCCCGCCGGCTCAAAAACGCCAGCCGTTCGAACAGGTGGACGTCCTGCTCGTTCTTCAGCAGCGCGCCGTGCAGCGGTGGGATCAGCTTGCGCGGGTCGCGCTCGCGGAGCTGCTCCGGGCTCATCTCCTCGTTGAGCAGCAGCTTCAGCCAGTCGAGCAGTTCGGAGGTCGATGGCTTCTTCTTCAGGCCCGGCACGTCGCGCACTTCGAAGAAGATCTTCAGGGCTTCCTCGACCAGGCGCTGCTTGATGCCGGGGAAATGGACGTCGACGATCGCCTGCATGGTGTCGGCGTCGGGGAACTTGATGTAGTGGAAGAAGCAGCGGCGCAGGAAGGCGTCGGGCAGTTCCTTTTCGTTGTTCGAGGTGATCACCACGATCGGCCGCTTGTCAGCGCGAATCGTCTCGCCGGTCTCGTAGACGTGGAATTCCATACGGTCGAGTTCGAGCAAGAGGTCGTTCGGAAATTCGATGTCGGCTTTGTCGATTTCGTCGATCAGCAGCACCGGGCGCCCCTCGTGGGTGAACGCCTCCCACAGCTTGCCGCGCTTGATGTAGTTCTTGATGTCGGAGACGCGCGGATCGCCGAGCTGGCTGTCGCGCAAGCGGCTGACCGCGTCGTATTCGTACAGGCCCTGTTGCGCCTTCGTGGTCGACTTGATGTGCCAGGTCAGCAGCGGCGCATTGAGCGCCTTGGCCACTTCCTCCGCCAGCACCGTCTTGCCGGTGCCGGGCTCGCCCTTCACCAGGAGCGGCCGTTCGAGCACGATCGCCGCATTGACGGCGATCTTGAGGTCGTCGGTCGCTACATAATCCTTGGTGCCGGTGAACTTCATGCGTTTCAGCCTCGTCTGATCCGGCGCGCGCGCCGTTGTTGTTGTTTGTTGATTGGTGGTGGTTGGAAGGAGAGGGTGCGGCCGCAGGCCGCGACCGCTGATCGAGTTGCGTCGGTATCAGGCTCTGCGGATCATCGCCAGCAGCACCAGCACGATCACCGCGCCGATCGCGGAATTGATGATCGCGCGGAAAATCCCGACGCCGAGATTGACGCCGAGGAACGGCAGCAGCCAGCCCGCCACCACGGCGCCGACGATGCCGATCACCACGTTGCCGATCAGTCCGAATCCGCCGCCGCGAACAATCAGCCCGGCGAGCCAGCCGGCGATCGCGCCGACCAGAAGCCAGACCAGAATTGAATCGATCCCCATTGCGCTCCTCGTCCTTGTTCGTCGTCGCCGGGCTTATGCCCCGGCAACAGGCGCGACTTTAGCGCGCCTCCCGCGGGGCAGGCTATCGTTTTCGCAGGATGCGGCAAGCCGAGGTTTCGTGCGCAGATTGCATCCTGCGATCGGCCGCCGCGAGAGGGACGCGGTGTCAGGACGCCGATGCGGTGGACGCCGGCTCCTGCTCCGGCTGCAGCGGGCCGGCATCGGCGACGAAAGCGGCCGGCGCAGCGGCGATGCAGCAATCGCGGCCGCGACGCTTGGCTTCGTATAACGCGATGTCAGCGTCGCGCAGCAGCAGCGCTGAATCGAACGGCGCAATACCGCAGGCGAAGCCGATGCTGACGGTGAGGCAGCCGTGCGCCGAGGCCGGGTTACGAACCGCGAGCGCACGTACCGCGGCGCGTAGGCTCTCGGCGAAATTCATCGCCGCGGCAGCGTCCGCGTCGGGCAGCACGATGGTGAATTCCTCGCCACCGTAACGCGCGGCAAAGCCGTGCAGGCCGGTCACCAGGTTGCTGAACAGATTGCCGAGTTGCCGCAGCGCGTCGTCGCCGCCCTGATGGCCGAAATGATCGTTGAAGCCCTTGAAGTCGTCGACGTCGATCATCAGCACCGCCAAGGTCGTCGCGGAGCTGATCGCGCGGCCGATGAAGCCGTCGAGCGATCGGCGGTTGGGCAGGCCGGTGAGGCCGTCGGTGCGCGCTAATTCCGCCAGGCGGGCATTAAGCGCCTTGACCTCCTGCTCCATAAGCTTGCGCTGCGTGACGTCGCGCAGCGTGCCGACGACGCAATTGCCTGGGCCGTCGTCGGAGCGGGTGTAGGCGAAGTTCGCTTCGAGCCAGACAAGATCGCCTTCGGCGCGCTGCATCCGAAACTCGGCGCACAATCCGGTCGGTGATTTGCGCAGTCGCGCGGCGACCGCCTGAAGGGCCGGCACGTCATCGACATGCACCATCTCGGTCCATGAGCGGCCGACCAATTGTTCCGGCTTCAGGCCGAGCACGGCCTCGGCCGACATCGACACGAACCGCATGATGCCGCGGGGATCGGTCAGCACGATCACGTCGCCCATATTGGCGTCGATCAGCCGATAGTGCGCGTCGCGCTCGCGCAGCAGGTTCTGCACCTCCTGCCGGCGGCGAAGTTGCGCGGCGAGGCCGGCCGCCAGCAGGACCACACACGCCAGCATCGCTGTTGCCACCGTGGTGTCGGATCGCACCGCCTCGTGCCAGCCGGCCAGGACCGAGTCCTCCGTCCGCGCCACGGTCACCACCAGCGGATAGCGGTTGGTCTGCCGGTACGCGAGATATTTGGTGAGACCATCGAACGGCGAGACGGTGAGGTAGAAGCCGCTCGGGCTCTGGCGAAGCGCACTCCGGAACAGCATCGAATCCGACATGTCGCGTCCGCTTTGCAGCGACGGCCATTGAATCAGCAGCCGGCCATCGCTGTGCAGCAGACCGATGCTGCCGCCCGGGCCGAGATCGATCGTTCTGTAGAACTGGCTGAAATAGTCGCGGGCGATCGTCGCCACTACCACGCCGGTAAAGCGCCTGTCGGGATCCTCGAGCCGGCGGCTGACAGCAAAGATCGTCTCGCCCGAGGTGCGCGACGGGAATGGGCCGGTGATCAACAGCTTCTGGTCAGGATGATCGCGATGGTAACGGAAATAGTCGCGGTCGGCATTGTTGATGCGCGGCACCGGCGTCGTCGAGGCGTGGGTGACGTCGCCGGCGGCATCGACGATTGCGACGTCCGAGAGTTGCGGCAGATTGTCGACGAGCGCGCGGAGCCGCTGATTGAAGGCTTCGCCCGGATCCGGCCGCCACTTCAGGAACGTGACGATGTCGTCGAGCACGACGTCGGCGCCCTGGAAGGTGTGGGTCGCATGCTCGGCAAGCGACTGCGCCAAATTCCGTGTCTCGGTTTCGTTCTGCGCCAGCGCGATCTTCCGGGAATCGTAGCCCTTCCACACCACCAGCCCGAGCACGCAGGCGGTGAGTGCGACCACGAACATGACGACGACCAGCGTCGCGGTGGGAACGCGGCTGATCCAGCTTCGGAACAGGGCAAGGCGAGGGAACATCGACACGGCCAATCTTCGGGCGCCTGTGCTTGCACCCCGGATGCTTTACCGACTGATAATTCCACCACTCGGATTTGACCCTATCGAGGGCTCAATGACGAGTTTTCAACAGACGCGACAGAGGTATTCCGTCTTGACGGGGCCGCAGGGTCGGGCAATCTGTCCGTTATGTTCCTTCAGTTCTTCACGTCGCTGCGCGACGCCCAGGTTCCAGTCACGCTTCGCGAATATCTGACGCTGATGGAGGCGCTCGACGCCGACCTCGCCGATCAGAGCGTGGAGAATTTTTACTACCTATCGCGCGCCGCGCTGGTGAAGGACGAGCGCAATCTCGACAAGTTCGACCGGGTGTTCGGGGCTACCTTCAAGGGCCTGGAAAACCTGCTCGATGCGATGGAGAAGGCGGAGATCCCGGCCGAATGGCTGAAGAAGCTCGCCGAAAAATACCTCAGCGAGGAAGAGAAGAAGCAGATCGAGGCGATGGGCTGGGACAAGCTCATGGAAACGCTGAAGAAGCGCCTCGAGGAGCAGAAGAAGCGCCATCAGGGCGGCAACAAATGGATCGGCACCGCCGGAACCTCGCCGTTCGGCGCCGAGGGCTACAATCCTGAAGGCGTCCGGATCGGCCAGGAAAAAAGCCGGCACCAGCGCGCCGTGAAGGTGTGGGACAAGCGCGAGTTCAAGGATCTCGACGGCAATGTCGAGCTCGGCATCCGCAACATCAAGGTCGCGCTGCGGCGCTTGCGCAAATTCGCCCGCACCGGCGCCCCCGACGAGCTCGATCTCGACACCACGATCCGCGAGACCGCCAATCACGGCTATCTCGACGTCCACATGCGGCCCGAGCGCCGCAATGCAGTGAAGGTGCTGGTGTTCTTCGACATCGGCGGCTCGATGGACAGCCACATCGCTCAGGTCGAGGAGTTGTTCTCGGCGGCCAAGAGCGAATTCAAGCACATGGAATATTTTTACTTCCACAACTGCCTGTACGAAGGTGTGTGGAAGCAGAACAAGCGCCGCTTCACCGATCGCACCCCGACATGGGACGTGCTGCACAAGTTCCCGCACGACTACAAAGTCGTGTTCGTTGGCGATGCGTCGATGTCGCCTTACGAGATCATGGTGCCGGGCGGCTCGGTCGAGCACGTTAACGAAGAGGCAGGTCACGTCTGGCTGGACCGGGTGCTGCGCACCTATCCGCACGCGGTGTGGCTCAATCCGGTGGCGCAGCGGCACTGGGACTACTCGGAGAGTACCACCATCATCCGCCGGCTGTTCTCGGAGCGGATGTACCCGATCACGATCGAGGGCCTGGAAGGCGCGATGCGCGAGCTGGTGCGCTGAGGCCTTGAAGGCGTCATTCCGGGGTGCGAGCGATAGATCGCGAACCCGGAATCCGATCGATCCACAGCGCGAGATTCCGGGTTCGCGCTTTGCGCGCCCCGGAATGACGAACCAACTGATAAGAAACGACACAAGGAAGAACCATGTCCCAGACCATCACCCGCGGCATCAAGACGATGCTCGACGAGGCCAATGCGTCGATCGAGACGCTGACCACGGCGGACGCGATCGCGTTGCACAAGTCCGGTCCCAGTGACGTGGTGATCGTCGACATCCGCGATCCGCGCGAGATCGAGCGCGACGGCAAGATCCCGGGCTCGTTCTCCTGCACCCGCGGCATGCTGGAATTCTGGATCGATCCGCAGAGCCCTTACGCCAAGCCGATCTTCCAGGAAGACAAGAAGTTCGTGTTCTATTGTGGCGGCGGTCTGCGCTCGGCGCTCGCCGCCAAGACCGCGCAGGACATGGGGCTGAAGCCGGTGGCGCATATCGAAGGCGGTTTCGGCGCATGGCGTGACGCCGGCGGCCCGATCGAAGCCTGGGCTCCGAAGAAGAAGTGAGCGCTTCGTTCTTGTCGTCAGACTTCGTTCTTGTCGTCACACATGGGCTTGACCCGCCTGTCCATCTGCTTCGTTAGATGATGGATCACCGGGCCCGACCGGTGATGACGCTTGGACCGGAGGTATAGACATCCCATGACAGCTCACACTGATCCCCTGGTCTCCACCGAATGGCTCGTCGCGCGGCTAGGCGATCCCAAGGTGAAGATCATCGACGCGAGCTTCAAGATGCCGGGCGTGCTGCCGCTGCCGGCGGAGGATTATCTGGCCGCGCACATTCCCGGCGCGGTGTTCTTCGACGTCGATGCGGTGTCTGATCATACCAGCCCGCTGCCGCACATGTATCCGAGCGCCGAACAATTCGCGCGCAACGTCGAGGCGCTCGGCATTTCGTCGGGTGACACCGTGGTCGCCTATGATGCTGGCGGCTGGGTCGCCGCGCCGCGGGCGTGGTGGATGTTTCTGTCGTTCGGCCATGCCGACATCCGCATTCTGGAAGGCGGGCTCAAGAAGTGGATGGCTGAGGGTAGGCCTACAGAGGCGGGTAAGCCGACGATCGTGCCGGGCCGGTTCAGCGCTAAACTCGATTCCTCGTTCGTCCGCAGTCGCGACCAGCTCGTTGCCAATCTCGACAGCGTCGCCGAACAGGTGATCGATGCCCGGGGCGCGCCGCGGTTCGAGGGCAGCGTAGCCGAGCCGCGTCCCGGCCTGCGCGCCGGACACATCCCGGGCAGCCGCAATCTGCCCTACAACGAGCTGTTCGACGCTGCGACCGGCGCGATGAAGCCGCTCGATCAGTTGCGTCAGGCGTTTGTCGCGGCGGGGCTCGATCTGGACCGCCCGGTCGTCACGACCTGCGGCTCCGGCGTGTCCGCCGCGGTGCTGACGCTGGCGCTGTATCGGCTCGGGGTGCGCGGCTCGGCGCTGTACGACGGTTCGTGGTCGGAATGGGGGCTGCAGGACGGCCCGCCGATCGCTACCGGCGCGGCGTAACCTCGAACAACTTCGCTTACAGACCGAAGCCGGAACTCGGTTGCTGCTGCGGCTGTTCGGTGCGCGGCGCGCGGCGACGCGCCTCCTGGCGCCGCTTCTTCAGCGGGCGCCGGGCGGTCGGCTTGGGCCGCGCTACCGGCAGCGGCGTCGCATCGAGCGGCGGCAGCGGCTGTTCGCCGAGCGATCCGGTCAGATCGGCACCCGCGTCGTCCGGTGCCACGGCGGTGGGGGAGGTCGGTGCCGCCGGTTGTTCGGTGGCGGCGGTCTTGGGCCGTTCGCGCGGGTCGCGGCGCGGTGTCGGGATCGGCCCGGTCAGCGGCGCGACCTCCGGCAGCAATTCGGCTGTGGGATCGGCAACGGGAGCCGCCACCGGCGGTGTGGCGGGGGCAGCGGCGGTCGCCGTCGGGTCGATCGCGGCGGCCTGCAGCGGCGCCGGCGCGACCGGCTTGTCATTCGCGTCCGCCTTCTGGTTGTCGTCCTGCTTCGGCACGTCGGGAGCGATCGGCGTCGTCACGGTCTGCGCGGCTGAAGCCGGCGCTGCCGGAGCCGCAGCCGTCGCGGCAGCGCCGGGCACCGTGGTCGGCTGTTGCGGCGGCAGCGAAGTTGACTGCGGTGCAGGTTCTGGCGTGGACGACGGCTGTTCGGTCTGTGTCTGCGGAGCCGGTGCGGGCGCCGGTGTATCCGCGGCCGGCGGCTGCAGGGCTGCGGTCTGGGCTGGATCGATCAGGGTGGGGGCTGGCTTCTGAGTTCCGTCGTCCTCACGCGCAGCCGGACGATCGGCGACAGCAGGAGCGTTCGGTTCGTGGTCCGCGACCACGGGCGGCTGTGATGACGGTGCCGGCGGATCGACCCGGAGCAGGCTCAGGCTCGGTGGCGGTGCGTCGGGCGCCCGCGCCAGCAACGTGATCGACGGTGGCCGGACCGTGTGGACGTTGACGAATTGCTCGTGCGCCGCGCGGAGCAAAGCGGCGGCGCCAAGGCCGAACACCAGCAACGAAACCGCAAGCGTAATCGCCGCGAACAGGAACCGGAAACCGGGAAGCATCTCGGATTCATTCCGTCATCACGCTCGAACGCGACGACACTTTTCGACCAACACCAACGCGGCGACCACTGCGACATCCCATTCGCGGCCAGCGCAAAACGCGCCGCGAATCAGAGCCAACTCAGAATAGCGCAAAACGAGTCGCATCACGCGACGTTGAAGCGGCGGGAGCATTGGAGAGCTGAGTCGAGGGCGATCGGGGCCGCGAGCGTGGTACATTTGCCGCAGTCGTCCGATTTCCGGCGCCAGCGAGCCCGTGCGATGCCGAGAATGTCGATTTTCGCCTGATTTTTCCGGCACTGTCTTGAATGCGCCGTGATCCTCCGGCATCCCGGCGCCGTTAACGGTCCGGTTGCCGTTCCGATTTACAAACGGGTTATGATGAACAAGCGCTTACTGACGTTGCTGGCGTCCGCTGCCGTGGTCGCCGCGGGAACCTCCGCTGCGCTCGCGCAGAGCTATCCCTCGACTCCCGGCGCCTATGTCGGGCAGGCCGGCGAGAACCGTCCCGGGCTGCCGAACTTCGACAGCATCGACGATGAGGACGCGCCTGTCGCCCGCAATTCCGGCTCGCTGCCGCCTCCTGGCCCGGTGATGTCGCCGGATGATCCGCGCTATGGCCGCCCGATCGGGGCGCCGACTTATTCCAACGCTGCGCCGCAGGGGCCGGTGATGTCGCCGGACGACCCTCGCTATGGCCGCCCGATGGGCGCTCCGGCATATTCGAACGCGGCTCCCGCCGCCGCATCGCAAGGCCCGGTGATGTCGCCGGACGATCCGCGTTACGGCCAGCCGATGAGCCAGCCCTCGGTGATCTATTCCGACCGCGGTGACGGCATGCGTCCGCCGGCAGGCGTCGGCGGAGCCCAGGCTGGTGCCGCCGGATCGCCGCAGCTCGGCGCCGACGGCAAGCCGCTGCAGGTCTCTGCGCTGCCGCCGGAAGACCAGCCCGAAGCCGACCAGAGCGTGCAACTGCCACCGAACCTGCGCCGGCAGGAAGTCGACTTCAAGACCAAGGAGCCGCCGGGCACGATCGTGGTCGACACCGCGAACACCCATTTGTACTACGTGCTCGGCAACGGCCGTGCGGTTCGCTACGGCGTCCGCGTCGGGCGCGACGGCTTCACCTGGACCGGCGTACAGAAGATCACCCGCAAGGCGGAGTGGCCGGATTGGCATCCGCCGACCGAGATGATCGAGCGGCAGCCTTACCTGCCGCGCTTTATGGCCGGCGGTCCGGGCAACCCGCTCGGTGCCCGCGCGATGTATCTCGGTTCGACCGTGTACCGTATCCACGGCACCAACCAGCCGTCGACGATCGGCAAGTTCGTGTCGTCGGGCTGCATCGGCATGCTGAACGAGGACGTCGAGGACCTGTTCGCTCGCGTCAAGGTCGGCACCCGCGTCGTGGTGATGCCCGGCTCGCCGCCGAAGCCGACCGCCACCGCTCAGGCGGCCGCGACCACCGCGACTGGGCAGGCGATGCCGCAGCAACTTGCTCCGTTGCCGGGCGCGCAACCGACCTCGGTGCAACCGCTCCCGGCCCCGGTCACCATCCGCTGACCTGATCGGTCGCTGATACGAAGCTCTGGAACGAATACGACGCCCGCCGGTGCCAGCCATCGGCGGGCGTTTTGTTGGCCGGTCGAAGGATCGTCGGGGCTATGCGATCAGCCGCGCGGCGGCGGCATGTGACCGTGTTTGGCGCGCCAAGCCGGGCCGGGGCCGCGCATGTAGTACAGCTCGGGCCGATACGGCGAGAACGCCTGGACGAAGAACTGGCGCCAGAACAGCCGGATTTCAGCCAGCAGGCTGTCGTCGCGCGTGCCCTGCGGCTCGTGTGCTGCTTCGCTGGTGGTGGTGAGGCTCGCCATCGTTCTGCCCCGTGATCGGCGCCGCTCCGGCGCGACGGCGCATCCTCGCCGCCGTCGATGACGAGTGTTGGAGGGGGCCGTTAAAATTGTCTTTGAATTGTCCGGATCTCGCAAACGCGCGAGAACAGGCTTAATTGCCACTTAACGCCGCGGTGCCTCGGGTTGCCCTTTGCGGGCCGCACCGTTACATCAGCGACAACCGATTTTCCCCGCACGCACCGCGTTCAAGGACCACGATGGCTCGCCAGTTCGTCTATTTCATGCAGGGTCTGACCAAGGCCTATCCGACCCGCAAGGTGCTGGATAACGTCCATCTGTCATTCTACCCGGACGCCAAGATCGGCGTGCTTGGCGTCAACGGCGCCGGTAAATCGACCCTGCTGAAGATCATGGCGGGGATCGACAAGGAATATACCGGCGAAGCCTGGGTCGCTGAAGGCGCCCGCGTCGGCTATCTCGAACAGGAGCCGCAGCTCGATCCGGCGCTGAACGTGCGCGAGAACGTCATGCTCGGCGTCGCCAAGCAGAAGGCGATTCTCGATCGCTACAACGAGCTGGCGATGAACTACTCCGAGGAGACCGCCGACGAGATGACGGCGCTGCAGGACCAGATCGAGTCCGCAGGCCTGTGGGATCTCGACAGCAAGGTTGACCAGGCGATGGACGCGCTGCGCTGCCCGCCGGACGACGCCGACGTCTCCAAGCTGTCGGGCGGCGAACGCCGCCGCGTCGCGCTGTGCAAGCTGCTGCTCGACCAGCCCGATCTGCTGCTGCTCGACGAGCCGACCAACCATCTCGACGCCGAGTCGGTGTCGTGGCTGGAAAGCCACCTGCGCAACTATCCGGGCGCTATCCTGATCGTCACCCACGATCGCTACTTCCTCGACAACGTCACGAGCTGGATTCTCGAGCTCGACCGCGGCCGCGGCATTCCCTACGAGGGCAACTACTCGTCCTGGCTGGTGCAGAAGCAGAAACGGCTGCTGCAGGAAGGCCGCGAGGATGCTGCCCACCAGAAGACGCTCGAGCGCGAGCAAGAGTGGATCGCCTCGTCGCCCAAGGCCCGCCAGGCCAAATCCAAGGCGCGCTATCAGCGCTACGAGGAGCTGCTCGCCAAGGCGAGCGAGAAGCAGACCCAGACCGCGCAGATCATCATCCCGGTCGCCGAACGGCTCGGCAACAATGTCGTCGACTTCGACGGCCTGACCAAGGGCTTCGGCGACAAGCTGCTGATCGACAATCTCACGTTCAAGCTGCCGCCGGGCGGCATCGTCGGCGTGATCGGCCCGAACGGCGCCGGCAAGACCACGCTGTTCCGGATGATCACCGGGCAGGAGAAGCCCGACCAAGGCACCATCACCGTCGGCGAGACCGTGCATCTCGGCTATGTCGATCAGTCGCGCGACAGCCTCGATGCCAAGAAGACGGTGTGGGAGGAGATTTCCGGCGGCAACGAGCTGATCCTGCTCGGCAAGAAGGAAGTCAATTCCCGCGGCTACTGCTCGGCGTTCAACTTCAAGGGCGGCGATCAGCAGAAGAAGGTTGGCTCGCTGTCGGGCGGTGAACGCAACCGCGTCCACCTTGCCAAGATGCTGAAGTCGGGCGCCAACGTGCTGCTGCTCGACGAACCGACCAACGACCTCGACGTCGACACCCTGCGCGCGCTCGAAGAGGCGCTGGAGGATTTCGCCGGCTGCGCCGTGATCATCAGCCACGACCGCTGGTTCCTCGACCGTATCGCCACCCACATCCTGGCGTTCGAAGACGACAGCCACGTCGAATGGTTCGAAGGCAACTTCCAGGACTACGAGAAGGACAAGATGCGCCGGCTCGGCCAGGACGCCATCATCCCGCACCGCGCCAAGTACAAGAAGCTGACGCGCTGAGGCGCGTCAGCTCAGATTGATTACAAACCCCTCGATTTTGGCTGCGGCCATAATCGAGGGGGGTGATTCCGGTAGGCTCTACGTTTGAATCTGCGACGTTCCGTGAATCTGAGACGTTTCTTTCGGCCTCAGAGGTTTGTCAGCAGTCTGAGGATGTTCGCGCTCTTCGTTGACCGATCGCGTTAAGCCTGCCGCGGAAGGTGACGAGAGTTGCTCCGAAGCGGCTCGCTGTCGCCAGATGGATCGCATCGGGAGCAGAGGCTGAGCATCCTCTCAGTCTGGCCGCCTTGGGTCTTGGTATTTCCCGCCGGAGGTTGCAGCTAATCTTCAAGTGAATATCTGGCTACCTCACCTTTTCGCTCAGCCACATTTTGATCAGCGACTGATACGGCACGTCGCGCTTGTTGGCGGCGACTTTGATCTGCTCCAGCATGGCGACGGGGAGGCGCAGCGAGATCGAAACGGTAGAGGGCTTGAGGTTTGGAAAGCGGACGGGAACTGCCTTCGACAAGTCGAAATAGTCCGCAGTGTCGTGCGTCTCCCAAAATTGACGCTCTTCAGCTTCGCTTGCGAATTTCGGAACCTGCTTAAGCTTCTTGGCCATATCTGGCGCGCTCCTTTGCGCTCATCGGTCGGGCAGATATCACACGCAACAGAGTGCTGTCCTGGCGTAGCGTGAAGCTGATCTGGATGAGCCGTCCGGCGTCGGTCCGCCCGTAAGCATGATACCTCGGCTCTGACACGCTGTGCGTCCAGTCGGTGAAGAGCAGCAGCGGCGTGTTGGCGAAGACCTGCTCTGCCTCGCCGCAGCTTACGGCGTGCTTCTGCGTGCTCTTGGTCGAGTTGCCATCGTCCCAATCAAAGCCGACGACGCGGCTCAGGTCGATCATCTGTATATGTCACAAATATACGATCGCTGGAGGATATTGCAAAATCCTTCCCGATCAATAGCTTTCCCCTCGCAGACTCGGGGGCGCAAGGGACGCTGAATGGCCGACTGGAATGCCGAGCAATATCTGAAATTCGAAGACGAGCGGACCCGGCCGGCGCGCGATCTGCTGGCGCAGGTGCCGATAACGGCACCGCGCAAGGTCGCCGACATCGGCTGCGGGCCGGGCAATTCGACCGCGCTGCTGGTGGAGCGCTGGCCGGATGCTGCGGTGATCGGCGTCGACACCTCCGCCGACATGCTGCGTCAGGCGAGGGAGCGGCTGCCGCAGCACAAGTTCATCGAGGCCAATGTGGCGCATTGGGCGCCGCCGGCCGGCACCGACGTGTTGTTCGCCAACGCGGTGTTCCAGTGGGTGCCCGATCACCTCAAGCACCTCAAGCGGCTGGTTACCGGACTCGAACCCGGTGGCGTGCTTGCCGTGCAGATGCCCGACAATCTCGACGAGCCGTCGCACATCCTGATGCGCGAGGTCGCGTTGCAGGAGACTTGGCGCCACCAATTGTCGAAAGCCGCCGAGCTGCGCGACACGCTGCCGAAGCCGGGCGTGTATTACGACGCGTTGCGGCCGTTGTGCAGCCGGTTGGAGATCTGGCACACCATCTACAACCATGTGCTCGACGGCCCCGAAGCGATCGTCGAATGGGTCAAGGGCACCGGGCTGCGGCCGTTCATCGACCCGCTCGAGCTGCCGGAGCGCAAGACCTATCTGGCGGCATATACCGCGCGGATCGCTGCGGCCTATCCGGCGCAGGCCGACGGCAAGGTCCTGCTGCGGTTTCCGCGGATCTTCCTCGTCGCCGTCAAATAGCCGGTTTGGCCAGAGATCCCGTGCGGCGGGGGCGGCGGCATGTCCGTCGACACGCGTCGCGGTTTCGGCCGCCAACTGCGGTTAAACGCCGCTCCCCGGAGTCTCGACAGAATCGAAGGAAGTTCCCAAGTGACTGTTCGCCCCCTCACGCTGTTCGGAGCTTTCTTTCATGTCGATGACACCCGAGACGCCGCTGCTGCCGAAAGGCTCGCCGCTGCGCCCGATCCCCATGCTGATCTTCGGCTCGCGCTGGCTGCAACTGCCGCTGTATGTCGGACTGATCGTCGCCCAGGGCATCTACGTCGTGCTGTTTCTGAAGGAGCTGTGGCATCTGTTCCAGCATTCGTTCGATTTCAGCGAACAGCAGATCATGCTGGCGGTGCTCGGACTGATCGACGTGGTGATGATTTCCAATCTGCTGGTGATGGTGATCGTCGGCGGCTACGAGACCTTCGTGTCGCGGCTCAATCTGCGCGGCCATCCGGACGAGCCGGAATGGCTCAGCCACGTCAATGCCAGCGTACTGAAGATCAAGCTGGCGATGGCGATCATCGGCATCTCGTCGATCCATCTGCTACGCACGTTCATCGAGGCGGGCAGCATTGGCGCGCCGGGCCGGGTGGGCGGCTACACCGAGACCGGGGTGATGTGGCAGACCATCATCCACACCGTGTTTATCCTGTCGGCGATCGGTATCGCCTATGTCGATCGGATCTCGAACCTGGCGATCGAGGAAGCCAAAGCGCACGCGGAGCATTGATCCATCGGGCGCTTGCAGCGGTCCTGCTGGGCGCGACGGTGGCGATCGCGGTGCTGTCCGGCGCGACCGCCGCGCGCGCCGCGGACGCCGGCTTCACCCGCTTCATTGCGTCGCTGTGGCCGGAGGCGCAACAGGCCGGCGTCTCGCGCAACACCTTCGATGCAGTCACCGCCGGGCTCGAGCCTGACTACAAGCTGCCCGACCTGATCCTGCCAGGCCGGCCGAAGACCGGCGCGCCGCGGCAGGCCGAATTCGTCCAGGTTCCGGCCGACTACGTGAAAGAGTCGCGGATCGAAAGCCTCGCCGCGCACGGCCGCAAACTGCTCGACAAGTACCGGTCGACCCTGAATGGAATCGAGCGGCGTTTCGGCGTTCCGGGACCGGTAGTGCTGGCGATCTGGGGACGCGAAACCGATTACGGCCGATATCGGCTGCCCTACGATGCGGTGCGGGTACTGGCGACTCAGGCCTATGTCGGACGCCGCAAGGAGCAGTACCGGGTCGAATTGGTCGAGGCGATGAAGATCATCAATGACGGCGTGGTGACGCGGCAGGGCATGCGCTCGTCCTGGGCCGGCGCCACCGGTCTGACCCAGTTCCTGCCGTCCGAATACTACAAGCACGGTGTCGATTTCGACGGCGACGGCAAGGTCGACATCTGGCATTCGGTGCCGGATGCGCTGGCCTCCGCGGCGCAGCAGCTCGTCAACAAGGGCTGGCAGGGCGGCGTGCGCTGGGCCTACGAGGTCAAGGCACCGGAGCGTGCCGATTGCACCCAAGGTGTGCCGGAGGTGACCAAGCCGATCGGCCAGTGGCTGCGCGAGGGGTTTACGCTGGCGCGGTCGGCCAAGCTGAGCGCCGAGGAGCTGCGACAGCCCGCTTCGCTGTTGCAGCCGGAGGGAAGCTACGGCCCGGCGTTCCTGACCACGAAGAACTACTTCGTGATCAAGGAATACAATTTCTCCGATCTGTATGTGCTGTTCGTCGGCCATCTCGCCGACCGGATGACCGATCCGCGTCCGTTCGCGACGCCATGGTCGGCCTCGACGCAGCTTCGCACCAAGGACGTCGAAGCGATGCAGCGCGGGCTGGCGAGGCTCGGCTTGTATCAGGACAAGGTCGATGGCAAGGCGGGGATGCTGACCCGCGCCGCGCTCGGCGCTTATCAGAAGCGCGACGGTCTGAGAGTCGATTGCTGGCCGAGCGAAGTCGTGTTGCGATCGATCGAAGCGGCGCGCTGAGGGGCGAACAAAAACCGGGCTCAAACAAAAACCCGGCCGATCGCTCGGCCGGGTTTGGCATTCTGGTCGGCGCATGTTGTGCGCCGCGGCCGGATCAATCGCACACGCGAACGCGGCGCGAACGCCACACGCCGGCGTAGTCGTCCCAGAACCGCTCGCGTGCCCAGTGGCACGGCGGCTCTTCGACATAGACCGGGGCGGGCTCGGCGTAGGCGGGGCGGCTGTTGGCCAGCGCGCCACCGAGGAGCGCGCCGCCGATTAGGCCACCCGCGATGCCGGCGGCAATCCGACCGCCATCGGCCTTGGCAGGCGGGGCGATGCTGACCAGCGAACCGGCAACGGTCGCGGCCGCAAGCAGGACGGTAACAGTCTTCTTCATCTGAGAGGCTCTCCTGAGATCGCGCCGCGCCTGGCGCATTATGAACGAACCGGTACTCCCCGACCGCACAGCACCAAAAAAGCACAATGCCGTCAATTGTCGCAAATCGGCTGGCGGATCAGTGGCTCCGAAAAACGGTGTTTTTCGGGCCATTACCGCCGGCTCGCGACGTCAAGCGGGCCTTTAGGCTGCCGACTTTGTCGGAATCGGACAGCGAAAGGTTCAAGCTCAGTCGCAGACACGGATTCGACGGAGTCGCCAGCCGTAGCCGTCCCAGAATCGCTGCCGCTGCCAGTAGCAACCGCCGTAATATCCAGGCGACACCACATAGGCCGGGGCAGGGCGGTAGCCGTAGACGTAGCGCGGGCCGTAACCATAGCCGTATCCGCCGCCATAGTAATAGCCGGGGCTGCCGTAATAGGGCGATGCAAGCGCACCGCCGATGAGCGCGCCGCCGATCAGACCGGCCGCGATTCCCGCGCCGAAACCGTCATGCGCCTGTGCCGGCGCGGTTGATCCAACCGCCGCAACCGCCAGCGTTGCGGCTGTAGCCAACGCCATCATCGACTTTCTCATGGCATCACCTTTCGATCGATCGCCGGACCAGATGGGGCGCGGGCGCGCCCCTGCCATGGTCCATACCGCATGGTTTCATCAATCGATTGAACGAACCATGAATACCGTCGCCGCAGTGCTGCCATCGTCCGGCCGGCCGTCGGTCATGGGTCACGGCGCTGGACCCTTGGCTTCAGCGAGAGCGTTGCCGGAGAGGGCGATGCACGCGGCGAAATTCGTGCGGATCGCAGCCGGAGAGGGCCGCGCTTGACGAACATCAAGCCGCCTCTTGCAGATTGGAATAGGTTGAAGTTGCACGTTTTCCTTTTGCTTCGGCGATTGCAACTCACTATTCGAAAGCTGCGACCTGCTGGATTGAGACCGATGATTGTTTGTTCTTGCAACGTCCTCAGCGACCACGATGTCCGTGCCACCATGCACAGCGAAGGCGGCCCCGCGCGCAACCCGGGCGAGGTGCATCGCTGCCTCGGCTGCAGCCGCAAGTGCGGCCGCTGCATGCACACCATCAAGAACATCATGAACGAGGCGCTGTGCGGCGCTGATCATCGGCATACCAACGCCTGATCGTTCGGTCTTTGATCATTCGATTCCTTCGCCGTGGATCGAGACGTCACCGGGATTGCATTTCACCCGCAGTGTGATCTAGAATTATTCTAATTCTAAAGCGGCCGCGCCGGCGGTTCGCCGATTGCAGGAGTGACGGAACCACCATGAAGGGCGACGCCAAGGTCATCGAATATCTCAACCGCGGTCTTCGCAGCGAGCTGACCGCAATCAACCAGTATTGGCTGCACTATCGGCTGCTCGACAATTGGGGCTTGAAGGACCTCGCCAAGATCTGGCGCAAGGAGTCCATCGAGGAGATGGTCCACGCCGACAAGTTCACCGATCGGATCCTGTTTCTGGACGGCTTCCCGAACATGCAGGTGCTCGATCCGCTGCGGATCGGCCAGAACATGAAGGAAGTTCTTGAGTCCGATCTACAGGCCGAGCTCGACGCTCGCGCGCTGTATCAGGAAGCGGCAACCTACTGCCACAGCGTCAAGGACTACGTGTCGCGCGACCTGTTCGAAGAGCTGATGAAGGACGAGGAAGGCCACATCGACTTCCTCGAGACTCAGCTCGATCTGGTCGGCCGCATCGGCATTGAGCTGTATCAGCAGCATCACATCGGCGAGGTCGATCACTGATCGCTCGCCCGGTCGTCTTTTGACCGGCAGGGCCGCCCGCGGGCGGCCCTTTCGTTACGTCGTGCGGCGCGGCTCTTGCGCCGGCGACAGCGGGCAGTCGCGATAGGCTTCTTCGATTGCCTGGTCCGAACCGTCGACCCTAAAGACGGACGTACTGGTTCCCGCATTCAGCGACCTGATCCGCACCACGAGCTGGTTCGCGCCCCGCAAATCGGTGACGAATTGCTGGAGTGCCGCTGGATCTTCGATCACGATCACCCGGTAGCCCAACAACACTCGCGACTCGACCGCGTCGCGACCGGGCTTGTCGTTGACGCGATAGCCCAAACTGGTGTTGCGGTCGCTGCCGATCCGGAAGTTGAAATTGATCTTGGCGATCGGCCGGTTCTCGAAGCAGGTGAGCTGCAGGCTCGCCACCGAGAAGCGCAGCGGATCGGTACTGTTCGACGCCTGAGCCGCGATCGTCACCGCGCCCGCCACCGGCTGTCCGGTGATCAGATCTGGACGCTGATCGATCAGCCAACTGCCGGACCGCACCGTGCCGTTGCTGACGCATCCGGCCAACGCCACGGCAATCACACCCAACGCTACACGCACCACAACCCCCCCCCCCGGCCGCAGGATTAATCTGCAACCTGTGCGTGCTCAACGCAAGATTTCGTTCGGCGTGTAGAAAGCAACGGCCCGGCTTCGGGGGAAGCCGGGCCGTTGCGCCTCTTGATCGAGAGGTGAGGCGGATTACGCCGCACGCACCGAGCTGAGGAAACGGGCCACCTCGGTCTTGAGCTGAGCGCTGTCGGTGGAGAGCGACTGCGCCGCTGCCAGCACCTGCGACGACGACATCCCGGTCTCCGCCGCGCCGCGCTCGACGTCGGCGATGTTGGCGCTGACCTGCATGGTACCCTGCGCCGCCTGCTGAACGTTGCGCGAGATCTCCTGGGTGGCCGAGCCCTGCTGCTCGACCGCCGAGGCGATGGCGGACGAGATCTCCGACATCTGGCCGATGGTGGTGCCGATCTCCTTGATGGCCGAAACCGATTCCTCGGTCGCCGCCTGCATGCCGGAAATCTGCTGGCTGATTTCGTCGGTCGCCTTGGCGGTCTGCTCGGCAAGCGCCTTAACCTCGGCCGCGACCACGGCGAAGCCACGGCCGGCCTCGCCGGCGCGCGCCGCCTCGATCGTGGCGTTGAGCGCCAGAAGGTTGGTCTGGCCGGCGATGGTGTTGATCAGGTCGACGACGTCGCCGATCCGCTGCGCCGCGGTGGCGAGCTGATTGATGCGGTCGTTGGTCTTGTTGGCCTGCTGCACCGCAGAACTTGCGATCCGCGACGAGTCCTGCACCTGGCGGCTGATCTCGTGGATCGAGGACGCCATCTCTTCGGTGGCCGACGCCACCGACTGGACGTTGCTGGTCGCGACTTCGGACGCTCCGGCGACTGCCGCAGTGAGCTTCTCGGCATCCTCTGCGGTGTGCGCCAGCTTGCTGGCGGAGGCTTCGAGTTCGCTGGAAGCGCTCGACACCGCTTCGACGATGCGGCCGACTGCCCCCTCGAAGGCGTCGGCGAGCTTCTGCATCTCCTGCTTGCGCTGCCGTGCCGCGACTTCGTCCTGATGCGCCTTCTGCTCGGCCTCTTCGCGGGCGCGATGATCGGCGTTCTCGCGGATCACCACCACGGTCTTGGCGATGTCGCCGATCTCGTCGCCGCGCGCCGCGCCGGGGATTTCGACGTCGAGCTGGCCGCCCGCCATCTTGCCGAGGGCACCGTTCAGCCGCATCAGCGGCCGGGAGATACCAAAGAAGGTGAATACCATCGAGATCACCAGCGAGATCATCACCACCATCCCGAGGGCGAAGTTGATCCGGTTGGCGCTGAACAATTCGTCGGCGGCCTGCTTCTTGGTGATCTTCGCCGCCTGCTCGGCGCGGTCGACCGCCTCGCGCATCAGGCCGAGCGCCTGCGTCGCCGTCGTTTGCGCCTGGACGATCAGTTGATCGCGCTTGGCCTTCTCGGTCTCGCCGGCGGCTCCGCTCTGCATCGCTCTGATCGCCTCGCCGGCCTGGACCATTGCGCCGTCGTACTGCGAAGCCAGCGTTCCGATCGATCGCAGCCGTTCCTTGTCCGCACCGTCGGAGATCTGGGCCACCGCGATTCCGATTTGGCGATCGACAGTCTCACGAGCGTTGCGCAGCGCGGCGATCGCGCCGTCGAGCTGTGCCGGCGTGGAGGCGAGTCGAAGCTCGGCCGCGGCGAGCTGCATCTGGCGAAGCGAGACGTTGGCTTCGAGGCCGTGATCGGCGACCATCTGCTGGGCATCGGCGCGCGCATTGACCGCGTTGATCGATCGTTCTGTCGTCAACTGATTGGCCGCCATCCCCAGCGACAGGGCGATACTGGTCAAGCTCGCGAGTCCGAGCTTCATTCCAATACTATTGAATCTCATGTCGAGAACCTTCGCGTTGATGCGGTCGGCCGAAGCACCGGCGAGACCGCGGCGAAATCGTGAATTGCGCGTCCGCGCATCGCGGCAGGACTACGCCGACCTCGTGAAACCACGGTTAACAGTCCACGTGCGAAAAGCTCTTGTGTGGCAAATAGTTACCTACAATCAGCGAGATACGTCAGGTAGCCCGCCCTGAAGTGCCTTACGTAGTATTCCGGATGACGCCGAATTTGTATCCGGTTGCCTGCAATGCTCGCTGTTATCGCGCCACGCTCTCGCCATCGTGCATTCAGTGTTGGTTCAGCCACCGAGGCCGCATGATACCGCTCGACCTGGGTCACTAGGCAGTGGGACGATGCGGATGACCACCATCAAGCTGGGGAACGGGGTCGGGCTGGCCGCCGTGGCGATTGCAGCCGCCGCGGTGTTCGGCGGAGGCTCGGCGCAGGCCGCGGAGATTTCGCCGCAGGATCTGGCACTGATCGATCGGCTGACCTGGGGCGTCAACGGCTCCACCGTCGTGCAATTCCAGAAACTCGGTGCTGCGCGTTGGATCGATCAGCAGCTTCATCCGAGGACGGACGGTGTGCTGCCGCAGCCGGCCGCCGTACAGATCGAGGCGATGTCCGACGCGAGCGGACTGACGCCGGCGGCGATCACCGCGTTTCAGGAGCAGGCCAAGGAGGCCAACCAGCTCACCGATCCGGAGGCGCGCAAGACCGCGAAACAGGCCTATCAGCAAGCGTTGAACGACCGAGCCAAGCAGGCCGCGAGCCGATCGATCCTGCGCGCGCTGTACGCGCCCGATCAGCTCCGCGAGCGGATGACGTGGTTCTGGCTGAACCATTTCAACGTCCACCAGAGCAAGGCCGAGCTTCGCCTGCTGGTCGGCGATTATGAAGATCGCGCGATCCGCGCGCACGCTCTCGGCAAATTCGGCGATCTTCTGCGCGCGACGCTGCGGCACCCGGCGATGCTGCGCTATCTCGACAATGCCGGCAACGCCAACGGCCATCTCAACGAGAACTACGCCCGCGAGATCATGGAGCTGCACACCATGGGTGTCGGCAGCGGCTATACCCAGGCCGACGTCGAGGCGCTGGCGAAAATCCTCACGGGCGTCGGCATCGACTATCGGCCTGAAGACCCCAAGCTGAAACCGGCGCTCGCCGAGCAGCTCGTGCGCGACGGCGCGTTCGAGTTCAATCCGGCGCGCCACGACTATTCCGACAAGGTCTTTCTCGGCCAGACTATTCGCGGCAGCGGCCTTGCCGAGGTCGATCAGGCGCTCGACCTGATCGCGCACAATCCGGCGACCGCCCAGCACATCTCGCGCAAGATCGCGACTTACTTCGTGTCCGACGAACCGCCGCAATCTCTGATCGACAGGATGGCGAAGGCGTTCACTGCGTCCGACGGCGACATCGCGCAGGTACTTGCCGCGATGATCGGGGCGCCGGATTTCGCCGCCTCGCTGAAGACCGCGCCGCGTTTCAAGGATCCGGTCGGCTACGTCTATTCGGCGGTGCGGCTCGCTTACGACGACAAGGTCGTGCTCAATACCCTGCCGATCCAGCGCTGGCTCGGCCGGCTCGGCGAGGGGTTGTATGAGCGCCAGACGCCGGACGGCTATCCGCTGGTCGCGAGCGCCTGGAACGGCCCGGGCCAGATGATGCTGCGGTTCGAGATCGCTCGGCAGATCGGATCCGGCTCGGCCGGGCTGTTCAAGCCGGATCAGCCGGACGCCAAGGATCGGCCGGCGTTCCCGCTGCTGCAGAACGCGCTGTATTTCGAGGGACTGCGGCAGACGCTGAGCTCCACCACGCGCGGCGTGCTCGACCAGGCGATCTCGCCGCAGGATTGGAACACGCTGTATCTGTCCTCGCCCGAATTCATGGTTCGTCAACGCGCGGAGGCACCGCATGAACCGTCGTGATCTGCTGAAGGCCGTCGCCGCATTCGCACCCGCTGCGCTGACCACCACGATCGCCGGCCGGGTGTGGGCCGCGCCCGCGACCGACGCCAAGCTGCTCGTCGTATTTCTGCGCGGCGCTTACGACGCCGCCAACGTGGTGGTGCCGGTGTCGAGCAGCTTCTACTACGAGTCCCGGCCGAATTTGGCGATCGCGCGGCCTGATGCCGGCAACCCCAACGCTGCGGTGGCGCTCGATGCCGATTGGGGGCTGCATCCGTCGCTGCGCGACACCATCGCGCCGCTCTGGACGAAGCGCGAGATCGCGTTCGTTCCGTTCGCCGGCACCAGCGATGACACCACCCGTAGTCACTTCGAAACCCAGGACACGATCGAGCTCGGGCAGTCGACCGCCGGCCGGCGTGATTATCGCTCCGGCTTCATGAGCCGGCTCGCCGCCGAACTCACGCGGGTGAAGCCGATTGCCTTTACCGAACAGTTGCCGCTGATCTTTCGCGGACAAGCCGAGATTCCGAACATCGCGCTCGGCAATGTCGGCAAGCCCGGCGTCGACGACCGCCAGGCCGAGTTGATCAAGCAGATGTACGCCAAGACCAAGCTGGCCTCGGCAGTGACCGAAGGCTTTCGCGTGCGCGACGAAGTGGTGAAGTCGATCGCCGACGAGATGACCGCTGCCAATCGCGGTGCGGTGTCGCCGCGCGGCTTCGAGTTGTCGGCGCGCCGGATCGGCCGGCTGATGCGCGAACAGTTCAACCTCGGTTTCGTCGATGTCGGCGGCTGGGACACCCACGTCAATCAGGGCGCGGCGACCGGCTATCTCGCCGACCGGCTCGGCGAGCTGGGCCGGGCGCTGGCCGGCTTCCGCGAGGAGATCGGACCCGTAGCCTGGCGCGACAGCGTGGTGGTGGTGATCTCCGAGTTCGGCCGGACGTTTCGCGAGAACGGCGATCACGGCACCGATCACGGTCATGGCAGCGTGTATTGGGTGCTCGGCGGCGGGCTCAACGGCGGCCGCATCGCCGGCGAACAGATCAAGGTCGCGCAGCCGGCGCTGTTTCAGAACCGCGACTATCCGGTGCTGACCGATTATCGCGCGCTGTTCGCCGGCCTGGTGCAGCGGATGTACGGGCTCGATGCGGCGGCGCTGCAGCGGATCTTCGCCGGGGTGCATCCAGCCGATCTCGGCCTCGTCTGATCAACGGTCTTGTGTGATCAGCGCTTGGCGACTTCCACCGCCGCTTCGTTGCGGCGGACCAAGGGCAGGGTGAACGGCGCATCGTAGAACAGACCGTAGGGCGAGCCGACCGGCTGCCATGCGGTGTTCGCGAGCGCGGCGATCAGTTGCTGTTCGCGCTCGCGCAAATCGCGCCCGGTGCCGGAGAAACGCAGCGTCGCGATCGTCTGTTCCGGCACGGTGACGATCTGCACCCGATCGTCGTCCGGCTTCGGCGCGGTTTCGGCCGTGTACGTCGCCGGCAGGAAGAACCGCATCCGCGTCATTCGTCCCTCTGTCGCGGTTTCGACCGGCGCGGTCATCGCGATCTTCGCTGGCCGCGCGACATCGACCGGCACGGTCATGGCGACCCGCTCGGACGCGCCCGAAGCGCCACGATTAGCACCGGCGATGTAGTTGAACAGCAAGGTGAACGCTTGGCTGTCTGCATGGCCGTTGCGTTCGAGATCGACTTCTGCGGCGACACGCGGCGCGTAGCGGCGGATTTCGATCGCTTCGGCCGGTCGGTCGAGCACCGTATAGGCGGGCTCTTCGTACAGCCGCAGACCGACGATCCCCAGAACGGATTCGACGGCCAGAACCGTGTAGTACCAGATCGTCGAGGCCATGCGGCCGTCTCCGCCGTGCGATGCGCTGTTCGACGTCAGCTAATCATTGCACGGCGATCGGCAAGGGCGGGTCGGCAAGAGCGGATTGGCAGGAGCGGATCGGCTTCGTATCATGACGCGGCAGGTGGCATTGAGACACCGGCCGCGCCGCGCGATCAGTCCTTGTGCTTGCGCTTCTTCTTTTTCTTGCCGCCGTCGCTGTTAGCGTCGTCGTCAGCGATCTCGGCCTTGATCTCTGCATTGGCGGCCTCGATCGCGGCAGCGACTTCGCGTTCGGCGGCTTCGCGGGCCGCCTGTTCGAGCGCTTCGGCGGCGATCCGCTCTTCAAGCTCGCGCGCCTCGCGGGCCCGCTGCGCCTTGTAGTCTTCGTAGGCGTCGAAGATTAGATGCAGCCAGGGCATCACCTGCTCGATCGAGGGCAGCGCACCGGGCGGGCCGGGCTCGCCCCGCGGACCCTGTTCGCCGCGCGGCCCTTGCTCACCACGAAGACCTTGTTCGCCGCGAGCGCCTTGCTCGCCGCGCGGTCCTTGCGGGCCGATCGGACCAAGCTTGCCGTCGGGGCCGGGTTTGCCATCCGGTCCGGGTTTGCCGGCTGGTCCAGCCTTGCCGGCAACGCCGGGCTTGCCTTGCGGACCCGCCTTGCCTTGCGGACCGGCCTTGCCGACCGGACCGGGCTTGCCGCGCGGGCCTTCGGGGCCTGGGCGTCCCGGATGTCCCTGCGGTCCCGGTCGGCCCGGTTCGCCGGGACGTCCACGCGGACCTTGCGGTCCCGGAAGTCCGCGACGGGTGGTTTCAGCTTCAGCCACGCAACGCCCCCAAACGATTCCTGATGGCGTGACTTTACCAGAGCTTGCGTGACGGCTTCAATTCCGCGCGCTGCGCGGGTTGCAGGCAGCCACTGCGGCTCTATTCGGCGGCGTCGCTGCGTGCAACCTGCTCGCTCTGCGCCGGCTTGGTGGTTTGCGGCGGTGCAGGTTGCGGCGATGAGGTTGCCGGCGAGGCGGCAGGGCGCGTGGGCTGCTGCGGCGGCGTGCCGGCGGCGGCGGAGAACACCAGGCCGTCGTCCTTGCGGCAGATGCCGTAGGTGCCGGCGCTGTTCGACGTCAGCGTGATCACCGGGTCGTTGCACTTGTCGCAGACCAGCGTGCCGGCGCCGTTGAGATGGCCGGGCAGGCGGTCCTGCTTGCTGAGCAGCGTGCATTGCTGGCCGAGCGGATCGATCGACACCTTGGCGCCGCAGGAGAAGCAGTAGCGCGTCTCCGAATGCTGCTTGCCCTGGTCGATGTTCGCCGGGATCTTGCTGGCGCAGACCGGGCAGTTGACCGAGACCGCGCGGGTGAATTGCGAGGCGCCCGGCATCCGCAAGAAGATGTTGCCGCTGGTCGAGCGGTGGGCGTGAAAGCGCTGGCCGCAATGCGGGCAGGTCGGTTTGGCGCTGTCGCCGGGCAGGCTGCCGACCTGGAATTCGACCTGCTTCTTGCAGGCCGGACAGTTCTCGGTCTCGGTCACCAGCTTGCGCTCGGGCGTGCGGCCGTCGGTGATCCGCGCTTCGATCTGCAAGGTGTCGCGCGCGGTCAGCATCTCGATCACGTCGAACGGCAGTTGCCGGCCGGTGATCTCGCCGATCTCGTGGGTGACGCCGATCAGATTGTCGATGCACTGCTCGATCTGCGCCAAGTACACGGCGGTGGGAATCGACTCGTCGCGACCGCCCTTCACCGATTTGTGGATCTGGCTGATCGAGGTCTCGAGCTGGCGCGCCAGCACGTTGAGGTTGGCGGCCATGCGGGCTTCGGCGGCGCGCTGGCGCAGCGTCCACACCACCGCGAGCGTGGCGAGGCTGGCGCCGCAAATCGCCGACACCTGACCCCAGAACCAGATCCAGCCCGACTGCGTGCCGAGCGCAAAACCGAGCACGATCAT
The DNA here is from genome assembly GCF_053772255.1 of Rhodopseudomonas parapalustris. Taxonomy (NCBI): domain Bacteria; kingdom Pseudomonadati; phylum Pseudomonadota; class Alphaproteobacteria; order Hyphomicrobiales; family Nitrobacteraceae; genus Rhodopseudomonas; species Rhodopseudomonas parapalustris. Next base: position 293,523 of record NZ_JAMKBZ010000001.1, on the reverse strand, counting down.
GAACAGACCAGTGCAGGCGGCGATGGTCTCGACCGGATGGGCCGAAAACACTCTCATAAAGGCTTTGCGCAGCACCGCTGAATCCTCGGAAATAATCCTGGTCAACCTACCGCCAATTGCGCCGCGCTGAAAGCGGGCCCCCGTAAAATGGCAGGGTTTTACCCATCGAACAGCCCTCGACGATGGTCGCGTTTCGAGGCTGCGTTTGAGTTGCATCAAGGACGATGCGGTCGCGCGGCGTGGTCCCGCCGCAGCGGCAACGGCCGATCGCCAGTCGAGTCCGGCAACGCTGTCGGGGTTGGTCGTTCCGGCCAAGCGGCCCGGTGAGAGCTCGAGCGGGCCGCGTCCATCATCGACTAGTATTCTCGCGTGGGTTGCGTAGTAGAATTTCTCAACTATGGTCCGTTGCCGTGCATTTGCAACCGCACATGGAGAATGACCATGCGTAAAGCTCTGGTATTCGGCGTTCTCGCAATTCTGCTGGCGGCGGCGTCGCCGGCCCGTGCACAGCTATCCCTCCCGTATCCGGCTCTCACGATCTTCTTCAGAACAGCCGATCTCGAGCCGCTGTCTCAAAGCCAATTCGTGCTGAATCTTGCGGCGCAAAGTTCAGCCAAGCAGCCGCAGGCCAACGTCAACCTGTTCGACGATTTCTATCTGATCAACGGCCAGTGGAGCGGTTCGCCCAACAACCTGATCGTCCGCTTCAACGGCAATCTGCAAAACCTCGGACAGCGCGTGATCCCGACATGGGTCGGCGTCGCCCAGTTTTCCAACCATGCTATTACCTACGACCTCCAGGCCGGCTTCCAGCAGGTCAAAGCGAAGTACGGCATTCCGAACGCGCAAGCGGCCAGCGTCGTGGTGTATCGCACGCTGAACACCGGATTGCTGGTCTACGATTATCGGATTCCGATCGCAGGCGGGCGTTGCCAGGAATATCTGTTCACGCCGGAAAACGGCGGGTTCCAACTCGGAATGCAGGGCGGCTGCTACATGTCGCTCGCCGGTGTTGGCCGAAGCCGCGCCGGACATCGCTGAGTTGGCCGACGACGGATGCGGCAGGGTCGCATCCGTCGCACCAATGCGGATCGCTTGCGGCGCGGGGCTTCACCGATCGTGTTCGACCCGCGCCGTATCGTTGTGAAGACGTGATCGGCTGACCGAGCTCAGGCCGGCCTCTCAGAAGCTTGCCCCACGATTGTAGGCATCGACCAGCTGATTGTAGTCGCGCAGCAGGCGCGGCGGCGAGCCTTCCACCATCCATCCCGAGCCGGCGTTGCTCAGCATCATCTTCTCGCCGCTCGAATACGGCGTCTTGTCGCGCTGGCGGCGCATCAGTTGCTTGGCGGTGACGAGAAACGACTTGGCGTTCGACATGAACATCGAGCCGATCTTGGCATTTCGCTCGCCCTCGGTGAACGCCTCGTTCGCCGCGACGGTCTTGCCATAGGTGTCGATGGCTGCTGTCAGCGCCGCCAGATCTGGCTTGTCGGCCTCGGCCGCGCGGATCACACGCTTGGCGTCGATCATGGTGGCTTCGATCTGGTAGCGCGCCTTGCGGCCTTCGCTGCGTTCGATCGCCGCCAGTTTTTCGGCGGACTGACGGTCCTTGATGACCTCGACGCCGCCGCGCAACTTGCGGTCGGCGTCCGCGAACGCATCCCAGGCGGCGACCAGACGGGGATGCAGGGCTTTGCCCTTTGCCATCTTTTCGTCCTTGTAGTTCTCCTGCGTGTAATAGTCGTCGGTTTCCTTCAGCAGCGGCTCGAGCTTGCCGACCGCGTCCGCATAGGCCGAAGCGGCGGCTTCGAGCTCGGGTTCGTGCGGCTCGATCGCGTTGGCCTTCTCGACGGCGGCACGGCAGTTCTTGGTGTCGTAGATCGTGTAGGTGCCGTAGACGATCCGTTCCTTGCCGGTCGGGCCTGTCTTGGCGGCCCAGGAGAAGTAGCGCGAGCGGGAATCGAACGCGCGCGCCGACAGCCGATTGAGGCAGCCGATATAGGCATTGAGCTTTTCGGTGAGCGCGTCGGACGCGTTCGGGGTTTCGGCGGCGAGCGCGGGTGCCACGACGACAAGACACATCAGACTGCCGACGAGCAGTCGGACAGCGGATCGGCGGGTGGCATCCATTCGATTCTCCTTTTTATTGTATCGGTGCAGCGTCGCGGTTCGTTGTCGCCGCGAGCGATGCGCCGGTTCAGCACGAGCTGCAGTTCCGGTGTCGCCGCTGGTGGTTTCAACATCGTGGCGCCGAATCGCGATGGCAGTGCTAGACCGGAATGACAAAGCCCGTAAGGGGCGGGCGATAAAGGAGAGCGGGATGCGTGGATTGCTGGGGACCGTGGTTGCCGTGCTGATCGGCGTCTTTGCACTGGGCGCGTCGGCCCAGGCGGATGAGGGACGGATCACGCTGACGATCTACAAAGGCGGCTGGGTGATCGGCGGTTCCGGCGGCTCGGGCACGTTGAACTTCCACGGCCGGCGCTATCCGCTGTCGATCGGCGGCCTGTCCTACGGTCTGGTATTCGGCGGCTCGAAGGCGCAGCTCGCCGGCCGGGTCAGCAACATCCGCTCGCCGCGCGATGTCGCCGGCGTCTACGGCGCGGTCGGCGCGGGGGCTGCGATCGGCGTCGGCGCACGCGCCATCGTGCTGCGCAACGAGAAGGGCGCGGTGCTCGAACTGTCCGGCTCGCAGGTCGGCCTGATTGCCGACCTCGATCTGTCGGGCCTGGCGATCGGGTTCAAATAGTCCGGCCACGGCGCGCGCCCGAACGACTGCGCCGCGACGGAAGCTTGCGGCGCCCGGCGCGCGGGCCGCAATGCCCGCACGGAACCGGCGCGCCGAACAGCTCGGCGAGCCGCGCGTCCTGCAGCGCGATCGCGTCATACAACGCGAACACCTCCGCAGCGCGCGGCGTGCCGATGATGTCGTCGCGCCGCAATGCGCGCGCTGCGAGCCGGTCGAGGCCGTCCGCGAGGCTGGCGTCCTGCACCATCACGGCCGGGCCGGTCGCGGCGATGAAATGATGCAGGCGCATCACGAAGCGGTCGGACGCGCTGGTGCCGTCGCCCCAGCGCCCGCAGATCAGGTCGAACTCCGCGCCGTGTTCGCCGACGTGGCCGACCGTCCACCACACCTGATAGGCCGCAACCGCGGCATCCGACGTCGAGATGGTGCCCGAGACACGGCGGCTGATCTGGCCGCAGCAATCACAGCGGCCGGTGACCTGATCGGCTTCCGGTGTGACGCGCAGCGTGGCCGGGACGGTGGCCGTGTCGAGCTCCAGACTACTCACGGCAATCGAGCCTCTCCTGAGCGAACGGCGCGGCGATCTGCTGCGCCGAAGCTGCGCTGAACGACCGAGAACGACACCGCATCGACGCCTCCCGCTGCAACCACTCCGATCGTTTCGCAATTCCTGATTGCAGAATGTTCCCGATATGTTCGTGCCCGTCAAGCGCCATTTCGGGAACGAAAGCCGAATACCGGCGGCGCCGCGCCTGTCGGCCGCCCTTGCTTGCCTCGCCGGCTGTAGCTGGTTACAGCAAGCCGCAATCACGAGCAGGGCAGGACGCGTTCATGAGCGACAGGGTGATCATCGCCGGCGGCGGCATTGGCGGGCTTGCAGCGGCGTTGACGCTGCATCAGATCGGCGTGCCCTGCGTCGTCTATGAGGCGGCGCGCGAGATGCGGCCGCTCGGCGTCGGCATCAATCTGCAGCCCAACGCGGTGCGCGAACTGCTCGACCTCGGCATCACCGAAGCCGACCTCGATCGCGTCGGCCTGCCGGCGAAGGAATGGGCGCTGGTCGGGCTCAACGGCAACGACATCTATGCGGAGCCGCGGGGCAAGGCCGCTGGCTATCGCTGGCCGCAATATGCGGTGCATCGCGGCCGCTTCCACATGCTGCTGAACGACAAGGTGATCGAACGGCTCGGCGCCGATGCGGTGCAGCTCGGTCGCCGCGTGACTTCCTATCGCAAGACCGCAGACGGCGTCACCGCGACGCTGGAGCATGCCGATGGCGGCAGCTCGGAGGTGAGCGGTGCGCTGCTGATCGGCGCCGACGGCATTCACTCCGCGGTGCGGGCGCAGATGCATCCGAACCAGCCGCCGATTCATTGGGGCGGCGCGGTGATGTGGCGCGGCACCACCTGGGGCAAGCCGACACGTAGCGGCGCCTCGTTCATCGGCCTTGGGACCCATCGCCACCGCGTGGTGATCTATCCGATCTCGCATCCGGATCCCGCGACCGGGCTGTCGATGCTGAACTGGATCGCCGAAGTCACGCTCGACAATGCCGACGGCTGGAAGCAGCAGGGCTGGTTCAGGCAGGTGCCGACGTCCGAGTTCGCGCATCATTTCGACGGCTGGGTGTGGGACTGGCTCGACGTGCCGGCGATGATCCGCGAAGCCGACTCCGCTTACGAGAATCCGATGATCGACCGCGATCCGGTCGCGACTTGGCGAGACGGCCCGGTGGTGCTGATCGGCGACGCGGCGCATGCGATGTATCCGACCGGTTCGAACGGCGGCACCCAGGCGATCGTCGACGCGCGCGAACTCGGCGCCGCGATGGTCGCGCATGGCGCCACCGAAGCGGCGCTGGCGGCGTTCGACGCCAAGCTGTGCGGGCCGATCTCGCAGCTGATCCTGCGCAATCGCGGCGCCGGTCCGTTCGGTCTGCTCAACCTGGTCGACGAACGCTGCGGCGGCACGTTCGACAACATTGACGACGTGATCCCGCCGGCCGAGCGCGCCGCCTTCATGGCCGGCTACAAGGCCGCCGCCGGTTTCGCGATCGATCACCTCAACGCCGCGCCGCCCACGATTCAGCCCGGCGCGCGGGTGAAGGAGCCGGCGGCGGCGTGAGCTGCGGCGCGACGGGCTCAGCCTTCGCGCGCGCGATCGTCCGGTGTGTGATCATCATTCGCCGCTGCTGGTGATGAGGTCATTGCGGCCGGCTGCGCCATCTTGCGCCGGACGCGGCTGTTGATCCGAAACAGCGTGTGCACCTTGCCATTGGCGGTGGCGCAGCCGCCGCGCATGTTCGGAAGTATCAGGGTCGCTTCGCTCATCGCATCTCTCCATCGGTTTGATGCGATACTAATCACTCCACCAATTGTTTGTTTCGCGTCAGCATCTTGTTATCGTTAACCAAGCGTTAACGCGCGCTCGGTGCCGGTCGGCCGCGCCGAGGCGAGCAGTGCCCGTGCGCCACCTGCGGCGCAGGGCTCAGCCTCCCCAATTGATGACGCAGCCGTGCGTCTCCGGCGAACAGCGGCTGATCGAGGCGACGTGGAAGTACTCCGGCCCCTGCGTGCCGGTCACCGTGACCTTGGTGGCGAGATAGGGCCGCAGTTTCGGCTCGTCGTTGAACGGGCGGGCGTCGATCGCGATGCGCTGCTCGCTGTCGTCGAACTGTTGCAGATAGTAGATCGGCGTTTCGCTCTTCGAGCCGATCGCGGCGAGCTTGGCGAACAGAAAACCATGCAAGGTCTGTACGTCGGATGCGGACATGACCAACGTTCCTCCAGGTTGTTAGTTCGTCGCCGAGCTTAGGCGCCCGCTCGCGCGCAGCATTGATCGGGCACAATCTGAAGCTGAGTGCGCGCCGAAATCGCGCCTGCGGTGGGTGTCGGGCGTGATCAGTTGTGCACTGTTTGATACACATGCTGGTACGATGACACGTCGTCACGATCTCGCGGCGCCGCAGCGTCCGATTTGCGCTCCATCCGGGCGACGGATGGCTACTTCTTCAACCAGATCTTTTCGCCGGTCAGCAGATTGACCATGTACGTCGGTCCGTCCTCCTCGTCTTCATCGTCGGGGTCCGGATACTGCACAGGCGCTTCGCCCTGTCTCGCCACGACCCGCGGATACCTGACCTTGGCGACCTTGGTGCTGGTTTCGATCAGTTTGACGCGGAACAGCCATTCGTCGCCGTAGTCGAACAGGAACGTCATGGTGTGCCCGAGCGTCGGAAACGCGTCGGCGACCTTGGTCTTCTTGACCGAGAGCGCACGCTTTTCGTCGGCCTCGCCCATATCGACGAACAATTCGTACATCGGATGCTTGTTCAGCAATTGCCGGTCGGTGAGGCCGGTGTAGAATCCGAACGCGTGATCGAAATCGAAATCGAACGCGGAGACGATCGCCCTGGCGAGGACGTAAAGCGATGACGCCGCGCCGATCTCGATGTCGCGGTACACCTTGGTGTTGCCCGGCGGCGTGACATGCAGGATCAGGGTGTCGTCCGTTTTCATCGCGGTCCCCACGAGCAGCAAGTCGGATCGAATCGAACATACCGCATCGGGGCGGTTGTGGCAGCAGGGGTGAGCGCTGCGAACGCCGTGGGCTGGAGATGCCGTTGTGGCGATGCGGCCTGCGTCCGATCCGGCTCGCTTGGCTCATCCACGCGAGGCCCTGCGACCTTCGGCGATCGTGCGCTCAGATCAATGCCGCGCTTGGTGGCGTTGCTAGGCTGCCGCCACCATTTTGCATTGGAGGTTGTCATGATCGCGCGTCGTCGTCTTGCTGGTTTGGCTGTCGTCGTGCCCGCGCTCGCCGCGGCGGCGCTGGCGCCGCCGTCGCCGGCGCGCGCCGGGGACGGGCTGGAGCCGTATGCGCCGCTGCTGGTCGAGTTGCCGGGCTGGAAAGCCGGCAAGCTCGGCGGCCTGGCGATGCAGGACGGCGGCAGCCGCATCGTGGTGGTGCAGCGCGGCTATGAGCGCGGCGAGATCCATGTCAGCGTCCAGCTGCTCGCCGGCGCGCCGGCCCAAAGCCGGCTGGCGGCCGGCGGCACCGGGATGCGCACCGAAGCCAGCCACGGCCCGGCCAGCACCACCACCGTCGACGGCTTCAAGGTGACGCGGACGTTTCAGGCCAGCGACAAGTCCGGCACCATCCTGATCGCCCTCGGCCCTTCCGCCGCGCTGTCGCTGTCGTTCAAGGGCCTCGGCGAAGACGAAGCGCTGGCGACGGCGAAGGCCTTCGACTGGAAGGCGATGCAGGCGGCGGTGAAGTAGCGGAGAGGCGACCGTAGGGCGGATTAGCGAAGCGTAATCCGCCATCTGCGCACGAGGTGCCCGATGCCGAACTACCGTCGTGCCTTCGTTCCGGGCGGATGTTGGTTCTTCACCGTCACTCTGCTCGAACGCCGCAACACGCTGCTGGTCGATCACATCGCGATTCTGCGTGACGCGGTCGCGCGCACGCGGGAGCGCTTTCCGTTCGAGATCGACGCCGTCGTGGTGCTTCCGGACCATCTTCACGCGGTGTGGACTCTGCCGCCCGGCGATGCTGATTTTTCGACCCGCTGGCGACTGATCAAGACGCGTTTCGCAAAGGCATTGCCCAAAGCGGAGCGGCTGAGCGCGGTCCGCGCGAGGCGGAGCGAACGCGGCATCTGGCAGCGCCGGTTCTGGGAGCACTTGATCCGCGACGAGGCGGACTACGTCCGGCACGTCGAGTACTGCATGATCAACCCGGTGAAGCATGGGCTGGTTAGCCGTGTGCAGGATTGGCCGACTTCGTCGTTCCATCGCGACGTCCGACGCGGGGTGTTTCCGCTCGATTGGGCGGGTGATGCCAGTGTCGAAGGTGAGTTCGGCGAAGCCTAGCGTCGCTTGACCGTAGGGCAGGTCAGCCGAAGGCGTAACCTACCGGTGGCAGCGGTGTTCTCATTGAGGGAGTGGCAGATTACGCTTCGCTCATCCGCCCAACCGGCCAGGAGATCGAGGATGGAATTCGACACCGACAAGATCGACGACGCAACGCTGGCGCTGCTGTATCTGACGCTGCATGACCGCACCCGCGCCTGGAAAGGCCACGACTGGGACACGCTCGACCGGCTGCACGACAAGGGTCTGATCGGAAACCCGGCCGGCAAGGTGCAGTCGGTCGTATTCACCGACGAAGGCCTCGCGCGCGCCAAGGAGCTATTCGAGGCGATGTTTGCGAGGAAGAAAACGTAACGCCGACGTGTGACCGTAGGGCGGGTTAGCCGAAGGCGTAACCCGCCGAGCCAACGTGGCGGTGCCTTGGCGCAATGGCGGATTACGCTTCGCTAATCCGCCCTACGGGCTGCGTTATCGCAGTGGATCGTGAGATGCAGGGCAAATCGTTGTCGAGGCGGAACTGCTTCAGCATTGCGGGATCATCATACGGATGGCGTCGCGCGATTGAGCGAAGCGTCATCCGCCATGTTCAAATAGGATGATCCGATGACCCCCGCCGAACTCTCCGAGATCTACCGCGGCTACATCGCCTGCCTTAACCGGCAGGATTGGCCGAAGCTGGACCAGTTCGTCGGCGAGGATGTGTCCTACAACGGCGAGCGGGTCGGGCTTACCGGCTATCGCGATATGTTGCAGCGGGAGTGTCGCGCGATCCCTGACCTCCACTTCGACATCCAATGGCTGGTATCCGAACCGCCGCGGGTCGCGAGCCGGCTGTGGTTCGACTGCACCCCATCGGGCGAGCTGTTCGGCCTTGCCGTCAATGGCAGACGAGTCCGCTTCGCCGAAAACGTGTTCTACGCGTTCTCCGACCGCCGCATCGTGGAAGTCTGGTCGATCATCGACAAAGCCGCCGTCGCAGCGCAGCTCGCGTGAGCCAATCGCGGCTGTAGGGCGGGTTAGCCGAAGGCGTAACCCGCCGAGCGAATGTACCGCTTGCTTCGGCGTAATGGCGGATTACGCTTCGCTAATCCGCCCTACGGGCTGCAAGGACATTGCCGTATTGGCCGGCATTCCGCATTCCTATGCAACGGAGATCAGAAAGGGAATGAAACTTGCGCCGTATGTCTCCATGAGAAGTACTGGTCGAGTTTGACAAACTTGTTAGCGAGAAGCCCGCGTAAGCGTGGCGATACGCGGGCTTGAACGAGCGCAGGAGTCCCGGGTATCGCTGCGCTCACCCGGGCTACGCTTGCTAATCCGCCCTACGGGCTGGTGCGTAGCGCGCCAAATGGATGCGGGATCCGATGACCGATAGCAGTGATTCATGCTTGCATCCGGCTATTGTTGGATTGGGCGTTGCCAGTCCGTTTTACGGGTTACCGGCTAATTCGCTCCACGGATTACGGATTTCGACCGCAGCGTGAATATCGGAGGCGCGGATCATAATGCGTCGCTCATCCAATGAGTCCGCAAGCTGTATTGCATGTTTCGTCAGAAGTCAGAAGACTAACAGCGTAAAATGCCTGCTGGGAGGGTAGCTGGATGGACTATTTCCCGATAATGCGCGAGCTTGGCCGCTTATTGGAAAGAATGCTCTCGATTCAAAGTGGATTTCAAAGAAAGACATGTGAGGTTCGAGTCGACAAGATAATGCAAGAAATGGAAGCTGTTCATAATTACTTTATATCAAATCTCGATTTTGTGGTTGCGTTGATTGAGGATACTGACTTTCTCGCAAGCAAGAGATCGAATGATCCCAGCGTTCAGATAATGCAAATTCTGGAAACAATTAGGAGTCTCGAGAAAAGCCGTTACGAAAGCCGGATTAAGCGGCATGAATTATTCGAGAAGGTAAAAATGGGTGCGCTGGAATCGATCTCGGAAAGGTCTCTTGCAATCGTCGCTCTAAGTGAAACGCAAGACAAGTGTCTTAGAGCGTTCTACTCTAGCATAGAAAATTACTTTGTGTTGGGGGGGCGGTATAGCCACAAGTTGGCCGAGTTCCTGCAGGAGATAAGGCTTCAAATTCTAGACATGCGTAGGAATTCAACCGTTGTGCAATTATCAACAACGCGAAGCCTCGTCCTTGATGAAATCGAAAGAATGCAGGCGAATTGGAGGCTAATAGCTGAGAGTTATTCGAGGGTGAAGAACGAATTCCCGTCTCAGTAAGGGGTGGGCAGAGAGTGTAATCGGCCGACAATGCCGTCGGCTGTGTCGACTGGTGAATGGACTGGGTGAGTGGTGGTCTGTGTCGATTTCGAGTTTGGATTGGTGGATGTCGCAAGCGCTCACCTCATTTTCCGTTCGCGCTCTACCAAATGGCGCTAAACAAAACAGCCGAGCTTGTCGCCCGGCCGCTTCGCTTCAGATGGATGCCCGGGTCGAGCCCGGGCATGACGTTTGTGGTGTGGTGAGCTCGCTGCCTTACGACAGCGCCTTGTTGCTCTCTTTCACCTTGTCGGCGTCGAGATACACGCTGCTTCCCATCTCTTTGAACTTGGCGCTCATCTGGGCCATGCCGTCTTCGATGGTGCCGCTGATGGTCATGCCGGCGTGGCCGACCGGGTAGAGGGCGGCTTTCTCGTTGTCGCCGAGGCCGGCGGCGTAGTCGCGGACGTCCTGGGTGATCTTCATCGAGCAGAATTTCGGGCCGCACATCGAGCAGAAATGCGCGACCTTGTGGGCGTCCTTCGGCAGGGTCTCGTCGTGGAAGGCTTGCGCCGTATCCGGATCGAGGCCGAGGTTGAACTGGTCCTGCCAGCGGAATTCGAAGCGAGCGCGGCTCAGCGCGTCATCGCGGAGCTGCGCGGCGGGGTGGCCCTTGGCGAGGTCGGAGGCGTGGGCGGCGATTTTGTAGGTGATCACGCCGGTCTTGACGTCGTTGCGGTCGGGCAGGCCGAGATGCTCCTTCGGCGTCACGTAGCACAGCATCGCGCAACCGAACCAGCCGATCATCGCGGCGCCGATGCCCGAGGTGATGTGATCATAGCCCGGCGCGATGTCGGTGGTCAGCGGGCCCAAGGTGTAGAACGGCGCCTCGCCGCATTCCTTCAGCTGCTTGTCCATGTTGATCTTGATCTTGTGCATCGGCACGTGGCCGGGGCCTTCGATCATCACCTGGCAGCCCTTGGCCCAGGCGATTTTCGTCAGTTCGCCGAGCGTCTCCAGTTCGGCGAACTGGGCGCGGTCGTTGGCGTCGGCGATCGAGCCCGGCCGCAGACCATCACCCAATGAGAACGACACGTCGTATTTGCGCATCAGGTCGCAGATCTCGTCGAAATGCGTGTAGAGGAAGCTCTCCTTGTGATGCGCCAGGCACCACTTCGCCATGATCGAGCCGCCGCGCGACACGATGCCGGTGACGCGGCTGGCCGTGAGGTGGATGTATTGCAGCCGCACGCCGGCGTGGATGGTGAAGTAATCGACGCCCTGTTCGGCCTGCTCGATCAGCGTGTCCTTGTACAGCTCCCAGGTGAGCTTGACCGGATCACCTTCGCACTTCTCCAGTGCCTGATAGATCGGCACAGTTCCAATCGGGACGGGCGAGTTGCGCAGAATCCATTCGCGGGTGGTGTGGATGTTGCGCCCCGTGGAGAGGTCCATCACGGTGTCGGCGCCCCAGCGGATCGCCCACACCATCTTGTCGACTTCCTCCTCGACCGACGAGGTCACCGCCGAGTTGCCGATATTGGCGTTGATCTTGGTGAGGAAGTTGCGGCCGATGATCATCGGCTCGAGTTCGCCGTGGTTGATGTTGGCCGGGATGATCGCGCGGCCACGGGCGATCTCGTCGCGGACGAATTCCGGCGTGATGAACGCCGGCACCGCGGCGCCGAACGATTCACCGTCGGCCAGCGCCGCCTCGGCGCGTTCGAGCTGCTGCTTGCGGCCCAAATTCTCGCGCTCGGCGACGTAGATCATCTCCTTGGTGATGATGCCGCGGCGGGCGAACTCGTATTGCGTGATCGGTGCATCGCCGACGCCACGCAGCGGCTGGTGATGCGCGGTGAAGGCCTTGGCAGCGTGCGCAGCACCGACATTGCCGTTGTCTTCCGGCTTGATGTCGCGGCCTTCGTACTGCTCGATGCCGCCGCGCTGCTTGACCCATTCGGTGCGCGGGCGCGGCAGGCCCTTGTTGACGTCGATCACGACGGTCGGATCGGTGTAGGGGCCCGAGGTGTCGTACACCGGCAGGTTCGGCTCGCCTGCGCCTTCGCTCAGGATGATCTCGCGCAGCGGCACGCGCAGATCCGGCGCGCTGGCGGGCGTGGCGTAAATCTTCTTGGAGGAGGGCAGGGCGCCGGTGGTGACGGCTGCGCGGGTGGTTTCGGGATTGGAACGGATATTCATGCCATCCTCCTGTTATCGGTTGTTATTCGGGCCGCTTGGTTCGGTCGTGTTGTCGGTCGGAGTGGCGAGGGCACGGTGCGTGTCGCCCTCACCCCGACCCTCTCCCGCACGCGGGAGAGGGGGAATTAGCGCTTCGGTCGCGGCGGAGCCTCACGCACGGCCTGCTCCCTCTCCCGCTTGCGGGAGAGGGCTGGGGTGAGGGCGCCGCGGGTCGCGGCCATCGCGTCGTTCATCACGCCTTCTCTGCGACGAAATCGAGCCAGGCGCGGACGCGGGCGTCTGGGTCTTCGTTCTGGGTCACGTCGCTGACCACCGCGATCGAGTCGGCGCCGGCAGCGAAGATCTCTTCGGCCTGCTCCAGCTTGATGCCGCCGATCGCGACCAGCGGGATGTTGCCGACGCGCTTCTTCCATTCGGTGATCTTCGGAATGCCCTGGGGGGCAAACCGCATCGATTTCAGCGTGGTCGGGAAGATCGGGCCGAGCGCGATGTAGTCAGGCTCGGCGGCGAGCGCGGTTTCGAGTTCGGCGTCGTCGTGGGTCGAGAGGCCGAGCGTCAGCCCGGCGCTGCGGATCTCGGCGAGGTCCGCTTCGGCGAGATCTTCCTGGCCGAGATGCAGATGCTGGGCGCCGGCGACGATCGCGGCGCGCCAGTAGTCGTTGATGATCAGCTTGACGCTGGTGTCCTTCACCGCCGCGAGCGCGTCGGTGACGAGCTGCAGCGCGGCGCCGTCGTCGAGGTCCTTGGCGCGGAGCTGCACGGTGCCGACGCCGAGCGCGGCGAGGCGTTTGACCCACGCGATGCTGTCGACGACGGGATAGAAACGGTCAGGATACGGCATGCCAGAACGGTGTCCCGATCACAGGGGTGGAGGGCGAAGCGAAATCGCGGGCGCCCATCAGCCCCGCTTCGTAACCAGTGCGGCCGGCTTCGACCGCGAGCTTGAAGCCGCGCGCCATCGCCACCGGGTCTTCGGCCTTGGCGATCGCGGTGTTGAGCAGCACGGCATCGTAGCCGAGCTCCATCGCTTCGGCGGCGTGGCTCGGCGCGCCGAGGCCGGCATCGACCACCAGCGTGATATCGGGTAGGCGGTCGCGCAGCAGCTTCAGCGCGTCGCGATTGGTGATGCCGCGCGCGCTGCCGATCGGCGCCGCCCACGGCATGATCACCCGGCAGCCGGCATCGACCAGCCGCATCGCCACCGACAGATCCTCGGTGCAATAGGGAAACACCTCGAAGCCATCCTTGATCAGGATTTGCGCGGCTTCGACCAGGCCGACCACGTCCGGCTGCAGCGTGTCGTTATCGGCGATGACTTCGAGCTTGATCCAGCTCGTGCCGAACAATTCGCGCGCCAGCTTGGCGGTGGTCACCGCGTCGCGCACGCCGCGGCAGCCGGCGGTGTTCGGCAGCACGGTGACGCCGAGTTCGCGGATCAGCGACCAGAACTGATCGCCGGCCTTGCCGCCCGCCGTCTCGCGCCGCAGCGACACCGTGACGATCTCGGCACCCGACTCGCGGATCGAGTCCTGCATGATCGTCGGCGACGGATACAGCGCGCTGCCGATCAGCAGCCGGGAGCCGAATTCGCGGTCGTAGAATTTCACCATGCGTGATGCTCCGCACTGTTAGTAGCGCGCGGCGCTCGCTTACTCCCTCCCCCCTTGCGGGGGAGGGGCGGGGTGGGGGGTGCCACGGGCACAGTGCTTGCGGCCCCCCACCCCCGACCCCTCCCCGCAAGGGGGAGGGGAGTGGCGAGGTCGCGATGCGTGGCTTGTCCCACCATCATCCTCATCCCCCCTGCCGCGGCGTCAGGATCTCGATTTCGTCGCCGGCGGTGACGGGCGTTTCGTCCCATTTGCCGCGGGGGACGACGTCGTAGTTCAGCGCGACGGCGAAGTGGCCGCCGGTGCAGTCGAGTTCCTGCATCAGCGCGGCGACGCTGGCGGACTGAACCTCGCGCTGTTCGCCGTTGATGGTCACAAGCATCGCATCACCTGATTGTCGATCTCGCCGCGCTCGACATAGGCCACCACCTTCTCGGCCAGCGACGGCGCCATCAGGAAGCCGTGACGATACAGGCCATTGGTGGCGACGCGGCGGTTGCCGATGGCGATCCGCGGCAGGTTGTCGGGGAAGGCGGGACGAAGCCCGGCGCCGAGTTCGACGATATGGGCTTCGCCGAACGCCGGATGCACCGCATAAGCCGCGCTCAGCAGCTCCAGCGCCGAGCGCACCATCACCAGCTCGTCCTCGCTCTCGACGGTGGTCGCGCCGAGCATGAAGTGATTGTTCTGGCGCGGGATGACGTAGAGCGGCCAGCGCGGGTGCATCAGCCGCACCGGGCGCGACAGTTTCACCTCGGCGGTCTTGATCACCACCATCTCGCCCTTGACGCCGCGCAGCTCCGGCGCCTTGTCGCGGGCAGCCAGGCCGCGGCAGTCGATCACCAGACCGTCGAGATCTTCCGGCGTCATTTCAGACTCGAAATGGATGGCGCCGCCGGCCTCGATCAGCCGCTCGTGCAGGCGCGCCAGCACCAGCCGCGGCTCGACATGGCCTTCGTCCGGGAAAAACAGGCCCTCGCGGAACCGGCCGGCGAGCGCCGGCTCCAGCTCGGCGATGCCGTCGGCGTCGACGCGGCGGTGGCCGGTGGTCATCTTGGCGAAGCGCTCGAAGTCGGCGCGGTCGCGCGGATGCGCCACCACCAGCGAGCCGTTGAACACCGCGTCCGGGAATTCCTTGCGCCACATCTCCAGCGAGCGCATGCCGATCTGGCTGACCATCGGCTCGGCGCCCTCGGCCTCGCAATACGGCGCCAGCATGCCGCCCGCCCAATGGCTGGTGGCCTGTGTCATCTCGTTGTCGCCGCGTTCGTACAGATTGACCTTGCGGCCGGCGCGCGCCAGCAGCAGCGCCTGCCAGGCCCCGGCGATGCCGGCACCGATCACCGACACCGGCGCGTCCTTGCGCAAGTCCGGTTTCTCGCTGCGCAGAGCTGCGGCGGTCAACGCCGAAGCAGCCGACGCCGAAGCGACTGAAGCCGAAGCAACGGAAGCAAACGCGGAAAGATTGGCGGATTCGGCCCCGCCACGGCCTTCAACTGTCTGATGCATCCCTGTCCCTTCGCCGGCATGACCCGGATCAGGTTCAAAGGGTCACCGCGGTCTCTGTGCCTCGCGAATCGAAGCTGTGAGCGTGCGGTATCTCAGCTCCTCGTCGGAGCCCCCCTCGGAACGGGCTCAATGTAGGCCGATGCCCTGCCGTGTCAACGTGGCTTTGGTGCAGGGGTGTGCGGAGCCGGCCGCGCTGCGGCATGGAACGATGCGGCGTGCAGCCGGCCGTCAGGTCGCGCGGCTCGGGGCCTGGCGGGGCAGGGTGATTCGTCCGATCAGGCCGTGCGGTTTGCGGTCGTGCAGGGTGAGGTCGCCGCCGTGGCCGCGCGCGATGGCGCGGGCGATCGACAGGCCGAGGCCGAACGAGGAGCTGTCGTCGAGGTTGCGGGCGTTGTCGCCGCGGACGAACGGCTGCATCACGCTGTCCTTGTCGGCGTCGGCGATGCCGGGGCCGTCGTCCTCGACCTCGATGGTGATCGCATCCTGTCTCAGTGTCAGCCGAATCGTCACCTCGGTGCCGAACCGCACCGCGTTCTCGACCAGATTGGTGACCGCGCGATGCAGGTCGGCGGGGCGCGCCATCGCCATCGCATGCTCGGGGCCCTGATAGGCGACCTTGGCGCCGGTGTCGGCGAACTGATCGGCGATCAGTTGCATCGCGCTGGCGAGATCGATCAGGGTCGGCGCGTCGCGGGTGGCGCCGTCGCGCAGAAAGGTCAGCACCGCGGTCAGCATGGTGCCCATCTGATCGAGGTCGTGCAGCGTCTGGGTGCGCTGGTGCTCGTCCTCGATGAATTCGGCGCGCAGCCGCATCCGGGTGATCGGGGTGCGCAGATCGTGGCTGATTGCCGCCAGCATCCGGGTGCGATCCTCGATCAGCGTGGTGATGCGCTCGCGCATCCGGTTCAGCGCCCGCGCCAGCGAGCGGATCTCGGCCGGGCCGCGCTCGGGCAGCGGCGCGTCGGAACTATCCAGGCTGAAGGTCTCGGCCGCGGTGGCGAATGCCGACAGTGGCGACGCCAGCGTGCGCGCCGCCCACAGCCCGAGCAGCGCGAGACTGACGACACCGATCAGCAGCGACGCCATCCATGGATTGCCCAGCACCGGCCAGCGATGATCCGGCGGCAGCTTCGCACGGATCGCTTCGCCGCCGGGCAGGGTGATCGCCACTCTGTCGTCGCCGACGAGATCGACCCGGTAGTCCGGGCCGAGATGCCAGCGCAGATAGTCGATCTGATGCGGCGGCCAGGCGGTGTCGCGCGGGGGCGCCGCCGCGGTGGTGGCGGCGAGTTCGAATTGCGGGAAGGCGGCGGCAATCGAGGCGATCAGTTGCGGCCGTTCGGCCGTGGGGGTGCGGCCGATCAGCTCGGCGAGTGCGAAGAGCTGATGTGGCTCGGGTCGCGGCGGTCGCGGCATGTCCGGCCGGTTCGCGAAGAATGCAACCGCGATGATCAGGTGGCTGGCGATGATCGAGGCCAGCACCAGGATCGCGATCTGGCCGCGAATGCCGTCAGGCTTGAGGCTGAAGCCGAGCGCCGGCAGCCGCGTGCGCAGGCTCATGCGGCTTCGACCTCCGGCGTGAACACGTAGCCGCCGGCGCGCACCGTCTTGATCAGCGTCGCCTCGCGCGGATCGGGCTCGATCTTGCGGCGGATGCGGCTGATCAGCACGTCGATCGAGCGTTCGAACGCGCCGACGTTGCGGCCGTGGGTGAGATCGAGCAGCGCCTCGCGCGACAGCACTCGGCCGGCGCGCTCGCACAGCGCCTGCAACAGATCGAATTCGGCGCTGGTCATCGCCACCAGCGCGCCGTCGGGATTGCGCAATTCGCGGCGCCGGCAGTCCATCCGCCAGCCGAGGAAGCTCAGCGTAGTGGCACCCGGCGTGGCGCTGGCGGTGACCGCGCTCGCCTGCCGGCGCAGCACCGAGCGGATCCGCGCCAGCAGCTCGCGCGGATTGAACGGCTTCGGCAAGTAATCGTCGGCCCCCATTTCGAGGCCGAGGATGCGGTCGACGTCGTCACCGCGCGCCGTCAGCATGATGATCGGCAGCGCCGAATTGGTGCGGATCTTCCGGCACAGGCTGAGCCCGTCTTCGCCCGGCAGCATCACGTCGAGCACGACGAGGTCGACGCGATGGTCGGCGATCCAGCGCTCCATCTCGCGGCCGTCCGCGGCGGTGGCGACGTTGCAGTTGTTGGCGCGCAGATACTTGGCGATCAGCGCGCGGGTCTCGCGGTCGTCTTCGACGACAAGGATCGATGGCGGTGTGCTGTTCATGACCGGGGTTTTGCGATGTTTTGCCGGAAGTGTAGCGGGGAATCTTGTTTCCGATTGTTTCTACGCGGCGTTGCGAAAGAATCCGCAACTAACTCAGGGCTTTGGCGAAGATATTGTTAATCCATTAACCATAGCGTCGGGCGCGATCCAAACCCGGAGTCCGCCATGACCTCCATTCCTTCCGCTGCCGCAGGCGGCAGCTATCTGTCTCCGCTGCAGCTCCTGCAGAAGGAGCTCGCGTCGCAAGTCTCGTCCGGCACCGTGGCATCCAGCGATGCCGACGCGCTGTCTTCGGCGTTGCAGGACATCGACTCGGCCCTGCAGAGCAGTCGCTCCAGCGCCGGCTCGGAGGCTCGCCCGACCGATCTGAAATCCAAGATCGACGACCTGATCGCCAGCGAAGTGTCGAGCGGCAAGCTGACCACCGATCAGGCCACCGAGCTGCAGAACGTGTTCAAGAATACCTTCGCCGGTGGCCCGCCCCCGGGCGGTCCGCCGCCGGACGATGCCGCGGCGGCGAGCGCGTCGGGCAGTTCTGCCGACACCTCGTCCTCGTCGGACATCAGCGACATTCTGAAGCAGTTCCTGCAACTGCTGCAGGATCAGCAATCGTCCACCGGCAGCGCCTACAGCTCCAGCGGCTCCGCCGCGGCATCGGGATCGTTCACCGCGCTGCTGATCAACTACCAGACCTGAGACATCGCCGAGTTTTCCATCCGACTGTGTGACGCCGTCGGTTCGAGCGCATCCCCTTTCGCTGCGGCGCAAGGGGATGCGCTCTTTTATTGTCTCTGCGTTTTGTCGCAGCGGTTGCCGCTTGCTGATTCGGGGAACTCGTTGGAACTCGACGGTTCAGTGCGAACTAATCGTTTGGTGCGACGCATGGCGCTAAAAATAGTTCGTTCGCGGGAACGTCGCGTCGAGTCTGCGGTTCTGTAGGCACCATTCACATGCAAGAGGGCATTTCCGATGAAGACCAAATCCATGATCGCCGGCCTCCTGGGCACCACGCTCCTCGCGACCGCCGCCTACGCGCAGAATCCGGCGCCGGCCGACAGCTCCAGCACGATGGCCAAGTCGTCGACCACTGCCGCTTCGCAGCAGCATGTGGGGCAGTGGCGTGCGTCGAAGATGATCGGTCTCAACGTCTACAACCAGGGCAACGAGAAGCTCGGTGACATCAACGAGATTCTGCTCGACAACCAGGGCCGCATTCAGGCTGTGGTGATCGGCGTCGGCGGTTTCCTCGGCGTGGGCGAGCGTGACGTCGCCGTGGCGTTCGACAAGCTGCAGTTCGTCAACACCCCGGTGTCGTCGAACACTGCGATGAACAAGAACGCGCCGGCGAGCTCGACCACCGCCCCGGCGGGCACCACCACCGGTGCCGCGACCTCGACCACCGCGAGCAACGCCGATCGCTGGTATCCGGATCACGCCGTGTTCAACGCGACCAAGGACCAGCTCAAGTCGATGCCGGAGTTCAAGTACTCCAAGTAAGCGACAAGTAAGCGACGCGGGCGCAGCCTGCATCACGCGAACGCCGCCGGTTTTTCCGGCGGCGTTCGTGCGCGTTCAAGGGGTATGGTGAAGACTGGAGATCAGCGCGGCTGTGGCAGCGGAAGCTCCGGCGGCTTCAGCCGGGTCACTGTGACTTCGAGGATGCCGTTGGCTTCGGCAGTGATCCGCAGCATGTTGGAATCGAACACCAGATCCGAGAGCCGCAGGCTGGAGATCTCCGACGAGATCCGCATGCCGTCTTCATTGCGCTGATAGGAGGCGATCATGTTGCCGACCCGGCGCTGGATGTTGGAGGCTTCCGGTTTCAGGTCGATCACCGCCTTCTCGGCGATGGCCTTTTCCAGATACGGCACGGCGGCGCGGGTGGTGTCGCCGAGCAGGCCGAACGCGGACTCGGAATCCACCGCGAGCTGAATGTCCGACAGCCGCAGCGTCTGGTTTTCCTGATCGAGCGTCGGCCGGCCCCAGACGTGCAAGGTCGCTTCGGTGCCGAAGCCGAAGAAGCTGCGGTTCTCCTTGGCATCCACCAACAGCGAGATCAGCAGCCGGTCACCGCTGGCGGACAGTTTGGCGCGCTTGACGGTGATCGCGGCGTGGCTGTCGCCCTCCGGATAGGTCTTGCCGACGAACTGGGCTTCGAGGACGCGATCGAGCTCCTGGAACGGAATGTCGATCGGCACCGCGACTTTGACGCCGGCGTTGTCGGGCGCGATCATCTGCAGCGCCGGCGGGAACGGGCATTGCGGTTTGGTCGGTCCGGCGGTGATGCGGGTGTCGGCGACGATGCCAAGCGTCAGCGTGGCGGCTGCCGCATCGACCTGTGGCTGCGCCGCCAGCGCCCGGGTCGGGCGGATTTCCAGGAAGAAGCCGTTGGGTACGCCGGCGCCCTGGAGCGGCACCGAGCGGCATAGCCGCTCCCACTCGCGACGCGCGCTGCGCTCCAGCGCGCCGTCGTCGCGGATGCGGCGCTCCAGCGTCCCGAGCTGATCAGCGATCGCCTTGTCGATCACCGGCTTGACCTGCTGCGGCACGTCGATGCGCACACCGCCGACCGAGACCCCGGAATCCGACAGCGCGACCTCGGCGTCGAGGTGCGGATCGACGTGCCAGTTCGGCAGCACCTGCGGCCGCGCGCTGATCACGATCGTGCCCTTGATCTCGCCGTTGGCGTTGAACGACTTGATGTTGACGCCGATCTGCTTGGCGACCTTGCCGCCGAGCAGGCGGCCGAGCGTTTCGTCGACCTTGGACTGGGTATTTGCGGACAGCGAACCCTTGGCATTCACCGTGCCGGTGAGCGGCGAGGTGATGGTGAGCTGATCCTTGGCGCCGCGCACCGTCACCGCGCCGCGGGTCGCGGTCCAATGGATGTCGGCGTTCTGCACGTAGTGAGCCAGCGGGTTGTCAGCCTTGCCGGAGAAGCTGCGCGGCGCGACGGCATCGACCAGATCGCGGATCGTGCCGAGCGGCACCGACACCGGCACCACCACGGTGGACTGCCGGATCGGCGGCAACGGCGGCAGCGCCTGTAGATTTGGTGGCGCGATGGCGCGCGGCGTCAGCCAGTCGAACGCCTTCAGCGTGACAGTGAATGAAATCGCGACGATCGCGAATGCTACCAGTCCAAACTTGACGAAACGCATCGATACCCCGGGCGCGAACGGCCGGGACAATACAGCCCGGGGCCGGGGTGCGCCAGCCGCGGAACACCTGGCTTCTGCGCGGCCGTGGAAAGACCCGCGAACCGCCGCGATGTTGCCGAACACGGCGCTGGAGATGGTACGGCGTGTTGCCGAAGATTACAGCCTGACCGGTCCGTCGGGCGCGCAGCCGAGCGCTCCGCCGCGCAGTGCCCATAAATTGCACACCGAATCTGCGCCGACCGGGCCTTCGACCACCAGGCACTGGTCCGGCGCCTGATAGAAACGGCAGGAGCCGCAGCGTCGCGTCGAGGTCGCGACCGCGACGAAGCGGGCGTCCTGCTGCGACGATTTGCGGGGAATCACCACCGAACATCCGGCCGGCTGAGCCTGTCCGGGCGTGGCGGCCGCGGCGCAGCCCGCAGCCAGCAAGAGCCTCGCCATCCTGAGCAGGTGCCGCCGCCGCGACAGCATGACATTGAGTGCAATCGTCTGGTCCATCAGATCACCCCCCTTTGTCGCGGCGCCAAGGCACGCCGCCGCGATCAGCCGGAGTGTTAGTTCAGAGGTGCTGACGGTTAGCTGACAGCAGACGCGACAACGCGCGACCTCGAGCAGGCCGCGCGTTGCAATCAACTTATCGCGGAAGGCGTGGTGGGCTCAGCCGCGTCGCCCGCTGCCGGCATCCGCGGCGCGGCGATTGTCGGGCAGCACGATCACCTTGGCGCCGACGCTGACCCGCGCATACAGATCCTTGACGTCCTCGTTGGTCAGCCGGATGCAGCCGGACGAGACGTGGGTGCCGATGGTCGACGGCGCGTTGGTGCCGTGGATGCGATACATCGTACCGCCGAGATACATCGCGCGGGCGCCGAGCGGATTGCCGGGTCCGCCGGCCATGTGGCGCGGCAAATAGGGCTGGCGGGCGATCATCTCCGGCGGCGGCGTCCAATCCGGCCATTCTGCCTTCTTGGCGACCGACTTGACGCCCGACCAGGTGAAGCCATCGCGCCCGACCCCGATACCGTAGCGGATCGCGCGGCCGCCGCCGAGCACGTAATAGAGATAAGTGTTCGGCGTATCGACGATGATGGTGCCCGGCGCCTCGCGGCTCTGGTAGGCGACGATCTGGCGCTTCAGCCGGGCCGGCAGCTCGGCGGTGGCACCGTCCTCATCGTCCTGCGGCGCGGCCTGCACCTGCGGCGCGGCCTGTTCGACCGGCGCGTAGCCCAGCGGCTGCATCGCCGTGGGTTGCGGCAGGAACGGCAGGAAGGGGAAGGGCAGCGGCTGCGCCGCATTGGCAGGCGCGGCAAGGGCGATGGTCCCGATCGCGACGATAGCGACCGCGGCGGCACGGCTGGTACGCGGAAAACGGATCATGGTCGGTCCCCCTGTGGGTGCTCTGTTCGTTCGCCTCGACGCCTTTGCGGCGACTTGTTGGCGTTACCAGTACGCCACCATCCGTTTCCGGACGTTTTCGCCGCAGCCTGGATTTGGTTTCGTCGCGGTAGGGAATTGTTTCGCCTGTCGGCGCCCACGGCCGTCCGGCAGCGCGCCGAACCGTTTGATCAAGCGCAATTCAGAATAGTCGCCTGCCCGATAAGCCAAGGCCCCCGCGCGGTGCGGGAGAACGGTCGGGGGAGCTTGCGACATGGCGACAGTGAAGTTTTTCGGCAACGAGGCGGTGCCGCTCGAGATGCACAAGGTGCGGATCGTGCAGAAGCTGAGCCTGCCGCCGATCGAGCGCCGGCTGGAGAAGGTCACCGAGGCCGGCAACAACACCTTCCTGCTGAAGAACGACGATGTCTTCCTCGACATGCTGACGGATTCCGGCGTCAACGCGATGAGCGACCGCCAGCAGGCTGCGATGCTGACCGCCGACGACAGCTATGCCGGCAGCGCCACCTACACCCGGCTCGAAGACAAGCTGCGCGAGATCTTCGGCATGCACTACTTCCTGCCGACCCATCAGGGCCGCGCCTGCGAGCACATCCTCGCCAAGGTGTTCGTCTCGCCCGGCAAGGTGGTGCCGATGAATTATCACTTCACCACCACCAAGGCGCACATCACCCTTCTGGGCGGCACGGTGGAGGAGCTGGTGTCCGACGCCGGCCTCGAAGTGAACAGCGCCGTCCCGTTCAAGGGCAACATGGACATCGCCAAGCTTCGCGCGGTGATCGAGAAGGTCGGCGCCGCCAATGTCGCTTTCGTGCGGATGGAGAGCGGCACCAACCTGATCGGCGGTCAGCCGGTGTCGCTGCAGAACCTCGCCGACGTCAGCAACGTCTGCAAGGAGCACGGCATTCCGCTGGTGCTCGACGCCAGCCTGCTGGCCGACAATCTGTATTTCAACAAGACCCGCGAGGATCACTGCAAGACGCTTTCGATCCGCGAGATCACCCGCCGCACCGCCGACCTGTGCGACATCGTCTACTTCTCGGCGCGCAAGCTGGGCTGCGCCCGCGGCGGCGGCATCTGCATCCGCGACCGCGCGATGTACGAGAAGATGCGCCCGCTGGTGCCGCTGTACGAAGGCTTCCTCACCTATGGCGGCATGTCGGTGCGCGAGATGGAAGCGCTCACCGTCGGCCTCGACGAGACCATGGACGAGGAGATGATCAACCAGGGGCCGCAGTTCATCGCCTATATGGTCGATCAGCTCGTCGAGCGGGGCGTTCCGGTGATCACGCCGGCCGGCGGCCTCGGCTGCCACATCGACGCCAAGCGCTTCGTCGACCACATTCCGCAATCGCAATATCCGGCCGGCGCTCTGGCGGCGGCGCTGTACATCGCGTCCGGCATCCGCGGCATGGAGCGCGGCACGCTGTCCGAACAGCGCGAGCCGGACGGCAGCGAGATCTACGCCAATATGGAGCTGGTGCGCCTCGCCATGCCGCGCCGGGTGTTCACGCTGTCGCAGGTCAAATATGCGGTCGACCGCATCGCCTGGCTGTACGCCAACCGCAAGCTGATCGAGGGCCTGACCTTCGTCGAGGAGCCTGAAGTGCTGCGGTTCTTCTACGGCCTGCTGAAGCCGGTGTCGGACTGGCAGAACCGACTGGTGGCGAAATTCCGCGAGGATTTCGGCGACAGCCTGTAAGGCTCCACGCGACGGCTTCTGATCGTCATTGCGAGCGAAGCAATTCAGAGCACCGTTCAACAAGCCTGGATTGCTTGGTTGCTTCGCTCCTCGCAATGATAGCCGATAGGCCTCGTAACACCCGCAGCAGCGCGTCGGCGCCTCCCCGTCCGCGCCGACCTGAGCTGCTCGTTGAATAGCGAAGTTATCGGTCTGCCGTTAACCGAAATCTCGACTCTAGGAGTTCTCACGGCTGCACTCCGGCACTATCCTGCGTCGCATTCGGGCAGGGGGATTTCATCATGCGATTGTTGCTTATTTGTCTCGCGGCGTTGCTGATCGGCACACCGGCGGCGGCGCAGAAGGCTGCGGACTATGAACTGAGCTGCGAAGCATCTGACACTTGGTGCAACATCTCGCTGAAGCAGTTCCGTAAGTGGTACCCACTCGCATGGCGCGGCGATTATCAAGGCCAGCGCAACGTCGCGTTTTGCCTGCGCGATGGATGCGACGGCGCCATTCGCACCAATCCGATCACTGGCTGTGCCTGGCGTATGGTGATCGTCGGGTCCGGTTCGCCGAAGGTTGATTCTTCCGATACGCTCAATCTCAAGACCGATTGCGGCAAGCTCGATGCGGTCGACCGCGAAGCTGCCAACGCGCAGGCCGCGCGGATCATGGCGAATATCCCGCGCCGGTGAGCTTGCGTGTCATGCCAGTGCTGGTTGTGGTATCCGCATCGTGACAACCGGACCTTCGCGGGGCCGAAGCGACTTCGGCCCCGCGGGCGCGACGTGCCCGGCCACGGCTAGTGAGGGCAATCGCAGGCCTAATCCGTTCCGCGGGCCGCATCGTCTCCGGAACCTGCGATTCCTGAATGCGTTGCCGCAACAGGCAACACCAGGAGGTCACCATGGCTGCGAAGAAAGCGACGACGACCACCACGACCCGCGGGCGCAATCAGGACCGTGCGCTGGTCGCCGCCGGCCAGGACTACGAAGTCCGCTACGAAGCCAAGAAGACCGGCCGCTCGGCGCCCGCCGTGAAGAAGGCGATCAAGAAGGTCGGCAACAGCCGCAAGGCGATTGAGAAGCGGCTGGCGAAGAAGGGCTGAGCCGGAGGCGTGTGCCTCCGGCATCGGTGTGTCCTCGCTTGACCGGTTATGCGCATAGGCGCATATAGTGGCGATGGACACTGAAGCGCTCTCGTATCTAACCGCTCTTGCCGATCCGACCCGGCTCGCGGCGCTGCGGCTTTTGTGGGACGGCGAGGAGCACTGCGTCTGCGAATTGATGCGCGTGCTCGGCGCGACGCAGTCGCGGATGTCGCGGCACATGGCGGTGCTGCGCAGCGCCGGCCTGGTCACCGATCGGCGCGATGCGCAATGGGTGCGCTATCGGCGCTCTCCGAATCTGTCGCCCGAAGCGGTGGCGCTGGTCGAGGCCGCGCTCGCCTTCCGGCGCAAGCGCCGCGCGAGGGCCGCATGACCGCCAGCGACTTCACCGGGAAACCTCGCCCACTGACCACCAAGCTGCTCGTCACCGTCCTGCTGGTGGTGCTGTGGGTGGTGGTCTATGCGGCGCTGTCGCCGGCTTCGGAATGGATCGTGCGTCAGCTTCCGCTCGATCCGGCGGGCGGCACTGCGCGGGCGCTGGCGTTCTTCATCTACGATACCCCGAAGGTGCTGATGCTGCTGACGCTGATCGTGTTCGCGATGGGCGTGGTGCGCAGCTTCTTCTCGCCTGAACGCACCCGCGCGCTGCTCGCCGGGCGGCGCGAGGGCGTCGGCAATGTCGCCGCGGCCGGGCTCGGCGTGCTGACGCCGTTCTGCTCGTGCTCGGCGGTGCCGCTGTTCATCGGCTTTGTCAGTGCCGGCGTGCCACTCGGGGTGACGTTCTCGTTCCTGATTTCCGCCCCCCTTGTCAACGAGGTCGCGCTCGGGCTGCTGCTGGCGCTGCTCGGCTGGAAAGTGGCGCTGCTGTATCTGCTGCTCGGCCTCGCGGTCGCGATCGTCGCCGGCATGGTGATCGGCCGGCTGCATCTCGAAGGCTGGCTGGAGGATTGGGTGCGGGCGCTGCGCACCGAGGCGGCGCCGCTCGCAGCCGAACGCCTCAGTGTATCGGACCGGATCGACGCCGGGGTCGAGGCGGTGCGCGACATCGTCGGACGGGTGTGGCCGTGGATCATCGCCGGCATTGCGATCGGAGCCGGCATTCACGGCTGGGTGCCGGAGGGGGTGCTCGCCGGGATCATGGGACGCGAGGCGTGGTGGTCGGTGCCGGCCGCGGTGGCGATCGGCATCCCGATGTACTCCAACGCCGCTGGGATTGTTCCGGTCGTCGAGGCGTTGCTCGGCAAAGGCGCCGCGCTCGGCACCACGCTGGCGTTCATGATGAGCGTTACCGCGCTGTCGGCGCCGGAACTGATCATCCTGCGCAAGGTGCTGACGGTCCGGCTGATCGCCGTATTCGTCGCCGTCGTCGGCCTCGGCATCCTGGCGGTCGGCTATCTGTTCAATTTCCTGTTCGGCTGAAGGAGAAGGCCATGAAGGACGTCAAGGTGCTGGGTTCGGGCTGCAAGCGCTGCATCGAAACCGCCGCTCTGGTGCAGGGCGAGGCTGACCGCCTCGGCGTGCCGATCCGGTTGGAGAAGGTCACCGACTACGCCGAGATCGCCAAATTCGGCATCGCCTCGACGCCGGGCGTGGTGGTGGACGGCAAGGTGGTGCATGCCGGCGGGCTGCCGAAGGCCGAGAGCATCGCGGCCTGGCTGTCGAGCTGACCGGAGGCGGAGACAGGACTTGACCTGTGCTGATATTTCCATTATTCATGAATCATGGAAGCAAATGCAGCCCTCGATGCTCTGTCGGCCCTGTCGCAGGAAACCCGCCTCGCGGTGTTCCGGCTGCTGGTCCGGCGCGAGCCGGACGGCGTCGCCGCCGGCGACCTCGCCAAAGCGGTGGGAGTGCCGGCCAACACTATGTCGGTGCATCTCGGCGTGCTGAGCCGCGCCGGCCTGGTGACCTCTGAGCGGCACAGCCGCTCGATCGTGTACCGCGCCGATCTGGCGCGGTTCCGAGATCTGATGCTGTTCATGCTGATGGATTGCTGCGACGGCCGCAGCGACATCTGCGCCCCGCTGATCGCCGACCTGACCCCCTGTTGTCCTTCGAAAGAGACCGTCGATGTCTGATCGCATCTTCAACGTGCTGTTTCTTTGCACCGGCAACACCGCCCGCTCGATCATGGCCGAGAGCATTCTGCGCAAGGACGGCGGCGGCCGTTTCCATGCGTTCTCGGCCGGCAGCCAGCCGAAAGGCGTCGTCAATCCGTTCGCGCTGAAAGTGCTGGCGGATGGCAACTACCCGACCGAGGGGCTGCGCTCCAAGAGCTGGCAGGAGTTCGCCGCTGCCGACGCCCCGGTGATGGATTTCGTGTTCACCGTCTGCGACAACGCCGCCGGCGAGGCCTGCCCGGTGTGGCCCGGCCAGCCGATGACCGCGCATTGGGGCATCGACGATCCCGCCGCGGTCGAGGGCAGTGACCTCGATAAGGAGCGCGCCTTCGTCCAGGCGTTCCGCTTCCTGAAGAACCGGATCGACGCCTTCACCGCGCTGCCGATCAAGATACTCGACGGCGTCGCGCTCGGCACCAAGCTGCAGGAGATCGGGCTGCTCGCCGGCGTCAGCTTCGGCCGGCCGAAGGTGGCGTGATGGACGTCGTCATCTATCACAACCCCGCCTGCGGCACCTCGCGCAACACGCTCGGCCTGATCCGGAATGCCGGCATCGAGCCGCACGTCATCGACTATCTGAAATGTCCGCCGAGCCGCGCGCTGCTGGCCCAACTGATCGCGCGCGCCGGGCTGACGCCGCGGCAGGCGCTGCGCGAGAAGGGCACTCCGTATGCGGAGCTGAAGCTCGACGACCCGGCGCTCAGCGACGACGAACTGCTCGACGCGATGATCGCGCACCCGATCCTGATCCAGCGGCCGCTGGTGGTGACGCCGAACGGCGTGCGGCTGTGCCGGCCGTCCGAAAAAGTGCTCGATCTGCTGCCACCGCAGCGCGGTGAGTTCTTCAAGGAAGATGGCGAGCAAGTGATCGACGCCAGTGGGCGACGGGTGGCGACGGTGTAGGGCTTCTTTGAGGTGGAGAGGAAGCACGGCGCCTCCCTCTCCACCGCCGTCATCGCCCGGCTTGTCCGGGCGACCCAGTATCCCAGAGCGCCGCTGAGTTCGCGCAGCGATGTGAGTAGTTGAAGTCGGGCGCTCTGGGATACTGGATCCCCGCCTACGCGGGGATGACGTCGGTGCGGGGGATCGCGCCGCTCCCATCAAAGAAATCATCGGTTCGCCAAAAGGGGCCCCTCATGTCCACCTTCGAACGCTATCTCACTCTTTGGGTCGCGCTGTGTATCGTCGTCGGGATCGCGCTCGGGCATCTGATGCCGGGGGCGTTTCAGGCGATCGGTGCAGCCGAGATCGCCAAGGTCAATCTGCCGGTGGCGGCGCTGATCTGGCTGATGATCATTCCGATGCTGGTGCGGATCGACTTCGCCGCACTCGGGCGCGTGCGCGAGCATTGGCGCGGCATCGGCGTGACGCTGTTCATCAACTGGGCGGTGAAGCCGTTCTCGATGGCGGCGCTGGCGTGGCTGTTCGTCGGCTATCTGTTCAGATCGTATCTGCCGGCGGACCAGATCAACTCCTATATTGCCGGCCTGATCATCCTTGCGGCGGCGCCGTGCACCGCGATGGTGTTCGTATGGTCGAACCTGACCAAGGGCGAGCCGCATTTCACGCTGAGCCAGGTGGCGCTCAACGACACCATCATGGTGTTCGCCTTCGCGCCGATCGTCGGTCTGCTGCTCGGGCTGTCGGCCATCACCGTGCCGTGGGACACGCTGGTGCTGTCGGTGGTGCTGTACATCGTGGTGCCGGTGATCATCGCGCAGGGCCTGCGGCGCTGGGCGCTGGCGTCTGGCGGTGAGGCGCAATTGCAGCGGCTGCTCGGCATCTTCCAGCCGCTGTCGCTGGTTGCGCTGCTGGCCACGCTGGTGCTGCTGTTCGGCTTTCAGGGCGAGCAGATCATCCGGCAGCCGCTGGTGATCGCGCTGCTCGCAGTGCCGATTCTGATCCAGGTATATTTCAACGCCGGGCTCGCGTATCTGCTCAACCGGCTCAGCGGCGAGCAGCACTGCGTCGCCGGGCCGTCGGCGCTGATCGGCGCCAGCAACTTCTTCGAACTCGCGGTCGCCGCGGCGATCAGCCTGTTCGGCTTCGAATCCGGCGCCGCGCTCGCTACCGTGGTCGGCGTGCTGATCGAGGTGCCGGTGATGCTGACAGTGGTGGCGATCGTCAACCGCTCCAAGCGCTGGTACGAAGCGGATCAGCGCGCGCCTGTGGCGCGGACGCCGGGCTGAGCGAGTCCTGGTTAAGCGGCTCCGGCTCCGGCCGCAGCGCGCAGCGCGCGACGCCGAACGGCTCGCCCAGCGACAGGCCGCCGTCAATCACCAGCGTCTGACCGGTGATGTAACCGGCCGCCGGCGAGCACAGGAACGCCACCACCTCGGCGATCTCGGTGCCGGTGGCGGCACGGCCGAGCGGCACCGCCGCTTCGAGCACAGTCCGATTGACCGGGTCGTCGCTGAGCTTGGCGCCGATATCGCGATCGACCACCCCGGGCGCGACCGCGTTGACCCGCACGCCGCTGCGGCCGAGATGCCAGGCGAGATAGCGGGTGAGCTGTTCGACGCCGGCCTTGGCGACGTGATAGGCGGCGGTTTCGTGCGCCACGCTGCGCGCCAGCACCGACGACAGGTTGACGATCGCGCCGCGCGCTTGCGCCAGATGCGGCAGCGCGGCCTGCGCGGTGAGCATGTAGCCGCGCAGCATCACCGCTTCGGTCGCATCCCACAGTGCGGCGCTCTGCTCGGCAAATGGCGGCCGCGCCCGCTGCGTCGGCGCGGCGTTGTTGACCAGGATATCGAGCCCGCCGATCGCGGCGGCGGTTGCCGCTACTGTCGCGGCAATCGCATCCTCGTCGCTCATGTCGCCGACGATGAAGCGCGCATCGCCGCCGGCATCGGTAATCGCGCGTGCTGCGGCTTCGCCGGACTCGTGCTTGAGGTTGACCAGCACGACCTGTGCGCCGTGCAGTGCCAGCGTGCGGGCGATCGCGAGGCCGATGCCCTGCGCCGCGCCGGTGACCATCGCGCGGCGGCCGTGCAGGGGCAGTGCGGCGCGATCGGTCATCGCGGCGCCGGCGATGGTGGCCGTGCCGGCCGCAGCTCGATCCGGCTCGCCAGCGCGCGCGGCGCGAACGACAGCACATCGATCACCGCCTGCGCGACATCGTCGGCGGACAGGTGCCAGTCCTGCGGCGGCTCGCCGGCAAAATCGGTGGCGACCCGGCCCGGCATCACGCAACTGACCCGGATGCCGAACGGATGCAGCTCCTGCAGCAGCGACTCCGACAGCCCGAGCAGGCCGAATTTCGAGGCGCAATACGCCGCGCCGCCGCCATAGGCGTTGACGCTGGA
The DNA here is from genome assembly GCF_053772255.1 of Rhodopseudomonas parapalustris. Taxonomy (NCBI): domain Bacteria; kingdom Pseudomonadati; phylum Pseudomonadota; class Alphaproteobacteria; order Hyphomicrobiales; family Nitrobacteraceae; genus Rhodopseudomonas; species Rhodopseudomonas parapalustris. Next base: position 263,310 of record NZ_JAMKBZ010000001.1, on the reverse strand, counting down.
GCGGCTGCCGATGTTGACGATGGCGCCGCCGCCGCGCGCCTTCAGCGCCGGGATCGCGTAGTGGCAGCAATAGAACGCGCCGGTGAGGTTGGTATCGAGCGTGAGGCGCCAGTGCTCCGGCGGAAACGTCTCGACCGGCCCGAGCAGGCCGACCCCGGCGTTGTTGACCAGGATGTCGAGGCCGTCGAACGCGGTGACGGTGTGGTCGACCAGCTGCCGCACCTCGGCCTCGTCGCGGACGTCGCATGCGAGACCATGAACCCGGCCGCGGACGCCGTTGCGCAGCGTCGGCAGCGCCTGCGCGATCTCGCTCTCATCGCGGGCGCAGATCATCACCGACGCGCCGGCCTGCGCCAGCGCCTGCGCGATCGCAAAGCCGATGCCCTTGCTGCCGCCGGTGACCAGCGCGGCTTTGCCGGCGAAATTCATGCATGCACCCGTTGGTGCTGCGGCTGCGGCAACGGCCGGGTCAAACCGCGCGGCATCGGGCCGGTGAACCAGCCCGGCGGCTGCTTGAGATGCGCCAGCGCCAGCAGTTCGGGGAACTGCGCGACGCGGTTCTGCCAATAGGCGGACGTTGCGGTGAGCCGCAGGAAGTCGGCGCGGTGATCGGCGTGGCGTTTCACGTCGCCGAGCAGGTGATAAGCGTGCGCCAGCGCCGCGGCCATCGAGGCGTCGTAGGGATAGCCGTCGTGGATCGCCTCGATCCAGCGCGCCAGCTTCGCGGCATTGCCGCCGGGGCGGAAGTTCGGATTGTCGAGGAAGTTGGCGACCAGGTTGAAACTGAACCAGATCTCCTTCTGCTGCTCGAGATCCGGCACGCTGTCGCGGTCGATCTCGAACACTTCCCAACCGGTGCGCAGTACGCGATCGGGCGCGAAGCGATAGCCGAATTCGCCGCGCTCGGCGGATCGGCCGGGGTTGATGGTCTTGTCGTAGCGCTCTTCCTTGGTGCGCGCGTCGCCGAGCGACTGGAACGCCGAGAACATCTCGGTGCCCTTCAGCGGCTGGCAGATGTAGAAGCTGGCCCAGTCGCTGGCGAGCTCGACCGCCAGATCGTAACTGTCCATCATCTGTCCGAAGGTTTCGTCGGGAAAGCCGATGATGAAATTGGTCGAGACGAACACTTGCGGATATCTGGCGAACAGCTCGGCGCGGGCGCGCAGCTTTGGCTTGGTGGTCGGCTTCTTGATGGTCTTCAGCATCGCGTCGTTGCCGGACTCGACGCCGATCTTGAAGGCGCGCAGGCCGGACGCCACCATCGCCTGCATCACCTCGTCGTCGATCGCCACCGCGATCAGGCCGTTGCTGGCGGTCCATTCCAGCCCCGGCACCTGCTCGGCGAGGCCCCTGAACAGCGCCAGCGCGCGCTCCCGGTCCCACAGCAGATCGTCGTCGAGCCAGTCGATCGAGCGGATGCCGTGATCGGTGACGAGGTGCTTCACCTCGTCGATGACGTCCTGCACCGTGCGCTGCCGCAGGCCGAAGCCGTTGAAGTTGCGCACCGTGCAGAAGGTGCAGCGGGCGCGGCAGCCGCGCGCGGCCAGCACCGTGGCGAACGGCTTGTCGGCGCCGACATAGCGTGAGAACGCGCCCAGCCCGCCGTAGCGGTGATACTCCTCGACCCGGATCGCGTCATAGAACGGCGTGACGTCCCAGTTCACCGGATTATCCGGTGGCGGTGCGCCGAGTTCGACGATGGCGCCGGCCTCGGTGAATGCCATGCCGACCGGAACGGCGTCCGGGGTGCCGGCCAGCGCGCCGAGATAGCCGATCAGTTGCTGTTCGCCTTCGTGGCGGGCGACGATGTCGCACAGCCCGCTCGCCAGGATCTCCCGATAGTCGAACGTCGCCTGCACGCCGCCGCACAGGATCGGCACCTGCGGAAATTCGCTGCGGATCAGGTCGATCACTTCGGTGAAACACGGCTTGGTGGTGCCGAACATATACGACACGCCGACATGCGGGTTGGCGCAGGCCCTGACCGCATCGCGGACCAGATCGCGCCAAAGGCCGTAGTCGAAGGCCTCGCCATGCGCGGCCTTGAGTAGCTGATGATTGATGTCGATCAGGTGGATACCGAGCGCGGGATCGGCGGCGCGGGCGGCGGCGGCGAGATAGAGCAGGCCAACCGGCGGGAAGTTGTAGTAGCCGCCGCTGCGTGCGGTGGTGACGTCAAAATAGCTCTGCGGCACCAGCGCCGGCTGGATCAGGATCAGGTCGCTCGGCCGTTGCAGCGAGCGAGCAGCGGCGAAGCGGTCGAACTCGGCGCGGATCCGGGCGCGATCATCCGACGCGGAACTGATGGTCGCAGCGGCCTTGGTCATCACAGCGGCCTTGGTCATCACAGCGGACTCGCGGGCTTGCAGGAACAATCGAACGCAAAGCAACCACGGACGCCGCTCGCTGATGAAAGCGCGGCGGCGCGTCACGAATCAATACAATCACTCTGGCATGAGTAGAAGCGCAGCAGCAGCGCCGCGCTCCTCGGGAAACTACGCGGACGCCGGATCTCTAATGACGGTCGGCGGCTGTCAGGACGCGACGCCGCCGACTAGGGGCGAGGGAGATTGGCGATCAGGCGCTACGCAAATTCAGACCGGTCGCGTCTTCGAGTTCGGCAATCGCCTGATCGGCGCTGACAACCTTGATCGTCGTCATCCCCATCTCGCGGGCCGGCTTGAGATTGACGCCGAGGTCGTCGAGATACACGCAGCGCTTCGGATCGACCCCGAGTGCATCGATCATCATCTGGTAGATCTTGGGATCGGGCTTGCGCAGGCCGATCTTGGCGGACTCGATCACATGGTCGAACAGCGCCATCACCTCCGCGACGTACAGCGTCCGCCCCGACGCCGAGCCGATCGCATTGGCCGGCAGATTGTTGGTGATGCAGCCCGTCTTGTGGTTCTGCTTGATGATCTTCAGCGCATTCACCATTTCCGGCCGCAGCGACCCGGACAGCAGCGGCAGCACGTCCCGGCCGCGCACTTCGGCGCCGAGCGCGCGGGATTCTTGCGCGAACAGCTCATCGAAAGTGTCGAGATCGACCTCGGCGCGCTCGAACTTGGCCCAGGCGTTCTCGAAATGATTGGCCGCGTTGGTGCGGCGGATGATGTCGGCCGGCAGCCCGCGCTCGCTCTCGAACCGCGCAAATGCCTCGAACGGCGAACTCGTGAGCACTCCGCCGAAATCCCAGATCACCGCCTCGACCATCGCGTTCCATCTCCCCACTATTGTTGCGGGAGCGCTAGCACGACGGTGGCGGAGGCTCAATGCATGGTCTTGCTGCTCTTGAGGAACGGCCGGCGGGCGGATTCGTGTTTCTCGTAGAGGTCGAGCCAGCGGCTGTGTTCGGGGCGGACCCATTCGTTATCCGCGGTCTCGGGCAGCGGCATGCTCTTCCGGATAATTTCTTCCAGACGGAAATATTCCGCGGTTTCCTGCGCGGTCAGCCCGATCAGCACACGATTGCCGAAGCGGTCCAGCTCATAGTCGTCGTCTTTGATCATGTTGTTAGGTGACCGAGCCGACGGGGCCGGTCAACGCGATTACGTTCTTAACCTAACCGATCAACCTTACCCGGCGTGCTGTCGCGGGCTGATTTCGTAGTTCTACGGGCGGAGCATTAACCGCTTCTTGTAGCCTTATGATTAGTTGTGAGCATAACGGATCACAAGCAGCGCCACGAGAAGGACCCGCGGAATGCTCAAATCGATTTCGGCACGGATGATCGTCGCCATCACGCTGGTCGCGATCGGTTCGTGCGCGGTTCTTGCGGGGTTCAGCGTCTGGCGGCAGCAGGCGACGATCGATGTCGCGCTCGAGCGCGAACTACGCGCCGACTACGCCAATATCACCGCGGCGACCGAGGCCGAGACCCGGACGACGCTCGCTTTGAGCGATAGTATCGCGTCGATGCAACCGGTGCGGGAATTGACCAAGGCCAGGGATCGCGCCGGCCTGCTGACCCTGCTGAAGCAAGGCCGCGACCAGACCTCGCTGCGCGGGCTGTCGCTCTATACGATCCAGGTCCCGCCTTCGGCGACGCTGGTCCGGATTCACAATCCCGAGAAGTTCGGCGACGACGTGTCGGCACGGCGCAAGATGGTGGTGCAGGCGATGACCACCGGCAAGGCGGTCGGCGGCATCGAGCCGGGCCTCGACAATCTCACCGTGTTCGGCACCACGCCGATGGTCGAAGACGGCAAGGTGATCGGCACCGTCGATATCGGCGCGCCGTTCGGCAAGGCCTTCGTCGAGCGGATGAAGTCGCGGTTCGGGGTCGATGTCGCGATCCTTCAGCTCAACGGCGACAAGGTCAACGTGATCGCCTCGAGCCTGGCTCATCCGTCCACCGACCTGGCGACGCTGCGCCGCGCGTTCGGCGGCGAACTGGTGATCGAGAAGGGCGAGGCCGACGGCAAGGCGGTCGCCAGCACATTCGGTCAGATCAAGCGGTTCTCCGGCGATCCGGTCGCGGTGCTGCAGATCGTGCGCGACGCCAGCGCCTATTCGGCGCTGGAGCGGCAATCGATGCAGTGGCTGGCATTCGCGGCGATTGCCGCCGTGCTGGTCGCCGCCGCGATCGCGGTCTGGCTCGGCCGCGGCATGGCCAAGCCGATCCAGGCGCTGGAAAGCGCAATGCGCGACATCAGCGGCGGCCGGCACGACGTCGAGGTGCCCGGCAAGGGCCGGCACGACGAGATCGGTTCGATGGCTCAGGCCGTGGAAGTGTTCAAGGAAGGGCTGATCGAGACCGGCCGTCTGCGCGCCGCGCAGGACGAGCAGCGCATCAGCCATGAGAACGACCGGCGCAAGGCGATGCACGAGCTGGCGGCGCGGTTCGAAACCGGCGTCGGCAGCGTGGTCGAGCTGGTCGGCTCGGCGGCGACCGAATTGCGCGGCACCGCGGATTCGATGGTCGGCACCGCGCGGGAATCCGAGCGCCGGCTGGTAGCGGCGACCGCGGCGTCGTCGCAGGCGACCTCGAATGCGCAAGCGGTCGCGGCCGCGGTCGAAGAACTCGACGCCTCGATCACCGAGATCGGCAACCGCGTCGATCAGTCGGCGCGAGTCGCCAGCGAGGCTGCGGACCAGGCCGGCCGCACCAATGACGAGGTCAGGGGGCTGGCCGAAGCGGCGCAGAAGATCGGCGAGGTGGTGACGCTGATCAGCGACATCGCTTCGCAGACCAACCTGCTGGCGCTCAACGCCACCATCGAAGCGGCGCGCGCCGGCGACGCCGGCCGCGGCTTCGCGGTGGTCGCGGCCGAGGTCAAGGCACTGGCCGAGCAGACCTCCAAGGCGACCGAAGAGATCACCACCCAGATCAATTCGATCCAGCAGGCGACGCAGTCGTCGGTGCAGGCGATCGCGGGCATCACCGGCACGGTGGCGCAGATCAACGAGATCGCCGCGGCGATCGCCGGCGCGGTGCGCGAGCAGAGCGCGGCGACGCGCGAGATCGCCCACAACGTCGCCGAAGCCTCGCGCTCGACCTCCGAGGTCTCCGGCAACATCGCCGGAGTCAACGAGGCCGCCCGCGAAACCGGCGTGGCGGCGACGCAGGTGGTGGAGTCCGCGTCCGAATTGTCGCGCAGCGGCGAGGCACTCAGGACCCAGGTCGATAGCTTCCTGCGCGAAGTTCGCGCCGCCTGATCGGGCGGGGCGCACCGGCGCGGCGCGTGGCAGAGCGACGCCGCCCGCGCGCCGGGTATGGTTAAGAAATTATCCCGGAATACCGTTCAATTCTCTTTAATCAGATTGGTGGACTGTGCGCGGATGACGCGCGGAGTTCGTTTGTATCTCGTCGGCTCCTTCGTGCTCGTCTCGCTTGCGGGATGCGGTCGCGGTCTGTTTCAGATCGCCGAACGCGAACCGTGGCGGGCCGAGGCCGAGATCGCGTGCCTGAAGTCGGGCGCGGTCCGCGAAGGCCCGGATCTGGTGCGGATCGATCCGATCTCCGGCCCCGGCGTCTGCGGTGCCGAGTTTCCGCTGAAGGTGGCAGCGCTCGGCGAAAGCGGCGCGATCGGCTATGCCGACGACCTGCGCCCGCCGGGTGCGATCGGCGGCACCGCGCAGCAGCCGCGCTGGCCGGCCGGCCAGCGTCCTTACGGCGCCTCCAATTCACAGGCCCCGCGCAACTATCCGGACCAGCAGCCGCGTTACGGCTATGGCGCCAACTCCGGCGCCGCGCAGCCGAACGATGCCGGCGCGCCGGCCTATGGCCGCGGCACCGCACCGATCTCGCTCAATGCACCCGGCGTGGTGACAGCCCGTCCGGACAGCGATCTGCCGCCCGACGGCGAGTCCGCGGCCGAACGTCCGCCGGCCGAGAACGTCACCGGCTATCCGCAGGACCGCAACTACTCGCCGACCTCGCGCTATCCGAACGATGCCGAGCGGCCGCTGCCGCGGCTCGGGCCGGGCCAGCAGGGCGGCATCACCGGCTCGGTTGGGCCGGTCGCGATCAAGCCGACCGCGACGCTGGCGTGCCCGATCGTGTCGGCGCTGGATCGCTGGCTGGCGGAAGCGGTGCAGCCTTCGGCGATGCGCTGGTTCGGCGTGCGCGTGGTCGAGATCAAGCAGATTTCAGCGTATTCCTGCCGCGGCATGAACGGCAATCCGAACGCGCACATCTCCGAGCACGCCTTCGGCAACGCGCTCGACATCGCCGGCTTCGTGCTGGCCGACGGCCGCCGCATCTCGGTGAAGAATGGCTGGCGCGGCCTGCCGGAAGAGCAGGCGTTCCTGCACGACGTCCAGGACTCGGCATGCCGGGTGTTCACCACCGTTCTGGCACCGGGCTCGAACGTGTACCACTACGATCACATCCACGTCGATCTGATGCGCCGGCGCAGTCAGCGCTCCATCTGCAAGCCGGCCGCGGTGTCCGGCGAAGTGATCGCGCAGCGGCTGCAGCAGCGCAATCCCTATGCCGGCGCGCACGGCTGGAACGGCGTCACCGGCTCGATCGGCCGCAACGCCTCGCGGCACAAGGTCGACCGCGACGAGGCCGAAGACGATTAGTTCGAAGGACGCTCAGTTCCGGGCGGCCTTTGGCACCCGATAGGCGGCGAGAAACATCGCGGCAGCACTGTCGACGACGCGCGCGATCCGCTCCGGGGACGGCGGTTCGGAGGTCTGGAAGATGAACGGCAGAAACAGGGTGGCCTGGCAGGCTTGCATGAACTGCGCAGCGGCGAGTTCGCAGTCGTCGATCGCGAGCACGCCGTCGGCGACCTGCGCCTGAAGGTAGCGGCCGAACCGGCCGATGGTGTTGGCGATCACCCGCTCGTAATAGCGCCGGCCGATGTCCGGCATTCGCTCGGCGATCGCCATCACGGTGCGGATCGCCGAGGCGCCGCGCGGATGGCAGATCAGTCCGATATAGGCGTTGCCGAACGCTTGCAGCGTCGCCTCGATGTCGCGGCCCGCGACGAACTCGAACGACAGCATGCCCTGTGCCAAGCTCTCCTGCTCGACGATCTCGCAGAACAGCGAATTCTTGTCGGCGAAGTAGACGTACAGCGTGCCCTTCGACACGCCGGCGGCGCGGGCGATCTCGCCCATGCTGGCGCCGTCGAAGCCGAACTCCAGAAACACCGCGCGCGCGCCGTCGAGGATCTGGCGTCGTTTGGCGCTGTCCTCGTCGTTGTGAATCGGCGCCGCCGATGCTGTTGCAACCATTGGTTCAGCCTGTCCGGTAAAATCACTGGGGTGGAGGGTGTGCAGAAACGCACACCTGCTACGCTGCCGTCAGGAGATTAAGTTGACCGAACCGTTCGGTCAATGGTAGATCAGGATGCCAGCTCGGGCTACCGTCGGGCTGGCCATTTTTCGTCCTGCAAGCTGAGTTCAGGAGAGCCTGATGTCCGGACGCGACCAAGCTGCCCGCGTGCTGCGCTCCGAGCCGGAGAACGGGGAGGCCGTACCGGCCGCCGGCGCGACGCCGCATCCGGCCGCGCCGTCGCAGGCCGAAGCGCTGCGCTCGCTGCTGGAAGATCCTTCGACGCTGAAGCTGGCCGATCCGCCCGAGCCCGAAGCCGAGACCGAGCCGGTGGCCCCGGCCGCGCGCCCCGGCACGGCTGCGAAGCCACCCAGCAAGAAGAAGTTCGTGCTGATCGGCCTCGGTATCGCGGCGCTGGCTGCGATCGGTTATTTCGGCACCGAGTACATGCTGGTCGGCCGCTTCATGGTCGGCACCGACGACGCTTACGTCCGCGCCAACAACACCACGCTCGGCGCCCGGGTTTCGGGGCACCTCGCCGCGATCCTGCCGCGCGACAATTCCGAGGTGAAGGCCGGCGACGTCGTGTTCCGGATCGACGACGGCGACTACAAGATCGCGGTGGACACCGCCCGCGCCAAGATCGGCACCCAGGAAGCCACCATCGCCCGGATCGGCCGCCAGATCACCGCGCAGCAGAGCGCGGTGGAGCAGGCGCAGGCGCAGCTCGACTCCGCCGAGGCCGCGGCCAAGCGCGCCGCGCTGGACTTCGATCGCCAGCAGGCGCTCTCGACCAAGGGCTTCGCCTCGCGCGCCGTGTTCGAGACCTCGCAGGCGAGCCGCGATCAGACCGTCGCTTCCGTGGCCGCCGCCAAGGCCGCGTTCGATGCCGCCCGCGACAATGTCGAAGTGACCAAGGCGCAGCAGGCCGAAGCCCGCGCCCAGCTTGTCGAGCTGCAGAGCGCACTGGCCAAGGCCGAGCGCGATCTCGCCTTCACCAATGTGCGGGCGCCGGTGACCGGGGTGTTCTCCAACCGCCTGGTCAATGTCGGCGACTTCATCAACGCCGGCCAGCGGATGGCCAATATCGTGCCGCTCGACGGCGTGTATATCGACGCCAATTTCAAGGAAACCCAGCTTCGCCGGCTGAAGCCGGGCCAGAAGGTGGCGATCTCGGTCGACGCGTTCTCCAGCCGCAAGATCGAAGGAACCGTCGACAGCCTGTCGCCGGCGGCCGGGCAGGTGTTCACCCTGCTGCCGCCCGACAACGCGACCGGCAACTTCACCAAGATCGTGCAGCGCGTCCCGGTCCGCATCCGCGTCCCCGCCGACGTCGCACGCGAAAACCTGCTGCGCGCCGGCATGTCGGTCTATGTCGACGTCGACACGCGGACGGGCAAGTAAGTACGAGCTCTCATCGTCATTGCGAGGAGCGAAGCGACGAAGCAATCCAGCTCAGTGCACCGGGCCCTGGATTGCTTCGCTCCGCTCGCAATGACGAGACATCGCCGGATTGAATTGACCACATTCCCGGTCGGATGACCGTGAGGACATGAGCATGTCGGCATCGACCACCGCTGACGCAGCAGCCGCGGCGCCCGCCGAGCCCTCCGAGCACGTTCCGGCGACGCGGCTGATCGCGTTCCTGATCATGGTGTTCGGGATGTTCATGGCGATCCTGGACATTCAGATCGTCTCGGCGTCGCTGTCGGAAATTCAGGCCGGCCTATCGGCCTCGTCGAGCGAAGTCTCGTGGGTGCAGACCGCCTATCTGATTGCCGAAGTGATCGCGATCCCGCTGTCCGGCTTCCTGTCGCGCGCGCTCGGCACCCGTAATCTGTTCGCGATCTCGGCGGCCGGCTTCACCTTCGCCAGCCTGATGTGCGGCTTCACCTCATCGATCGCCGAGATGATCGTGTGGCGCGCAATCCAGGGCTTCCTCGGCGCCGGCATGATCCCGACCGTGTTCGCCTCGGCCTATACGGTGTTTCCACGCAGCAAGTTCAACATGGTCGGTCCGATCATCGGCCTCGTCGCGACGCTGGCACCGACCATCGGTCCGACGGTCGGCGGCTACATCACCGATCTGATGTCGTGGCATTGGCTGTTCTTCATCAACGTCGTGCCGGGAATCCTGATCACCATTGGCGTGCTGTCGCTGGTCGATTTCGACGAACCGCATTACGAGCTGCTCGATCATTTCGACTGGTGGGGCCTCGGCTTCATGGCAGGCTTCCTGGGCTCGCTCGAATACGTGCTGGAAGAGGGGCCGCGCAACGACTGGTTCAACGACGAGTCGATCTTCATTTTCGCGATCGTCTGCGCGGTGTCGGCGGTGGCGTTCTTCTGGCGGGTGCTGACCGCGCGCGAGCCGATCGTCGACATCCGCGCGTTCACCGACCGCAACTTCGCGATCGGCTGCATGTTCCAGTTCTGCGTCGGCATCGGGCTGTACGGCCTGACCTACATCTATCCCCGCTATCTCGCTGAAGTGCGTGGCTACAGCGCGCTGATGATCGGCGAGACGATGTTCGTCTCCGGCATCGCGATGTTCTGCACCGCGCCGATCGTCGGCCGGCTGATGGCGCTGGTCGACATGCGGATTCTGGTCGCCGTCGGCTTATTGCTGTTCGCCGGCGGCACCTGGCAGATGACCTGGATCACCCGCGACTTCGATTTCTACGAGCTGCTGTGGCCGCAGATCTTCCGCGGCGTCGGCATGATGATGGCGATGGTGCCGGTCAACAACATCGCGCTCGGCACGCTGCCGCCTCACCGGGTCAAGAACGCCTCCGGCCTGTTCAACCTGACCCGCAACCTCGGCGGCGCGCTCGGGCTGGCGCTGATCAACACCGCGCTGGACAACCGTACCGACTTCCACATCTCCCGGCTGCACGACAAGGTGAACTGGGGCAACGCCCAGGCGGTCGAGCTGCTCAACACCTTCACCCAGCGCTTCCAGGGCATGGGCGACGCCTCAATGATGGCGCTGAAGCAGCTCACCAGCATCGTCCACCGCCAGGCCGTGGTGATGAGCTACGGCGATGCCTTCTTCCTGCTCACGGTGTTCTACCTCGGCCTGACCACGCTGGTGTTCCTGCTCGCCAAACCGGCGAACCCGATGGCCGCGGCGGGCGGTGGGGGGCATTGAGGCTCCATGTGCGAGGTTGCTAACGCGCTGCGCGCCGGATAAGCTAGCGCTCTGTCGCTCGAACCGGAGGAGATTTGCATGATCAAGATGCGTTCGCAGATCGCGCCTCCGCGTACGATGTCTCGACCGGATGCCCGCGCCGCCTGCTAGAGGCGATGTCCGCCAGCATTGATCGGGCTTAGTTCCCGATCCCTCCGATTACAAGAGCATTCCTGTTTTCAAAGACGTCTGCGCGCGCCCTGCCGCCGCTCGTCAACCTTGGAGCCGCCCTGCGAGAGCGCGGGCGGGATGATGCCATGACCACGCAATCCAAGACGAGACCAACCGCGATGCGGTCGGTGCTGCCCTTTGTGTTCCGGCACTGGCTGAAACAGCCGGTCAGAGCCCTCGCGGTCGCCTTCGGCCTGCTCGGCGCCACCGTCGCCGACCTGTTCATGCCGCTGTTCTCGGGCCATCTAGTCGACGCCGTCTCGGCCGGTGCGACCGATCCGGCCGCGCGCCGCGCCGCCTTCGTGGCCTTCGGTGTGATCGTAGCGCTCGGGGTGATCTCGGTGGTGATGCGTTTCGCCGGGATGCAGGCGATCGTGCCGTTCACGTTGCGGATCATGTCCGACGTGGCGCGCGAGGCGTTCGGCCGGGTGCAGCGTTTTTCCACCGACTGGCACGCCAACAGCTTCGCCGGCTCCACGGTGCGCAAGGTCACCCGCGGCATGTGGGCGCTCGATCTGCTCAACGACACGCTGCTGATGGCGCTGCTGCCGTCGCTCGTCGTGCTGATCGGATCGATGATCCTGCTCGGCCTGCATTGGCCGTCGCTCGGCCTGGTGATCGGGATCGGCTCGGTGGTCTATATCGCGATGACGGTGCTGTTCTCGATCCGCTTCATCGCGCCCGCCGCCCGGCTCTCCAACGCCTGGGACACCAGGGTCGGCGGAACCCTGGCGGATGCGCTGACCTGCAATGCGGTGGTGAAGTCGTTCGGCGCGGAGAGCCGCGAGGACGGACGGCTGGCGCGTGTCATCACGCGTTGGCGGGCGCGGGTGCTGCGCACCTGGATGCGCTACAACTACACCTCGACCGCGCAACTGGCCGTGCTGCTCTGCGTCCGCGCCGCGGTGATCGGCGGCGCCTTGCTGTTGTGGATGGCCGGCCGCGCCACGGCGGGCGACGTCACTTTCGTCCTGACCAGCTACTACATCATCCACGCCTATCTGAGCGATGTCGGCATGCACATCAACAATCTGCAGCGCTCGGTCAACGACATGGACGAACTGGTGGCGATTCACGACGAGGCCATCGGCGTCGTCGACGCGGCCGATGCCGCGTCGATTGCGATCCAGGGCGGGGAAATCGTGTTCGACGACGTCACGTTCCATTATGGCGGCCATCCGACGCCGCTGTATGACGGTCTGTCGGTCCAGATCCGGGCCGGCGAACGGGTCGGGCTGGTCGGCCGCTCCGGCTCCGGCAAGACCACCTTCGTCAAGCTGGTGCAGCGGCTCCACGACGTCAGCGGCGGCCGCATCCTGATCGACGGGCAGGATATCGCCAAGGTGACGCAGCAATCGCTGCGCAGCCAGATCGCCATCGTGCAGCAGGATCCCATCCTTTTTCACCGCTCGCTGGCCGAGAACATCGCCTATGGACGGCCCGGCGCCGGAATGGCGGCGATCGAGCAGGCGGCGAAGCTCGCCAATGCGCATGACTTCATCATGCGGCTGCCGAAGGGCTACGGCACGCTGGTCGGCGAGCGCGGCGTCAAGCTGTCCGGCGGCGAGCGGCAGCGCGTGGCGCTGGCGCGGGCGTTTCTGGCGGACGCGCCGGTGCTGATCCTGGACGAGGCGACGTCGAGCCTGGATTCGGAATCCGAGGCGCTCATCCAGCAGGCGATGGAGCGGCTGATGAAGGGCCGCACCTCGATCGTGATCGCGCATCGGCTCTCCACCGTGCGCAGCCTCGATCGGATCCTGGTGTTCGATCACGGCCGGATCGCCGAGCAGGGCACCCACGCCACGCTTGCTGCGCGGGTCGGCGGCATCTATCGCGGTCTGTTCGAGCGCCAGGCCTTGCAGGTCGAAGGCATCGCGGCTGCGGAATGAGTCGGAAACGGGCGAGGGGTCCGGCGTGGTGGCGCCGAACCCCTCGTTGGCATCGCTTGCGCGAATAAGCATCAGCCGGCCTGTAAGCCGGGTTCTGGAGGGCACCACCTCCTTGCGGACGTGATACGCGACGGCCATTCCTCTGGGACGCTGTTTGCACAGCGCCTCGAGCAACCTACCCGGACGGCGGGTTTGACATCACCCTGCGGAGTTATCGCCCCGAAGAGCGAACTATCCGCGATGCCGTCCCTATTCGGTTTTGCTCCCGGTGGGGTTTACCATGCCGTCTCCGTTGCCGGCGACGCGGTGCGCTCTTACCGCACCTTTTCACCCTTACTTGCCACGCCCGAGGGCGGGAAGCGGTTCGTTCTCTGTGGCACTTTCCCTGGGGTCGCCCCCGCCGGACGTTATCCGGCACCGTATGTCGATGGAGCCCGGACTTTCCTCCCCGGCGGCCTTTCGGCGCTTGCCGGAGCGGCCGTCCGGCCGACTGACGCGGCAAGCCATGCGGGCTCGGGCCGCGATCGTCAAGCGCGAAACGTCTTCGGCGCCCGGTCCGAAATATTTTAACGTGGCGCTGTCGTTCCGGGCATGGCTCGTTCGACCAGATGCCGGCGGATGACGCCGGCAACCAGGAGACGACGGATATGCAGTACCTGTTGATGATCTACGAGAACGAGGCGGAGGCGGAGCAGCTCGAGACACGGATCAACGGTGAGATGATGAAGGAATACGAGGTCTTCACCCGCGCCATCGTCGAGAGCGGCGCGTTCAAGGCCGGGGATCGGCTGCGGCCGGTGTCGACCGCGACCACGGTGCGGGTGCGCGACGGCAAGACCCTGGTCACCGACGGGCCGTTCGCGGAGACCCGCGAGCAGCTCGGCGGCTATTATCTGATCGAGGCCAAGGATCTCGACGCGGCGCTCGAGATCGCCGCGCGGATCCCGTCGGCGCGCCACGGTTCGGTCGAGGTGCGGCCGATCTGGATGCTGGATCACCGTTGACGCCACGATGACCCCGGCCGAGATCGACATCCTGTTCCGCACCGAGGCGGGGCGCGCGCTGGCGACGCTGATCCGCCTCGTCGGCGATTTCGATCTCGCCGAGGACGCGCTGCAGGACGCCTTCGCAGAGGCGCTGCAGCGCTGGCGGCACGAGCCGCCACCCGGCAATCCGCGCGCGTGGCTGGTGTCGGTCGGTCGCCACAAGGCGATCGACCGCATTCGCCGCAGCGTCGCGTTTCGCGGCAAGCAGGATCTGTTGACGCAGCATCTGCTGCTCGATGCCGAACGCGACGACGATACCGCAGATGCCTCGGTGCTCGACGACGACATGCTGCGGCTGATCTTCACCTGCTGCCATCCGTCGTTCGCGCCGGAGGTGCAGGTGGCGCTGACGCTGCGCACGGTATGCGGGCTGTCGACCGCGGAGGTGGCGCGCGCCTTTCTGGTCGGCGAGGAGGCGATGGCGCAGCGGCTGGTGCGGGCCAAGCAGAAGATCCGGCTCGCCGGGATACCCTACGAGGTGCCGGCGCGCGACCAGCTCGCGCCGCGGCTGAACGGCGTGCTCGCGGTGGTATATTCGATGTTCACCGAGGGCTATCTGGCGACCTGCGGCGAGCAGTTGATGCGGCACGATCTCGCCGGCGAGGCGATCCGTCTGGTGCGGCTGCTCGACGCGCTGATGCCGGGCCGTCGCGAAATCCGCGGGCTGCTGGCGCTGATGCTGCTGCATCACGCCCGTCGCGCCGGGCGCGCCACCGCCGGCGGCGACATCGTGCTGCTGGAGGAGCAGGACCGCTCGCTGTGGGATCGCGCCGAGATCGCCGAGGGACTGCTTCTGGTCGAGGCCGTGCTGCGCGAGCCGGGCCGGCCGGAGCCCTATGCGGTGCAGGCCGCAATCGCCGCGCTGCATGCCCGCGCCGCCAGCCATCGCGACACCGACTGGAAGCAGATCGCCGGCCTGTACGAGGTGCTGATGCGGATCAGCCCGTCGCCGGTGATCGAACTCAATCACGCCGCGGCGATCGCGATGGTCGACGGCCCGGCACGGGCGCTGGATCTGATCGATGCGCTCGACGCCCGCCGCGGGTTGCGCAGCTTCGATCTGCTCCCGGCAGTGCGTGCCGATCTGCTGCGCCGGCTTGGACGCCGCGACGAGGCGCGGGTCGCATATCGCATCGCCTCCGCCGCGACCCAGCTCGAGCCGCTGCGGCGGTTCTTCGCCCGAAGGCTCGCCGAACTCGATGCGTTGGAAGGGGCGGAGGAGAGCGGTCAGCCCAGCGCGGCGACCGGGCGGGCCTCGACCGGCAGCCGTTCGAGCAGCGCGTGCAGCGTCGCCAGCGTCGATGCATCGGCGATGCCGTCGACCTTCTCCGAGCGGAAGTGACGCTGGAAGGCGGTGACGACGTCGGTGGTGCCGTGGTCGTAGCTGCCGCTCACCGGGATGCGGTAGCCGTAATCGGCCAGCCCCTGCTGCATCAGACGCACTTCCTCGCCCTCGGCGCCCTGCTTCAGCGCGGGGCCGGGTACAATCCGCGCCGGCTCGACCCACAGGCCGACGCCGGAGGCGGCGAGCGAGCGCCACGGGAATTTCTCGCCCGGATCCTTCTTGCGTGCCGGCGCAACGTCGGAGTGGCCCACGACGCGATGCGGCGGCACGTTGCGGCGCAGGATGATGCCGCGGCACAGCGCGATCACCGCCGCGATCTGGCGCAGCGGGTAGTCCGGATAACCCCAATCGTGGCCGCGATTTATGATCTCGATGCCGATCGAGCAGGAGTTGATGTCTTCCTCACCGGCCCAACAGGCGACGCCGGCGTGCCAGGCGCGCTTGGATTCCGGCACGCATTGCAGGATGCGGCCGTCTTCCAGCACGACGTAGTGCGCCGAGACTTCGGTGCCGGCCTTGCACAGCCGGGTCAGCGCGCCTTCGACGTCGGGCATGCCGGTGTAGTGCAGCACGATCATGTCGGGTCGGCGCGCCTTGTTGCGCTCGCCGAAATTCGGCGACGGCAGCACGTCGGACACCATCGACGAGTCGGGCGTGAAGGTCTGCATGGACGAGATGCCCTTGGGCAAAAGGAGGGCACGTCGACGTTTCGACTCCGGACCAACGGACGCTAACGAACCTGACAACATCGGACGACTCAATACTGGCAGGACCACGGCGGGAGGCGGAGCGGCGCCGGCTGCAACTTCCGATTTACTATCTGAGTCCCGGTGCTTCCCTGCAACGCGCAGTATTCACGATTTTGCCATTTTCTGTGGACGGGGCCGGGTTCCGCCCATCCTGCCGCGCAGCGAGATGCTGGGGCGAACGCCATCTCTCCGGGCGCGGAATGAACGGTCAGCCGTCAACGGTTTCTTAAGCGTAAGCGCCGTTACTGAGGGGTGAACAGCCGGTGTCAAATTGCCGGCAAATTCTCCTGTGACGCCCCATAAGCCGATGGAAATCCACCAGATTTCTTACGGAGAGCCAGGTTCGTCGGTCGTTTCGACCGGCTGGCACGGCGCTCTGTCGGCGGATTGGGAAGAGGCGAGGCACGATGGGCCCATTGCCCTGCAGCAAGTCGGCGATCAGCCCGGCCGGTTTCCGCGCGACGCGGACCGGACGTGGTCTCAGTGCGGCCAGGGCGATCGCATGAGCTCTTCCGGCGCACGCCATATTCCGGTGCTCGGGCCAGAAGCGGTCGGACTGCTCGCGCCGCGCGACGGCGGCGTCTATGTCGACGGCACGTTCGGGGCCGGCGGCTATACGCGGCTGATCCTGCAGTCCCCTTGCAGCCGCGTGATCGCGATCGACCGCGATCCGACCGCGATCGCTGGCGGGGCCGATCTGGTGGCCGAAGCCGACGGCCGGCTGACGCTGGTGCACGACCGGTTCTCCAATCTGGCCGAGGTCTGCGCCGCGCAAGGCGCCGATACGGTCGACGGCGTGGTGATGGACATCGGCGTGTCGTCGATGCAGCTCGACCAGGCCGAGCGCGGCTTCTCGTTCCGGTTCGACGGGCCCCTCGACATGCGGATGGGGCGGGACGGGCCGAGCGCGGCCGATGTCGTCGCCCGCGCATCCGAACCCGATCTCGCCAACATCATCTACATCTTCGGCGAAGAGCGCTATTCACGCCACATCGCCCGCGCCATCGTCGCGGCGCGCAGCGAGGCGCCGATCATCACCACCAAGGCGCTTGCTGACATCGTCGCCAAAGTGGTGCGCGCCAAGCCCGGCGAGATCCATCCGGCGACCCGCACCTTCCAGGGGCTGCGGATCTTCGTCAATGAAGAGCTCGACGAACTGCACCAGGCGCTCGACGCCGCCGAGCGCGTGCTGAAGCCGGGCGGCCGGCTGGCGGTGGTGTCATTCCATTCGCTGGAAGACCGCATCGTCAAAACCTTCCTGACTGCGCGCAGCAAGACCGGCGGCGGCTCCCGCCATCTGCCGGAGCTTGCGCAGGCGGCGCCGAGCTTCACGCTGCTCAGTAAGCGGCCGATCGTCGCTGGCGATGCCGAAGTCGCGGCCAATCCGCGCGCGCGGTCGGCCAAGCTGCGTGGCGCTGAACGCACCCAAGCGCCGGCGCACGCCGCCGGCGATCTGCCGGGATGGCCGACACTCGCCAGCGTGATGAGGGCCGGCCGATGATGCGCCTCGTGCATGTGCTGGTCATCGGCATGCTGGTGTTCGCAGCAGCCTATGTGTACCGCATCAAGCTGGAATCCACCGTGCGCACCGAGAAGGTGCTGCAGCTCCATGCCGAGCTGCGCAAGGAGCGCGAGGCGATCGCCCGGCTGCGCGCCGAATGGGCCAAGCTGGACTCGCCTGGCCGGCTGCAGGGGCTCGCCGCCCGGCACCTCAAACTGAAGCCGGTCGCCGCGCGTCAGTTCGATTCGCTGAAGAACCTTCCCGAGCGTCCGCCGGCCGTCGTCGATCCTAACGCTCCCGATCCGATCGCCTCGATGATCGAAAAGATCGATCCCGATATCGTCACCGGCTCTCTGCCGGCTCCGGAGCCCGCCCAGTGACAGATTCCACGATGCCGCTCGTCGGCCACCACATCAAATGGCGCCAGCGCTTGATCCGCAGCCTGATCTACGGCAGCGAGGTCGACCGTGACGCCAAGGCGCGCGCGCGTGTCGGGCTGGCGATGATCGCGTTCGCGGCGGTGTACGGGGTGATCGCGTTCAAGCTGGTGATGATTGCGGTGATTGGGGACGGCCACGGCGCGCGGCGCGGCGTGTCTCAGGATGCGGTCGCCACCGCGCGGCCCGACATCGTCGATCGCAACGGGCAGATCCTCGCTACCGACGTCAAGACGCCGTCGCTGTTCGGCGAGCCGCGCCGGATCATCGATCAGGACGAGGCGGTGGAGTTGCTCACCGCGACGCTGCCCGATCTCGAAACCCAGGAGGTGCGCGAGCGGCTGGCGTCGAAGAAGGGCTTCGTCTGGCTGAAGCGCGAAATCACTCCGCGCCAGCAGGCCGAGATCAAGAAGCTGGGCATTCCCGGCATCGGCTTCCTGCGTGAGAACAAGCGCGTCTATCCCAACGCCGCCGAGGTGTCGCACTTGATCGGTCTGGTCAACATCGACAACCAGGGCATCGCCGGCATCGAAAAGTGGCTCGACAGCAATGGCCTCGCCGATCTGCACCGCGCCGGCTTTGCCTCCGACCGGATGCAGCGGCCGATCGAATTGGCGCTCGACGTCCGCGTCGAGCACGCGCTGCGCGACGAACTGCTGAAAGCCAAGGAGAAGTTCAGCGCCAAGGCGGCGTCGGGCCTGGTCTCGGACGTCAACACCGGCGAGATCGTCGCCATGGTGTCGCTGCCGGACTTCGACCCGAACAATCCGAAAGAGGCCAACGACCCCGACCGCATCAACCGGCTCACCACCGGCGTCTACGAGATGGGCTCGACCTTCAAGACGCTGACGCTCGCGATGGCGCTGGACAGCGGCAAGGCGACGCTGAACTCGATGTACGACGCGCGCGGGCCGCTGCAATACGGCAAGTTCAAGATCCACGACGACCACCGGATGGGGCGCTTCATCTCGCTGTCGGAAGTCTTCACCTATTCGTCCAACGTCGGCGCGGCCCGGATCGCGCTGGCGCAGGGCATCGAGGCGCACAAGGCGTTCCTGAAGAAGATCGGCCAGCTCGACCGGCTGCGCACCGAGCTGCCGGAGAGCGCCTCGCCGCTGGTGCCGAAGCGCTGGGGCGAACTCAACACCATCACCATCTCGTTCGGTCACGGCATCGCCGTGGCGCCGCTGCAGGCGGTGATGGGCATCAACGCGATGGTCAACGGCGGCTACCTGATTCCGCCGACCTTCCTGAAGCGCACCCACGAAGAGGCGATGAAGGTCGCCAAGCGGGTGATCAAGTCGGACACCAGCGACAAGATCCGCTACCTGATGCGGCTCAACGCCGAGGTCGGCACCGCACGCCAGGCCGAGCAGATCGCCAAGGGCTACTATCTCGGCGGCAAGACCGGCACCTCCGAGAAGGTCATCAACGGCCGCTACGCCAAGAAGCAGGTGCTGAACTCGTTCACCGCCATTCTGCCGGCCGACAAGCCGAAATATCAGGTGCTGGTGATGCTCGACGAGCCGAAGGCGCTGCCGGAGACGCACGGCTTCATCACCTCCGGCTGGAACGCGGTGCCGACCGGCGGCAAGGTGATCGAGCGAATCGCGCCGTTGCTTGGAATCGAGCCGCGGTTCGATCTGCCGCCGCCGGACCGCCTCATTCTTGCGGCATCGCGGGGCGGTCAGTAACGCCCGGTCTGGCCCGGCGGGGTCGTGGCCTGCCGAGTTGCGCTGCGCCCCGCTTGCGCTAAAAGCCTCTCAGGCGTGAGAACATCTGTCTCGAATCGGACGCCCGAGGACCATGAAGCTCCGCGACCTCTTCAGCGACGAGGCCGAGATCGCCGCGTCGGCGGCCGACCTCGCCATCGGCGGGATCGCCGTCGACAGCCGTGCGGTGAAGCCGGGCGACCTGTTCTTCGCGCTCGCCGGCGCCAAGACCGACGGCGCGCGCTTCGTCGCCGCTGCGATTGCAGCCGGTGCGGTGGCGATCGCAGGTGAGCATCAGCCCGAGCGCGATCTTTCGGTGCCGTTCGTGCGGCTCGCCAATCCACGTCTGGCGCTGGCTCAAGCTGCGGCGCGGTTCTATCCGCGCCAGCCGCAGGTGATCGCTGCGGTCACCGGCACCAGCGGCAAGACCTCGGTCGCAGCCTTCACCCGGCAGATCTGGCAGGAGCTCGGCCATGCCTCCGCCAGCATCGGCACCATCGGTCTGGTGACGCCGACACGCAGCGTCTACGGCTCGCTGACCACGCCGGACCCGATCGCGCTGCATCGCTCGCTCGACGAGATTGCGGGCGAGGGCATCACCCATCTGGCGCTGGAAGCCTCGTCGCACGGGCTCGATCAATTCCGCCTCGACGGCGTCCGCGTCGCCGCCGGTGGCTTCACCAATCTGTCGCGCGACCACATGGATTATCACCCCGACGTCGCGCATTATCTGAACGCCAAACTGCGGCTGTTCCGCAATCTGGTGCAGGACGGCGGCGCGGCGGTGATCTCCGCCGATCACGACTGTTCGGCGCAAGTCATCGAAGCGGCGCGCGCGCGCGGCCTGCGGTTGATCACCATCGGCCGCCATGGCGATCCAGGCGCGGGCATCAAGCTGATCGACGCCGTGGTCGATGGCTTCGCGCAGAGGCTGACGATCGAGCACGAGAGGCGGCGCTTTGCGATCAAGCTGCCATTGGTCGGCGAATTCCAGATCGAGAACGCACTGGTGTCGGCCGGCCTCGTGATCGGCACCGGCGGCGATGCGGCGGCGAGTTTCGCCGCGCTCGAACATCTCGAAGGCGCGCCGGGCCGGCTCGACCTGGTCGGCGCCCGCAATGGCGCGCCGGTGTTCGTCGACTACGCACACAAGCCGGACGCGCTCGCCAAGACGCTGCAGGCGCTGCGGCCCTATGCGAAGCGCAAGCTCGTGGTGGTGTTCGGCGCCGGCGGTGACCGAGACACCGGCAAGCGGGCGCTGATGGGCGCGATCGCGGCCGAGAACGCCGATGCGGTGATCGTCACCGACGACAATCCGCGCAGCGAAGATCCGGCCACGATCCGCGCCGCGATCCTCGCTGCAGCGCCCGGCGCGCGCGAGATCGGCGACCGCGCCGAGGCGATCCGTACCGCGATCGGCGAATTGCAGCCGGGCGACGCGCTGGTGATCGCCGGCAAAGGGCACGAGATCGGGCAGATCGTGGGCGACACGGTGCTGCATTTCAGTGATCACGAGGCCGCGCACGCGGCGTTGTCAGCGAGCGCCGCATGAGCAAAGAACCGCTATGGACCTCGGACGCGATGGCGGAGGCGATGGCCGCGACGTCGAGCGGCACGCTGCCGCGCGACGTGTTCGGCATCTCGATCGATAGCCGCACGCTGGCGCCGGGTGACGCGTACTTCGCGATCAAAGGCGATGTCCATGACGGCCATGATTTCGTCGCTGCGGCGCTGAACGCCGGGGCCGCGCTGGCTGTGGTGGAGAAGGCGCAGCGCGACAAATTCGCCGCCGACGCGCCGCTCCTGGTCGTCGATGACGTGCTCGAAGGTTTGCGCCGGCTCGGCATCGCGGCGCGCTCGCGGCTGTCCGCCAAAGTGATCGCGGTCACCGGTTCGGTCGGCAAGACCTCGACCAAGGAGGGCTTGCGCGCGGTGCTGGGTGCGCAAGGCCCCACCCACGCCTCGGTGGCGTCGTTCAACAATCATTGGGGCGTGCCGCTGACGCTGGCGCGCTGCCCGGCGAGCGTCGACTACGCGGTGTTCGAGATCGGCATGAACCACGCCGGCGAGATCGAACCCTTGGTGAAGATGGTGCGACCGCACATCGCCATCATCACCACGGTCGAACCGGTGCATCTCGAATTCTTCTCCGGCCTCGAGGCGATCGCCGACGCCAAGTCCGAGATCTTCTCCGGGCTGGAGCCGGGCGGCATCGCCGTGCTGAACCGTGATACGCCGATGTTCGACCGGCTCAGCGCCAACGCGCTGCGTGCCAATGTCGGCCGCATCGTCACCTTCGGCGCCGATCCGGCTGCCGATGCGCGGCTGCTCGACGTCGCGCTGCACGCCGATTGCTCGGCGGTGCACGCCCGCATTCTCGGCAATGACGTCACCTACAAGATCGGCATGCCGGGCCGCCACATGGCGATGAATTCGCTGGCGGTGCTGGCTGCGGCGGAGCTTGCCGGCGCCGACCTCGCGCTTGCCGCGTTGGCGATGTCGCAGGTTCAGCCCGCCGCCGGCCGCGGCGCGCGCAAGACGCTTTGGATCGGCGCCGACGAAGCGATGCTGATCGACGAAAGTTACAACGCCAATCCGGCGTCGATGGCGGCGGCGCTGGGTGTCCTCGGCCGCGCCGAGATCGGGCTGCAGGGGCGGCGGATCGCGGTGCTCGGCGACATGCTGGAACTCGGCCCGACCGCGGCCGAGCTGCACCGTGGGCTGGGAGCGGCGGTGCGTGCGCACGGTATCGACCTGGTGTTCTGCTGCGGTCCCTTGATGCGCAATCTGTGGGACGCCCTTTCCTCCGGCAAACGAGGCGGCTATGCAGGCGATGCGACCGCGCTCGAATCCCAGGTCGTCGCCGCGATCAGAGCCGGCGACGCCGTGATGGTGAAGGGTTCGCTCGGATCGCGCATGAAAACGATTGTCACCGCGCTCGAGAAGCGCTTCCCCGGCAAGGCCGCGCGCGACGACGCTGCGGTGTAAGGCGGCTTGAATGCTCTATTGGCTGATCGACCTCTCCGGCTCGTTTCCGGCGTTCAACGTCTTCCGCTACATCACTTTCCGCACCGGCGGCGCGATGGTGACCGGGGCGCTGTTCGTGTTCATGTTCGGTCCCTGGATCATCGACAATCTGCGGCTGCGCCAGGGCAAGGGCCAGCCGATCCGCACCGACGGCCCGCAATCGCATCTGGTTTCGAAGAAGGGCACGCCGACGATGGGCGGCCTGATGATCCTGTCGGGGCTGACGGTCGGCACCGTGCTGTGGGCCAATCCGCTCAATCCCTATGTCTGGATCGTGCTAGCGGTGACGCTCGGCTTCGGCTTCGTCGGCTTCTACGACGACTACATGAAAGTCACCAAGCAGACCCATGCCGGCATCTCCGGCCGCACCCGGCTGCTGATCGAATTCACCATCGCCGCCGCGGCCTGTTTCGCGCTGGTGTGGCTCGGCCGTGCGCCGCTGTCGAGTTCGCTGGTAATTCCGTTCTTCAAGGAAGTGATGATCAATCTCGGCTGGGCGTTCGTGGCGTTCGGCGCGTTCGTGGTGGTCGGCGCCGGCAATGCGGTGAACCTGACCGACGGCCTCGACGGGCTCGCGATCGTGCCGGTGATGATCGCCGCCGCCAGTTTCGGCCTGATCTCGTATCTCGCCGGTAACGCGGTGTTTGCCGAATATCTGCAGATCAACTACGTCGCCGGAACCGGCGAACTGTCGGTGCTGTGCGGCGCGCTGCTCGGCGCCGGGCTCGGCTTCCTGTGGTTCAACGCGCCGCCGGCTTCTATCTTCATGGGCGACACCGGCTCGCTGGCGCTCGGCGGCATGCTCGGCTCGATCGCGGTCGCAGTGAAGCACGAGATCGTGCTGGCGGTGATCGGCGGCCTGTTCGTGCTCGAGGCGGTGTCGGTGATCGTGCAGGTCGCCTCGTTCAAGCTCACCGGCAAGCGCGTGTTCAAGATGGCGCCGATCCACCACCATTTCGAACAGAAGGGCTGGACCGAGCCGCAGATTGTGATCCGGTTCTGGATCATCGCCGTGATGCTGGCGCTCGCCGGCCTGTCGACGCTGAAGCTGCGGTGAGCTGGATGGGCAACGCAGTTGAGTTCGTCATTGCGAGCGAACCGAAGCAATCCAGGGCTCGGTACATGGAGGCTCTGGATTGCTTCGTCGCTTCGCTCCTCGCAATGACGGGGAGGGTTCGCTCATGATCCCTGTCACCACTTTCGCCGGCCGCTCGGTCGCGGTGTTCGGGCTCGGCGGGTCTGGGCTGGCGAGCTGCCATGCGCTCAAAGCCGGCGGCGCCGAAGTGATTGCGTGCGACGACAATCTCGACCGCATGGTCGAGGCGGCGCAGGCCGGTTTCGTCACCGCGGATCTGCGCAATCTGTCGTGGATCAATTTCGATGCGCTGGTGCTCACCCCCGGCGTGCCGCTGACGCATCCGACGCCGCATTGGACCGTGCTGAAGGCGCAGGAGGCGGGCGTCGAAGTGATCGGCGACGTCGAGCTGTTCTGCCGCGAGCGCAAGGCGCTTGCGCCGCACGCGCCGTTCGTCGCCATCACCGGCACCAACGGTAAATCGACCACGACGGCGCTGATCGCGCATCTGCTGCGCGAGGCCGGCTGGGACACCCAGCTCGGCGGCAATATCGGCACCGCGATCCTGTCGCTGGAGCCGCCGAAGGACGGCCGCGTCCACGTGATCGAGATGTCGTCGTATCAGATCGACCTGACGCCGTCGCTCGCGCCCACCGTCGGCATCCTGCTCAATGTCACCGAGGATCACATCGATCGCCACGGCACCATCGAGCACTACGCTGCGGTGAAGGAGCGGCTGGTGGCCGGCATTGAGGATGGCGGCACTGCGATCATCGGTGTCGACGATGAGTTCGGTCGTGCCGCCGCCGACCGGATCGAGCGCGCCGGCAAGCGCGTGGTGCGGATGTCGGTGCAGGGGTCGGTTCAGTCCGGCATCACCGCCGATCTCGACGCCATTCGCCGCATCGACGGCGGCGCCTCCAGCGAAGTCGCCAAGCTCGGCGGCATCGGTTCGCTGCGCGGCCTGCACAACGCCCAGAACGCTGCGGCGGCCGCCGCGACCGTGCTGGCGCTCGGCGTCTCGCCCGAGGCGCTGCAGCGCGGGCTGCGCAGCTTCCCGGGTCTGGCTCACCGGATGGAACAGGTCGGCCGGCAGGGGGCGACGCTGTTCGTCAACGACTCCAAGGCGACCAATGCGGATGCCGCCGCCAAAGCGCTGTCGTCGTTTGGCGACATCTTCTGGATCGCCGGCGGCAAGCCGAAGACCGGCGGCATCGAGAGTCTGGCCGAATACTTCCCGCGGATCTGCAAAGCCTATCTGATCGGCGAGGCGGCGGCCGAGTTCTCGGCGACGCTGGAGGGGCGGGTGCCCTACGAAATCAGCCGGACGCTAGAGAATGCGGTGCAGGCCGCAGCGCGCGACGCCGCTGCTTCCGGCCTCGCCGAGCCGGTGGTCCTGCTGTCGCCGGCCTGCGCGTCGTTCGACCAGTTCCGCAATTTCGAGATCCGTGGCACCAGGTTTCGTGATCTGGTGACGGCGCTGAATGGCGTTGCGGCGGTGTGAGGCCGGGGGCACTGCGCCGCCTCTCAGACGCCGTCATCGCCCGCGCAGGCGGGCGACCCAGTATTCCAGGGCGTTTCGATTGAAGAGATAGGCTCTGGAATACTGGATCCCCGCCTTCGCGGGGATGACGACGATGGCGGGATGACCGCTGTGCCCCGGAGACTCAGACTCTCCCGTTCACATCTCAATTCCGCCTCAAAGCATTAACCCGGTGGCAACCACGCGGGCGCACCAATGGGTGATCTGTTTGCCCAGGATCGCCGATGATCTCCCGTGACCAACGCACCCCATTCAGCGAATGGTGGTGGACCGTCGACCGCGTGCTGCTGGTGGCGCTGATCGCGCTGATGCTGGCCGGCGTGATCCTGTCGCTGGCGGCGTCGCCGCCGGTCGCGACCCGGATCGGGCTCGACCCGTTCCACTTCTTCAACCGGCACGTCCTGTTCCTGTTTCCGTCGATCATGGTGCTGATCGGCGTGTCGTTCCTGTCGCCGCGGCAGATCCGGCGCTCGGCGCTGGTCGTGTTCGCGCTGTCGGTTGCGTTGATCGTGGCGACGCTGCTGATCGGGCCGGAGGTCAAGGGCGCGCGGCGCTGGATCACGCTGGTCGGCGTCAATATTCAGGCCTCGGAGATCGCCAAGCCGTCGTTCGTCATCCTCGCCGCCTGGCTGTTCTCCGAAGCGGCGCGGCGGCCGGAAATGCCGGCGACCTCAATGGCGATGATGCTGCTGCTGACGCTGGTGTCGCTGCTGGTGATGGAGCCGGATTTCGGCCAGACCATGCTGATCACCATGGTGTGGGGCTCGCTGTTCTTCATCGCCGGGATGCGGGTGATCTGGGTGTTCGGGCTCGGCGCCACAGCGGCGGGCGGCCTGTTCGCCGCCTATCTGCTGGTGCCGCACGTCGCCGGCCGCATCAAGCGGTTCATGAACCCGGCCTCCGGCGACACTTTCCAGGTCGACATGGCGAGCGAGGCGTTCAGCAATGGCGGCTGGTTCGGCCTCGGGCCGGGCGAGGGCATCGCCAAACGTAGCCTGCCGGACAGCCACACCGATTTCGTGTTCGCCGTCGCCGGCGAAGAATTCGGCATCGTGCTGTGCTTGGCGCTGCTGGCGCTGTTCGCCTTCATCGTGCTGCGGACGCTGTCGCGGGCCTATCGCAGCGAGGATCTGTTCTCGCGCTTCGCCGCGTCGGGACTGGCGATCCTGTTCGGCATTCAGGCCGGGATCAATATGGCGGTGAACCTGCAACTGATCCCAGCCAAGGGTATGACGCTGCCGTTCATCTCCTATGGCGGTTCGTCGATGGTGTCGCTGGCTTACGGCGTCGGGATGATGCTGGCGCTGACGCGGCAGCGGCCCAAGACCGAGGTCAATGCGATCGAGGCGGCGGGAAGCTACGCTTGAGGCCATGACCGACGCACCTTTGATCCTGCTCGCCGCCGGCGGCACCGGTGGACACCTGTTCCCGGCCGAAGCGCTCGGCGTGGTGCTGATCCGCCGCGGCTATCGCGTCCGGCTGGTCACCGATCATCGCGCCACCCGCTACAGCGGGCTGTTCACCGCCGAGACGACCGACGTGGTGCCGAGCGAAACAGTGCGCGGCCGCACCCCGTGGGCGCTGGCACGCACCGGTTTGAAGCTCGTGACCGGAGCACTGCTCGCCTTCAACCTGATCGGGCGGCTGAAGCCGGCTGCGGTGGTCGGGTTCGGCGGGTATCCGACGCTGCCGCCGCTGCTCGCCGCGACCTGGCGCGGAGTGCCGACGCTGATCCACGAGCAGAACGCGGTGATGGGTCGCGCCAACCGCTTCCTGGCGCCGCGGGTCGAGGCCATCGCTACCGGCTTTCCCGGCCACGAGGCGGCCTGGCCGGCTCTGGCCGCGAAGATCAGCAATACCGGCAATCCGATCCGGCCGGCGGTCGCCGATGCCGCGACCGTCGCCTACGATCCGCCGGCCGCCGGTGGGGCGCTGCGGGTGCTGGTGTTCGGTGGCAGCCAAGGCGCCCGGGTGATGGCCGACATCGTACCGCCGGCGCTGGAGAAGCTGGACCCGGCGTTGCTGCGGCGGCTGGTGCTGACCCAGCAGGTCCGCGACGAGGACATGGACCGCGTGCGTGCCGTGTACGACCGGCTGCAATTGAGCTGCGAGCTGGCGCCGTTCTTCACCGATTTGCCGCAACGGCTGGCGTCGAGCCAGCTCGTGGTGTCGCGCTCCGGCGCGGGCACCGTCGCCGAACTCGCGGCGATCGGCCGGCCAGGCATCCTGGTGCCGCTGCCCGGCGCGCTCGATCAGGACCAGTTCGCCAATGCTGGCGTGCTGACCGCAGCCGGTGGCGCCATCCGTATCGTTCAACCGGATTTTACTCCGGATCGTCTCGCTGCCGAAATCACCGCGCTGGCCGCCGATCCGGCCAAATTGGCCCAAATGGCCGCTTCCGCCCGCCAAATCGGCCGTCTGGATGCTGCAGAACGGCTCGCGGACGTGGTCGGGCGCGTCGCGCGGACCTAGCGCCGGTCAAGGAAAACGTCGCAACGGCGCATTTGCCGGACTTGTCCCGGCCATCCCCGTCTTGCATGAAGTGACCCTGAATCGGGAATGCCCCGGAAAATTCCGGGGACGACCAGCAACGATAGAGACCCTTCCCATGAGATTGCCGCGCGAGATCGGACCCATCCACTTCGTCGGGATCGGCGGCATCGGCATGAGCGGCATCGCCGAGGTGCTGTGCAATCTCGGCTACACCGTGCAGGGCTCCGACGCCTCTGAAAGCGCCAATGTCAACCGGCTGCGCGAAAAGGGCATCCAGATCCACGTCGGTCACCAGGCCGACAACATCAAGGGTGCCGACGTGCTGGTGGTGTCGACCGCGATCAAGCGCGATAACCCGGAGCTGCTTGCGGCGCGCGCCCAGCGCATCCCGGTGGTGCGGCGCGCCGAGATGCTGGCCGAGCTGATGCGGCTGAAGAGCTGTGTCGCGATCGCCGGCACCCACGGCAAGACCACCACGACGTCGATGGTGGCTGCGCTGCTAGATGCCGGCGAGCTCGATCCTACCGTGATCAACGGCGGCATCATCAACGCTTACGGCACCAATGCGCGGCTCGGGGCCGGCGACTGGATGGTGGTCGAGGCCGACGAGAGCGACGGAACCTTCCTCAAGCTGCCGGCCGACGTCGCCATCGTCACCAATGTCGATCCCGAACATCTCGATCACTTCAAGACCTTCGAGGCGGTGCAGGACGCGTTCCGCAACTTCGTCGAGAACGTGCCGTTCTACGGCTTCGCGGTGATGTGCATCGATCATCCGGTGGTGCAGACGCTGGTCGGCAAGATCGAAGACCGCCGGATCATTACTTACGGCGAGAACCCGCAGGCCGATGCGCGGCTGCTCGAGCTGACGCCGAGCGGCGGCGGCTCGAGCTTCAAGGTCGCGTTCCGCGATCGCAAGGCCGGCACCGCGCACGAGATCGCCGATCTGATGCTGCCGATGCCGGGCCGCCACAACGCGCTCAACGCCACCGCGGCGATCGCCGTGGCGCACGAATTGGGGCTCTCCGACGACACCATCCGTAAGGCGCTGGCGGCGTTCGGCGGCGTGCGCCGCCGCTTCACCAAGACCGGCGAGTGGAACGGCGTCACCATCATCGACGACTACGGCCATCACCCGGTCGAGATCGCCGCGGTGCTGAAGGCGGCGCGGCAGTCGACCTCCGGCAAGGTGATCGCCGTGGTGCAGCCGCATCGCTACACCCGGCTGCAGTCGCTGTTCGAAGAGTTCTGCACCTGCTTCAACGACGCCGACGCGGTGGTTGTCGCCGACGTCTATCCGGCCGGAGAAGCGCCGATCGAAGGCGTCGACCGCGATCACTTCGTGCTCGGCCTGCGCGCCCACGGCCATCGCGAAGTGCATCCGCTGCAGGATTCCGCCTCGCTCGCCGGTGTCGTCGCCGGCCTCGCGCATAGCGGCGACTATGTGGTCTGCTTAGGTGCCGGCAACATCACCCAATGGGCCTACGCGCTGCCCGGCGAATTGAAGGCGTTGGGCGGCTGACGCGACACGAGGCGCCGATGGCTGTCTTGAGCGACGACACCTGGAAACGGCACGCCAATCCTTGGAGCGTGTGGACTCGCTATGCGGCGTTTCCGGTGCTGATTCTTGCGATCTGGAGCCGGGATTGGATCTGCTGGTGGGCGCTGGTGCCGGTCGGATTGTCGATCGCCTGGCTGGCATGGAATCCGCGTGCGTTTCCGCCGCCGGTCTCGACAGATAGCTGGGCCTCGAAAGCGGTGCTCGGCGAACGAATCTGGGTCGGGCTGAAGCGCGACGAGATTCCGGAGCGGCATCGTATCGTGCCCGGCGTCGCCGCCGGGATTTCGATGTGCGGTCTGCCGGTGCTGGCCTGGGGGCTGATCGTGCTCGATCTCGCCGTCACGCTGCTGGGCATGATCGTCGTCATTCTCGCTAAGACCTGGTTCGTCGATCGCATGGTGTGGCTGTTCGAGGACATGAAGGATCAGAACCCGGAGTATCGTTCTTGGCTGTACTGAACTTCCCCGATCTCACGCCCGAGCTGAAAGCCGCGATGCCGGAATTGCGCGGGCGGTTGCTCGGCAACGAGCCGCTGGCGCCGCTTACATGGTTTCGTGTCGGCGGGCCGGCGCAGGTGCTGTTCACGCCAGCCGACGAGGACGATCTCGGTTACTTCCTGTCGCGATTGCCGGCCGAGATTCCGGTGCTGTGTCTCGGGCTCGGCTCCAACCTGATCGTGCGCGACGGCGGGCTGCTAGGCGTTGCGATCCGGCTGTCGCCGCGCGGATTCGGCGAGCACCGGGTCGAGGGCGAGGTGGTGCATGCTGGTGCCGCTGCGCTCGACAAGCGGGTGGCCGAGACCGCCGCTGCGGCGCAGCTCGGCGGCCTCGAATTCTACTACGGCATTCCCGGATCGATCGGTGGCGCGCTGCGGATGAATGCCGGCGCCAATGGCCGCGAGACCAAGGACGTGCTGATCGACGCCACAGCCTATGACCGCAGTGGTACGCGCCGCGTGTTCGACAATGCCGCGATGCAGTTCTCATATCGCCACAGCGGTGCCGATCCTGCGCTGATCTTCACCTCGGCACGGCTACGCGGCACCCCGGCGACGCCGGACCACATCCGCGCGAAGATGAACGAGGTGCAGGCGCATCGCGAATTGGCGCAGCCGATCCGCGAGAAGACCGGCGGCTCGACCTTCAAGAATCCGCCCGGCCACAGCGCGTGGCGGCTGATCGACGCCGCCGGCTGCCGCGGTCTCCGCATCGGCGGAGCGCAGGTCTCGGAGATGCACTGCAACTTCCTGATCAACACCGGCGAAGCCACTGCTTCCGACATCGAGACGCTCGGCGAGACCGTCCGCGCCCGCGTCAAGGCGCAGTCCGGAATCGAGCTGCAGTGGGAAATCAAGCGGATCGGCGTCGTCCCCGCGCAGGGCTGAGCCGCTTGTTACTTCGGCGGCGGAACGATCGGCAGCTCGGGCGTGTCCGGCAATGACAAGACGTGCTCGAGCGGCAGCGGCGATACCCGGAAGACGCCGCTGAACGGATCCTCCTGCAGCGCGATCAGACCGAGCGCAACGATTGCTCCGGTCGCGAAAACCGATAGCGCTGCGGCCATCGGGCGCGGCTTGTCCAGATGCACCAGCGCGAGCGCGACCTGGGTGACGACGCCGAGGATCAACACCGAGATCCATTTCAGGTCGCTGGTGCGGTCGGTCGACAGGCTGATGCGGGTGTTCCGTGCGGTGCCGACCCGCACTGCCGAGCTCAACAGCGCGACGTGTACGGCCGCGCCGGAATCGCGGGTGATCGCCGGCGCACTGATTTCGGTGAGCATCTTGTCGTAGGCGAGGCTGGTCGGCGGCGCGGCCATGCCGTTCACCGTCGGCCATTCATTCTTCAGCACCGAGTCGGCATAGGCCTTCAGTGCGATGCGAATGTTGCGCATGTCGGACGCTGCCGCGACGCTGAGCGTGTAGACATTCTGCAGTTCGCCGGCCTCGGTCTGGACCGCGCGCGTCGCCTGCCGATTCCGTTCGGCCACATCGTAGCCGAGGAAGCCGGTCAGCAGGCTGAACAACACCGCCACCGACGAAAAGAACGGCGCGACTACGCCCTGAAGCTTCGCGATCGGCCCGCGCAGCGGCGAGGCGAATACCACCGCCATCAGCAGCACCGCCACCCCGTAATACAGCAGCGCCAGAGTTGCGAAGGTACCGAAGGGTGGGAGGTCGAGCCAATGCTGGATCATTTGTTTCTCTTTATGTCGCCGCAACGGATCGAAACAGAACCACCGCGAATTGTCGAAAGGCCAACGGAATCCGTTCGATCTCGACGGAACATGGCGGTTTTCGCCGCTATCGTCCACGGTGGCGCGCGAGGGGTTTGGCTGCTTTGCGCGTATCGAAGGTGAACCGTCACGGTTCCGCCCGAGGCGCCTGCCACGTCCTTCCTGGACAAAGTTGGAGTATTCCGCCTTGCCATCGCCATTCGCGCCCCGCTGGCGGGCTCTAAGCTGGTACGAAATCCTGCTGATCGCCGTCGTCGCGGTGTCGCTGTGCGTCTATCTGCCGATCGTGGTGCGGCGCTCGGCGGTGCACGGCTTCGGCGACGTTCAGGTGTTCTTCCGCGCCGGCTGGGCGGTGTGGACCGGCTATCCCTTGTATCAGGTCGCCGATCATCACGGCTGGACCTATCACTATCCGCCGACCTTCGCGTTGCTGATGGGGCTGTTCGCCTATCCGCTCGAAGGCTTTTCCAAACCGGGCTGGGCGCTGTCGCTCCCGGTTTCGGTCGGCGTTTGGTACGCCATCAGCGCGATGGCGATGCTCGCTGCGCTTGATCTGTGGGCCAGGGGACTGCAACGCTTCGCGCCGCAGCCGCTCGATCAGGTCGGCTGGAACGGGTGGTGGCTGTTGCGGCTCGGGCCGCTGTTGGCCCTGCTGCCGTTCTTCGGCGATGGCCTCGGGCGCGGACAACTGAGCGCGGTGGTGCTGCTGACCATGGTGGCGTTCCTGGCGCTGTATGTGCGCGGTCGCATCTACATGGCCGCCTGTGCCCTGGCGATCGGCTTCACCATCAAGCTGTTCCCGCTGGCGCTGCTGATCTTCCCGGTGCTGCGAGGCGATCTCCGCACCGTGCTCGCCACTGCGGGCTTCAGCGCGGTGTTCCTGTTCGTGGTGCCGATGCTGTGCCTGGGGCCGTCGGAGGTGGTGACGCTGTACAGCGCGATGTGGACCGAGCATCTCAGCGGCATCATGACCGGCGTGCCGAATCCGAAGATCGCCGACGAGATCACCTTCACCTCCTACGACATGCTCAGCATCGGCGCGATGCTGGCGCGGATCGCGGTCGGCGGCCTGCCGGCGACCGACACGCTGCCGCGGTTCGCCACCGCCGGGCAGCTCGGGTTCGATGCGGTCTTTCTGATCGCGCTGGTGTGGATCGGCCATGGCCGGTTCTGGCGCCTCAACGGGCCACAGCCGCAGCCGGCCGAAGCGCTGCTGATCGGCGGCGCGATCCTGGCCGCGGCGCTGCCGGTGATGCTGTCGGTGTCGCAACCGAACTATGTCGCCTTCGCGGCGCCGCTGGTCGCCGTGGTGCAGCTCGAAGCGTGGCGTCGAGCAGGGCGGGTCAGCATCGTGCCGGCGCTGGTTGCCTGGGCGGGCGTGATGTGGTTCGGCATGATCGCCACCGAAGGCGGCGTTTGGGAGCCGCTGCAGGTGATCGGTCTGGTGACGCCGGCGCTGATCGCGCTGCTGATCTGGGGCCTGGTCTGTCTGCGACGAGCAGCCGCGCCGACATAAGGCTGCTTCTCCGAATCGTCCAAATCGGCAAAATGGTGCCGCGCGCCGGCCCGCGGGACGCAGCATCTTTCTTCGACTTCAGCAGGGACCGCGCGGCGGATCGATCATGCGACACACCATTCTGTTCGGCGGCACCAGCAAAGAGCGTTTGGTGTCGGTTGCTTCGGCACAGGCGCTGCACAGTGCGCTGCCGGACGCCGATCTGTGGTTCTGGAACGACGACGGCCGCGTTCATGCTGTTTCTGCCCAAGCGGTGCTGGCGCACGCGCGGCCGTTCGAAGAAGCGTTCGTGCCCGACGGCGAACTGATCGGCCCGCTCGAAGCCGCGCTCGATCGCGCCGCGACGGAGCAGCGGTTGCTGGTGCTCGGGCTGCATGGCGGCGTCGCCGAGAACGGCGAATTGCAGGCGATGTGCGAACTGCGCCGCTTGCCGTTCACCGGCTCGGGCGCGGCAGCGTCGCATTTGGCGTTCGACAAGGTGGCCGCCAAGCGCTTCGCCGCAATCGCCGGCATCCGGACCGTGACCGGGGTGTCGCTCGCTGATGCGGAGGCGGCGCTTGAGACGCACGGCCGGCTGATCGCCAAGCCGACCCGCGACGGTTCGAGCTACGGACTGTTCTTCATCAACGCCAAGCAGGATCTGGTGGCGGTCCGCAATGCGTCCAAGACCGAAGACTATCTGATCGAGCCGTTCGTCGAGGGGATCGAAGCGACCTGCGGCGTGCTCGAGGCTGAAGACGGCTCGTTGCGCGCGCTGCCGCCGATCGAGATCGTGCCGGCCGGCGGCGGCTTCGACTACACGGCGAAATATCTCGCCAAATCGACCCAGGAGATCTGCCCCGGCCGGTTCGCCCCGGATGTGGCGGCGGCGATCATGGATTTTGCCGTGCGGGCGCATCGGGTGATGTCGTGCCGCGGCTATTCGCGCTCCGACTTCATCGTCGGCAAGGATGGTCCGATTTTCCTGGAAACCAACACGCTGCCCGGCCTGACCAAGGCCTCGCTCTATCCCAAGGCTTTGAACGCGCAAGGGATCCCCTTCGTCGACTTCCTGCACGGCCAAATCGCGCTCGCCGAACGCGCGTTGCGGAACTGAGCGGGCGTCGCGGGTTCCCTCCGGAAGCGGTGTCACAAAAGCCGCGATTTCGCCGCAAATCCTTCTCAGGACGCAACAAATTCGGTTCTGCGCAGGCCTGCTTTACGATTTGTTTACCAGGAGGGCCGAAGGTTAACGCTGGCGGCGCATCCTGGCGCTCGGCTGTCGTGGCGTAAGCCGGGCGGAGCAGTTTTTTCCGTTTCGGTCTCACATTGCAACAGACGGTCCGGCCCGCGGTCGGGTCCGGAACCACCGAGACGTCACCTGCGCGATTGCCCGGAGTAGGCGCGGGCGCAACGTGTAACGAGCTCTTGCAATGGACGGTGGAGGGCGCCTCGCCCGGTCGTCGAGACTGTCGAGGCTTCAGTCTGACCTGAAAGCGGTCGCCGTTGCGGTGGCAGCTCTGCTGCGCGAACGTCGTTCGCGCAAGAAGCAGGCGCAGCCGCAACGTTTGGTACGGCCGGAGCCGCAGCATGGTCTGATCGCCGTGCTCGAGCGCTGGCTGCCGCGACGGGTCGGCGTTGCCTTCACCGCGTTGATCCTGCTCGGCAGTGCCGGCATGGGGATCGTCAAAGGCGGCCATGTCGACGAATTCGTCCAGGCGCTCGACGATACCCGTAACGGCGCGGCCAATCTTGCCGGCTTCCGCATCAAGCAGGTCGCGATCAGTGGCCGCAAGCAGCTTACCCAGGACGAGATCCTGGCGATCGGCGGCATCACCGGCCGCTCCTCGCTGCTGTTTCTCGACGCCGCCGCGGTGCGCGACAAGCTGAAGGCGAACCCGTGGATCGCCGATGCCACGGTGCTCAAGTTCTATCCCGGTGAGCTGCAGATCGACATCACCGAGCGCACGGCGTTCGCGCGCTGGCAGCTCGACGGCCACATGTCGGTGATCGCCGACGACGGCGCGGTGCTCGAACCTTATGTGGCGCGCCGGTTTCTGTCGCTGCCGCTGGTGGTGGGGAAGGGCGCCGGCGAACGTGCCAAGGATTTCCTGGCGTTGTTGAAGCGTTATCCGCAGGTGTGGTCGCAGACTCGCGCCGTCGCCCTGGTCGGCGAGCGGCGCTGGAACGTCTGGTTCAACAGCGGCCTCGTTATCCGTATGCCCGAGCACGACGTCGGTAATGCGCTGACGCTGCTCGGCCAGCTCGATCAGAGCGACAAGCTGTTCTCGCGCGACATCACGGCGATCGATATGCGGCTGCCGGACCGTCTGACGGTGCGGCTGTCGGACGCCGCCTTCAAGGCGCGCGAAGAGCAACTCAGCAAAGACAAAAAGTCCAAGAAGAAGGCTGGTGACGCGTGACCGTCTTCGATCGCACTCAGACGCCGAAGACCCGGCCGATGCCGCCGCACCGCACTGCGATGGTGGCGTCGCTCGATATCGGGACCAGCAAGATCGCCTGCATGATCGCGCGGCTGAAACCGTGTCCGCCGCAGGAGGCGCTGCGCGGCCGGACCCACGCCATCGAACTCGTCGGTTACAGCCAGATCCAGTCGCGCGGCGTCAAGGCCGGCGCCGTGGTCGACATGGCCGAATGCGAGAAGGCGATCCGTCACGCCGTCGCGCTCGCCGAACGGATGGCGAAGGTGCGAGTGGAGTCCGTGCTGCTGTCGGTCTCCGCCGGCCGGCTGCAGGGCCAACTGATCGAGGCCGCCTCCGATATCAGGGGCGGGGCGGTCACCTCCGAAGACATCAGCCGCGTCACCTCGACCGGCATGCACCACGCCACCGGCATCGGCCGCGCCGTGCTGCACGCGCTGCCGGTCGGCTACACGCTCGACGGCGTCAAGGGCATCCGCGATCCGCGCGGCATGGTAGCGCGGCAGTTCGGCGTCGACATGAACGTGGTGACCACCGACGCCACCGTCGCCAAGAATCTGATGCTCGCGGTCGAGCGCTGCCACCTCGAAGTCGAGGCAATGGCGGCCAGCCCTTACGTCGCCGGCCTGTCGATGCTGACCGACGACGAGGTCGATCTCGGCGCCGCACTGGTCGAGATGGGGGCTGGTACCACGACGATCGCGGTCTATTCGGGCGGACGCTTCGTACACGCCAACGGATTTGCGGTCGGCGGGCATCACATCACGATGGATCTGGCGCGCGGACTCGGCGCCTGCATTGCGGATGCCGAGCGAATCAAGACGTTATATGGCACGGTGCTAACTGGCGGTTCCGATGCGCGCGAGTTGATGTCGATCCCGGCCGCCGGGGACGAGCGGGACGGCCCGCAAGTGATCTCCCGCGCCACGATCGCGAACATCATCCGGCATCGGGCCGAGGAGATTTTTGAAATGGTCAGGGACCGGCTGGCGGATTCGCCGTTCGCGGCAGAGCCCCGGGCGAGGGTGGTGCTCAGCGGCGGTGCGTCGCAGCTCACCGGCGTGCCCGAACTCGCCACGCGGATCCTCGGCCGTTCGGTGCGGGTCGGCCGGCCGTTGGGCGTCGGACGGCTGCCGAACGAAGCCAAGAGCGGATCTTTCGCCGTGCCGACCGGTCTGCTGGTGTATCCGCAATACGCCCATCTCGAGCACATCGAACCCCGCCACACCCGCCACATTCGCCCCGACGCCCATGCCGGTTACTTCGGCAAGGTCGGCCGTTGGCTGCGCGAGGGCTTCTGATGACTCTTTTCCGCCCCCTTCCGCCATCACAGATCGTCCAGGCCGCTTGCCGGGGACTTCACGAACCAACGCGCGCGTAATCGAGAGGCAATCATGACCATCAATCTCAACGTCCCGGACATTCGCGAGCTGCGGCCCCGGATCACCGTGTTCGGCGTCGGTGGCGCCGGCGGCAACGCGGTCAACAACATGATCACGGCCGGGCTCGACGGCGTTGACTTTGTGGTCGCCAACACCGACGCGCAGGCGTTGACGATGTCGAAGGCGCAGCGCCTGGTGCAGATGGGCACCCAGGTCACGCAGGGACTCGGCGCCGGTTCGCAGCCGGACGTCGGCTCGGCCGCCGCGCAGGAAGTCATCGACGAAATCCGCGATCACCTTTCGGGCGCCAACATGGTGTTCGTCACCGCCGGCATGGGCGGCGGCACCGGCACGGGCGCAGCCCCGGTGATCGCCAAGGCCGCGCGCGAGATGGGCATCCTGACCGTCGGCGTCGTCACCAAGCCGTTCCACTTCGAAGGCGCGCGCCGGATGCGCACCGCGGAGACCGGCATCACCGAGCTGCACAAGGTCGTCGACACCCTCCTGATCATCCCGAACCAGAACCTGTTCCGGGTGGCCAACGAGAAGACCACCTTCGCCGACGCCTTCGCGATGGCCGACCAGGTGCTGTATTCGGGCGTCGCCTGCATCACCGACCTGATGGTCAAGGAAGGGCTGATCAACCTCGACTTCGCCGACGTCCGCGCCGTGATGCGTGAGATGGGCAAGGCGATGATGGGCACCGGCGAAGCCTCCGGCGAGAAGCGCGCGCTGACCGCCGCCGAAGCCGCGATCGCCAATCCGCTGATCGACGATTCGTCGATGAAGGGCGCCCGGGGCCTGCTGATCTCGATCACCGGCGGCAAGGATCTGACGCTGTTCGAAGTCGACGAAGCCGCCACCCGGATTCGCGAAGAGGTCGATCAGGACGCCAACATCATCGTCGGCGCCACCTTCGACGAGAGCCTCGACGGCATCATCCGCGTGTCGGTGGTCGCCACCGGCATCGAGCAGGCGCAATTATCGCGCAATGCCGGCACTCCGGCGGCTGCGCCGGTGAGTGCGGTGGGAAACGATAGCCGCTTGGCTGAGCTGACAGCCAAGCTGCGGGCCGACAATCAGCGGATCGCCGAAGCCGCCGCGATGCGCGCCGCCCAGGCCTCCGCTGCTCCGGTCGCCGCTGCCGCCGAATCCGCTCCGCGCCAGGCCGCCAATGTCGAGCGCGCCGCGCTCGCCGCGATCGCCGCTGCGGTCGGCAACGAGCCGATGCCGCAGGAAGCCCCGGTGCAGTCGGCGTCGTATGGCGACGTCACCGTTCGCCCGATCCCGCAGAAGCCGTCGCTGTTCCCGGATCCGGAGCAGTCGCGCGCCGTGTCCGAAGAGCCGTCCGCGCCGGAAGCCTTCGTGCCGCCGGCGGCCGACCGCGCCGCGATGCGTCCGCCGCGGATGCCGCGGTTCGACGAACTGCCGGTCCCGGCCCAGAACGAAATCCGTCAGGCCCGCGGCGACGCCGAGGACGATCACCCGCAGAAAAACCGGCTGTCGCTGCTGCAGCGTCTCGCCAACGGCCTCGGCCGCCGCGAGGACGAGCCGGCCGAAGCGCCCGCGATGGCTGCCCGCAACGGCGGTCCGCAGATGCCGCCGCTGCCGGATCGCCGGCCGCAGCGCAGCGTCGCCGAGCAGATGGGTAAGGAACCGGTGTCCGAGTACGCCAAGCGTCAGGCGCCGCAGGGCCTCGATATCCACGGCCGGCCCGCACCTGTTGCTCCCGCGCCACAGGGCGACGACCATCTCGATATCCCCGCCTTCCTGCGGCGGCAGGCGACCTGAAACAATGTCTGAAATCTGACGTGGTCCAGGGCCTCGGCGATCCGCCGGGGCCCTTTTTTGTGGCAAGCCTTGGTTTTGGCCTCTGTCGCCTAAGCTACTGAATTATTGTCAAATTACGACTTTAGGCGAATCTGAAGGAAACCCCTGACGATCACGATTGATGTCGAATTCGATCGCGGGGCGGCGGTAATGCGGCGGAGTTGGGG
This sequence comes from Rhodopseudomonas parapalustris, assembly GCF_053772255.1. NCBI lineage: Bacteria > Pseudomonadati > Pseudomonadota > Alphaproteobacteria > Hyphomicrobiales > Nitrobacteraceae > Rhodopseudomonas > Rhodopseudomonas parapalustris. Next base: position 224,289 of record NZ_JAMKBZ010000001.1, on the reverse strand, counting down.
TAACAATCCGTAAAAAAGCGTGAGTTGGCGCGATTTGGGGCAGTGCTATGGTCAATCCGGACTTGGGGACGCACAGAGCGAGTCGCCCGGCCGCTAGGACCGGAACGATTTCCGCACTGCGTCAGTGGGACACTTTACTTATGAAGTTCAGCCGGCAAACCACGCTGCGTTCGCAAGCAACGGTAACGGGCGTAGGTGTTCATTCGGGCCGTCCTGTGACTCTGACGTTGGGACCCGCAGATGTCGATGCGGGTTTTCTTTTTGTCCGGACCGGACTTGAGGGCGCCGATCGCGAGATCAAGGCGACGTCGAAATCGGTCGTTGCCACCGAGCTGGCGACGGTTTTGGGTGACAGCGACGGACCGCTGGTTTCCACCGCCGAACATGTTCTCTCCGCGCTGCGCGGCATGGGCGTCGACAACGCCACGATCGAAGTCGACGGCCCCGAAGTTCCGATTATGGACGGCAGCGCCGCTCCGTTCGTCGCCGCCATCGATCAGGCCGGTCTCCGCGAACAGACCGCCCCCCGCCGTTACCTTCAAGTTCTCAAGCCGGTGTCTGCCGCGATCGGCGAATCGCTCGGCGAGTTTCGCCCCTATGCCGCCGGCTTCCGCGTCGAGGTCGAAATCGACTTCACTAACCCGCAGATCGGCAAGCAGAAATATGCGCTGGCCGTCGAGCCGGAAATGTTCCGCCGCGAGGTGTCGCGGGCCCGCACTTTCGGCCGGATGAGCGACGTCGCCCGGCTGTGGAAGATGGGCTACGCGCTCGGTGCCTCGTTCGAGAACTCGGTGGTGTTCGACGACGACCGGCTGCTGAACCCGGAAGGCCTGCGCTATTCCGACGAATGCGCCCGCCACAAGGCGCTGGATGCGATCGGCGACCTCGCGCTCGCCGGCCTGCCGATCCTCGGCGCCTATCGCTCGGTGCGCGGCGGCCACAAGCTCAACCACACCGCTCTGACCACTCTGCTGGCCGATCGCAGTGCCTGGCGGGTGATCGAAGCCGAGCCGGTGCGCCGCGCGGTGCGCGGTCACGCCGAAGCCGTCACCGGTCTAGTCGGCGGCATGGTCGCCCCGGCCTACGGCCCGGACGTGTCCTGAGCGCAACAGGCGCCAGCAGCTTTTCCACATCGTTGCCGCCGGTTAACCGATTGGGCCGGCCGCCTTATTCCGGGCGAATTGGCTGCTTACCCGGTTGGTGAAGTCGCCTTTTTCGGCTAAACAGCCGGCGGTTGTCTCGACGCTTCCGGCTCAGGTCGATGGCTGCGGGCCATCGCCGCCTCAACTGAAAGCCGGGGCACACCGTTCTCCATTGGTCGGGTTGGAATTGATGTCGGTACAGCGGATCGCGCTCGGACTGCGGAACGGGGAAACTTCGCGCAGGCTCGATCGCCTGCGGCGCGGCCTTCCGATGATCTTCAGCCTGATGGCGTTGTCGCTGCCGCTCGGTGGTTGCGGCACCGGCGCGATTTGGGACAAGTTCCTGGCCAAAGACGACAAGATGGTCGATGAGCCGGCGGACAAGCTCTACAACGAGGGCTTGTACCTGATGAACAAGGACAAGGACACCAAGGGCGCCGCCAAGAAGTTCGAGGAAGTCGATCGCCAGCACCCGTATTCGGATTGGGCGCGCAAGTCGCTGTTGATGTCCGCCTACGCTTATTATCAGGCCGGCGACTACGATAGCTGCATCGGCGCCGCCACCCGCTACGTCACGCTGCATCCCGGCAGCCCGGACGCTGCCTATGCGCAGTATCTGATCGCGGCGTCGAATTACGACCAGATCCCGGACATCTCGCGCGACCAGGGCCGCACCGAAAAGGCGATCGCGGCGCTCGAAGAGGTGATCCGCAAATATCCGACCTCCGAATACGCCACCAGCGCCAAGCAGAAGCTGGAAGGCGCCCGCGACCAGCTCGCCGGCAAGGAGATGGATATCGGCCGCTATTACATGAGCAAGCGCGACTACGCCGCCGCGATCAACCGCTTCAAGACCGTGGTGACGCGCTATCAGACCACCCGCCATGTCGAAGAAGCGCTGGCGCGGCTGACCGAGGCCTATATGGCGATCGGCATCGTCGGCGAGGCGCAGACCGCCGCCGCCGTACTTGGCCACAATTTTCCTGACAGCAAATGGTACAAAGACGCCTACACTCTTGTAAAGTCGGGCGGACTCGAACCGACCGAGAACAAGGGCTCCTGGATCTCTAGGTCGTTCAAGAAACTCGGCCTCGGATAGGACCTGTCTGCCATGCTGGCGCGCCTTTCGATCCGCGATATCGTGTTGATCGAGCGGCTCGATATCGAATTCTCCCGTGGGCTTGCGGTGCTGACCGGCGAAACCGGCGCCGGGAAATCGATTCTGCTTGATGCCTTCGCCCTGGCGCTGGGCGGTCGGGGCGATGCGGCGTTGGTCCGGCACGGCGCCGAACATGGCCAGGTTACCGCCAGTTTCGATGTCGCCAGGACCCATCCGGCGTTCGCGATCCTGAAAGCCAACGGCCTCGACGACCGTGAGGTCGACGAATCCGGCGAGCTGATCCTGCGCCGCGTCCAGCTCGCCGACGGCCGTACCCGCGCCTTCATCAACGACCAGTCGGTCAGCGTGCAGACCCTGAAAGCGGTCGGCGCGACGCTGGTCGAGATCCACGGCCAGCACGACGAGCGGGCGCTGGTCGATGCGGCGACGCATCGCCGGCTGCTCGATGCCTTCGCCGGCCTCGACAAGGACGTTGGCGCGCTCGAGACGCTGTGGGACGGCCGCCGCACCGCGCGTGCCGCGCTCGATGCCCACCGCGCCGGGATGGAGCGCGCCGCGCGCGAGGCCGACTATCTGCGCCACGCCGCCGATGAGTTGAAACAGCTCGCGCCGCAGGACGGCGAGGAGACCTCGCTGGCCGAGCGCCGCGCCACCATGATGCAGGGCGAGAAGATCGCTGCGGATCTGCGTGAGGCGCAGGAGGCGGTCGGCGGGCATCATTCGCCGGTGGCTTCGCTCGCCGCGGCGGTGCGCCGGCTGGAGCGCCGCGCCGGCTCCGCACCGCAATTGGTCGAGCCGGCGGTGAAGGCGATCGACGCCGCCATCAATGCGCTGGAAGAGGCCGACCAGCTTCTCAATGCGGCGCTGGCGGCGGCGGATTTCGATCCCTTGGAGCTGGAGCGGATCGAGGAGCGGCTGTTCGCGCTGCGCGCCGCCGCCCGCAAGTATTCGACGCCGGTGGATTCGCTCGCCGCGCTGGCGGCGCAATACGTCGCCGACGTCGCGCTGATCGATGCCGGCGCCGATCAGCTCGTGGTGCTGGAGAAGGCGGCGGCCGAGGCCGACGCCCGCTACGATGCGGCGGCGGCGAAGCTGTCGGCGGCGCGCGCCAAGGCTGCCGACAAGCTCAACAAGGCGGTCGGTGCCGAGCTGGCGCCGCTCAAGCTCGAACGCGCCAAGTTCATGACCCAGGTCGAGGCCGATGCCGCAGCTCCAGGGCCGCAGGGCATCGACCGGGTCGAGTTCTGGGTGCAGACCAATCCGGGTACGCGGCCGGGGCCGTTGATGAAGGTCGCCTCCGGCGGCGAGCTGTCGCGCTTCCTGCTGGCGCTGAAGGTGGTGCTGTCCGACAAGGGCTCGGCACCGACCTTGGTGTTCGACGAGATCGACACCGGCGTCGGCGGCGCGGTCGCGGATGCGATCGGCGCCCGGCTGGCGCGGCTGGCATCGAAGGTCCAGGTGATGGCCGTGACCCACGCTCCCCAGGTCGCGGCCCGCGCCGACCAGCATCTGCTGATCTCGAAAGCCGCTCTCGACAAGGGCAAACGCGTGGCCACCCGCGTCGCCGCGCTGGAACAAGACCACCGCCGCGAAGAAATCGCCCGCATGCTGGCCGGCGCCGAGATCACCGCCGAGGCGAGGGCCGCGGCCGACCGGCTGATCAAGGCTGCGGGGTAGGGCGCACGGCGTTCGTCGCTGCGGCCGAGATTCCGGGGAGAGGTCAGCCGCCCCACAACGTCATTCCGGGGCGCTCGCGCAGCGAGCGAACCCGGAATCCCGAGGCTCAGGGCACCCTGTCTCAGCCTACCGCGCGATCGTCTCGAATAGATCGTCCCACCCGGGATTGTCCCGCTCGATCAACGCCACTTTCCAGGCCCGCCGCCACTTCTTGATCTCCTTTTCCCGGGTGATGGCGGCAATCGGGTCGTCGTGGATTTCGAACCACACCAGTCTGACGATGTTGTATTTCGACGTGAAACCCGGCACGGCTTTGGTGCGATGCTCATAAGCCCGGCGGACGAGATCGTTGGTGACGCCGACATACAGCGCACCGTCTTTCCGGCTGGCGAGCAGGTAGACATAATAGGCCACCGGCGCCTCGCGCGCGGCGAGATTCCGGGTTCGCTTGCGTGCCGCAAGCGCCCCGGAATGACTCGCGGTGAACTCAGTAAGTTAGCCCCAAGGTCATTCCGGGGCGCGAGCGTGAGCTCGCGAACCCGGAATCTCAAGTGCAAAAAATGACTGTGAAGAAAAATCTCGCCCCCGACGTCGCCACCCTCACCAAAGCGAAAGCCAAGGTGGAGCTGATGCGGCTTCGCCTCGTGATCGAGGGCCACGACAAGGCGTACTATCAGGACGACGCGCCCAAGATTTCGGACGCCGACTACGACGCGTTGCGGCGGCGGTTGGAGGCGATCGAGCAGAAGTTTCCCGAACTGGTGAGCGCGTCGTCGCCGACCCAGACGGTTGGCGCCGCGCCGGCGCGCGGCTTCGCCAAGGTTCAGCACGCGGTGCCGATGCTGTCGCTCGGCAACGCGTTTGCCGACGACGAGGTGACCGAATTCGCCCTGCGCGTGCAGCGCTTTCTCAAGCTCGACGCCGTGCCGGCGATCGTTGCAGAGCCGAAGATCGACGGCCTGTCGCTGTCGCTGCGCTATGAGCATGGCGAGCTGGTGCGCGCGGCGACGCGCGGTGACGGATTCACCGGCGAGGACGTCACCGCCAATGTCCGCACCATCGCCGACGTGCCGAATACGCTGAAGGGCAAGCACATCCCCGCCGCCTGCGAGCTGCGCGGCGAGGTCTACATGCTGAAGCAGGACTTCCTCGCGCTCAACAAGCGCCAGGAGGAGGCCGGCGAGACCGTATTCGCCAATCCGCGCAACTCCGCCGCGGGCTCGCTGCGGCAGAAGGACGTGGAGGTCACCCGGTCGCGGCCGCTGAAGTTCTTCGCTTACGCGTGGGGCGAGATGAGCGACTATCCGATGGAGGAGCCGACCCAGCACAAGATGCTGCAATGGCTCGCTCACGCCGGCTTCGTGGTTAATCCCGAGATCACGCTCTGCCACAGCGTCGAGGATGCGCTCGCGTTCTATCGCCGGATCGGCGAGAAGCGGGCGTCGCTGCCTTATGACATCGACGGCGTTGTCTATAAGGTCGACCGCCTTGACTATCAGGAGCGGCTCGGCTTCGTGTCGCGCTCGCCGCGCTGGGCGATCGCGCATAAATTCGCCGCCGAGCAGGCGACGACCGTGCTGGAGAAGATCGACATTCAGGTCGGCCGGACCGGCGCGCTCACTCCGGTGGCACGGCTGCAGCCGGTGACGGTCGGCGGCGTGGTGGTGCAGAACGCGACGCTGCACAATGAGGACTACATCAAGGGCATCGGCAATGATGGCGAGCCGATCCGCGACGGCGTCGACATCCGCGAAGGCGACACCGTGGTGGTGCAGCGCGCTGGCGACGTGATCCCGCAGATCGTCAGCGTGGTGATGGAGAAGCGGCCCGCTGTTGCCGAGCCCTATCACTTCCCGCACAAGTGCCCGGTGTGCGGCAGCCACGCGGTGCGCGAAGAGGGCGAGGCGGTGTGGCGCTGTACCGGCGCGCTGATCTGCCCGGCGCAGGCGGTGGAAAGGCTGAAGCACTTCGTGTCGCGGTTGGCCTTCGATATCGACGGGCTCGGCGAAAAACAGATCGAGCTGTTCCACGAGCGCGGCTGGGTGCAGGAGCCCGCCGATATCTTCACGCTGAAGGCGCGCAATGCCGAACTGAAGCTCGAACAGCTCGAAGGCTACGGCGAGACCTCGGTGCGCAACCTGTTCGCGGCGATCGACGCGCGGCGCACGATCGAGCTGCACCGGCTGATCTTCGCGCTCGGCATCCGCCATGTCGGCGAGGGCAACGCCAAGCTGCTGGCGCGGCACTACGGCACGCTCGATGCGTTCCTGACCGCGATGCGCGCCGCCGCCGACGCGCAGACCGAGGAAGGCAACACGTCGGAAGCCTATCAGGATCTCGACAACATCGCCGGCATCGGCGACGTGGTGGCTGAAGCGGTGGTCGAGTTCTTCGCCGAGGAGCGCAACGTCAAGGCGCTCGATGCGCTGCTCGCCGAACTCACCGAGGTGCTGCCGGCCGAGCAGGCGCGGCGCGACACCGCGGTCGCCGGCAAGACCGTGGTGTTCACCGGCTCGCTCTCGAAATTCACCCGCGACGAAGCCAAGGCCGCGGCGGAGCGGTTGGGCGCCAAGGTCGCCGGCTCGGTGTCGAAGAAGACCGACTACGTCGTCGCCGGCGAAGACGCCGGCTCGAAACTGACGAAGGCGAAAGACCTCGGCGTCACCGTGCTGACTGAAGACGAGTGGCTGGCGCTGATCGGGGGCTGACCCCGTCATTCCGGGACGCGCGGAACGCGCGAACCCGGAATCCGGAGGTGTTCTGTCGATCGAGATTCCGGGTTCGCTCACTTCGTGAGCGCCCCGGAATGACTCGTTGGGACGCTTTGATTTGACCGCGTGAGTCTCTTGAAGACTGGGCCCTCCGCCTGCGCGCGGAAGACAACGTCGGAAGACGATCGCCTACACCAGCGTCTCTTCTTCCGCCTTCTCGATCAGTTCCTCGGTTGCGATCAGGTTGCGGCGCGGCACCAGGAAGATCATCGCCGAGGCGCAGGCGAGTGCCGTTCCGAAGATCGCGATGTTGAGCGGCAACGGCGTCGCGAAATGGCCGCCGAGCCAGGCGCCGAACTGTGAACACAGCGAACCGAACCCGAATTGGGTGAAGCCCATCAGACCGGATGCGGTGCCGGCGGCCTGCGGGCGGATGCTGATCGCGCCCGCGGCGGCGTTGGCCATCACCGCGGCGTTGCCGAACATGATGATCATGTGGGTGCCGAACAGCCAGCTCGGCACCTGATTCCAGCCGAGCACGCCCCAGGCCAGATTCAGCAGCGCGCCGGCGATCTGCAGGCCGAGGCCGAACCAGATCAGCCGGTCGAGCGAGTGCCGCGGCGAGAATTTCACGCAGAACACGTTGCCCATCAGATAGGCGAAGCCGGAGCTGGCGAACCATGCACCGTACTCGGCGCTGCTGCGGCCCATCTGCGTCACCACGACGTAGGGGCCGCCGCCGGCGAAGATGAAGATGATCGCCGACGCCAGCACCTGGCACAGCACGTAGCCGATGAAGGCGCGGCTGCCGAACAGGCTGCGGAGGTCGCTGCGGAAGCCGCCGCGCTGCGCGGCGGGCGCGCTGCGGCGGCTCGTCTCCGGCAGCGCCAGCGTGATCGCGGCGGCGACGACGATCGCCCCGGCAGTGACGGCGTAGAAGATCGCGCGCCATCCGAACGCGGTTTCGATGACGCCGCCGGCAAGCGGGCTCAGCATCTGCGCGATCATCATCACGGCGATCACGAGGCTGAGCATGCCGCCGACGCGGTCGCGGCTGTAGAGGTCGCGGATGATGGCGCGGCTGATCACCATGCCCGAGGCGCCGCCGAGCGCCTGCAGGAAGCGCAAAGCGATCAGTTGCGGCAGCGTCTGTGCGAAGATGCAGCCAATGCTGGCCGCGACCATCATCGCCAGCCCGCCGAGCAGCACCGGGCGGCGGCCGAACCGGTCGGACAACGGCCCCATGATCAACTGCGAGCAGGCCAGCCCGACCATGTAGAGCGACACCGTCATCTGCGCGACCGAGATGTCGCTGGAAAAATCGCTCGCCAGCACCGGCAGTGCCGGCACGAAGATGTACAGCGCGATCGGCGCCGCACCATTCATCAGCACCAGCAGCAGGAGCAGCAGCTTCGACGGCGGCAGGTCGCGCCGGCTGGCGTCGATCGTTGCGTATCTGCCGACGATTCCGTGCATGCGAGATCTGTTCCCGACGGGCCTGCCGTGGCGAAGGATGTGCGCTGGTGGTTCGACTGTAGCCTGCCCGGGCAATGCCAACAGGCGGTTTTTCGGCATAAGGCTATGCGGAGGGCGGGCGAGGGTGGGTCGGCCATGGGGCCGCACAGGCCTCGGACCGGTGATATAGGCGCGCAGACTCTCAACCTGTCATTCCGGGGCGCGCGCAGAGACTCTCGTTTGTCATTCCGGGGCGCCGCGAAGCGGCGAGCCCGGAATCTATATCCCCTGGCGTCTATGATGGAGGAGGGCAGTGCAGCCGCTGTGCTTTATCGCGAGTCCAGGGGCTATGGATTCCGGGCTCACGCGCTATGCGCGTGCCCCGGAATGACTCGGGGAAAGGTCGGTGCTCACCGCTTCAGGCGCTCAGGCCTCCAACGGTGCCGTCGCAGCGTCCAGCCAGAGTTGAGTCGGGCCGTCGAGGTGGGGGCGGACTAGGTCGCGGACGCGGGCGTGGTAGGCGTCGAGCCAGCTCCGCTCTTCGGCGCTGAGCATCGCGACGTCGATCAGCCGGCGGTCGATCGGTGCCAGCGTCAGGGCCTCGAAGCCGTTCATCGGCTTCTCGGCGCCGTCGATCTGTTTCTCGACCACCAGTTCGAGATTCTCGATGCGGATGCCGTAGCTGTCGGTCTTGTAGTAGCCGGGCTCGTTGGAGAGGATCATGCCGCGCCTCAGCGGCGTGGTGCCGAGCTTGGAGATCCGCGCCGGGCCCTCGTGCACCGACAGATAGCTGCCGACGCCGTGGCCGGTGCCGTGCTCGAAATCGATCCCGGCCTGCCAAAGAAACTGCCGCGCCAGCGTGTCGAGCTGCGCGCCGGTGGTGCCGTCGGGAAACACCGCGCGGGCGATCGCCAGATGGCCGCGCAGGACGCGGGTGAAGCGGTCGCGCATCTCGGCCGACGGCTCGCCGACCGCAATGGTGCGGGTGACGTCGGTGGTGCCGTCCTGATACTGCGCGCCGGAATCGATCAGCAGCAGATCGCCGGGCTGGATCCGCCGGTTGCTCTTGCGGGTGACGCGATAATGCACGATCGCGCCGTTCGGGCCGGTGCCGGAGATGGTCGGGAACGACACGTCCTTCAGCGCGCCGGTGTCGCGGCGGAACGTCTCCAGCGCTTCGACCGCGTCGATCTCGGTCAGGGTGCCCTTCGGCGCCTCCGCATCGATGAAGGCGAGGAAGCGCGCCAGCGCCACCGCGTCGCGGCGATGCGCGGCGCGGGTGCCGTCGATCTCGGCGTTGTTCTTGACGGCCTTGAGCAGCGCCACCGGATCGGCGCCGCGCAGCGGCTTGCCGCCGGCCTCCTTGATCAGCCGGGTCAGCGCATCGGCCGCGGTGGCGCTGTCGAGCGCGATGGCCGCGCCGGTCTTGGCCAGCTCGCGCAGCATCGGCGCCAGCGCGGCGGGCTCGGCGACCTCGGCGGTCTGCTCGAGATGATCGCGCACACTGTTCGACAGCTTGCGGCCGTCGATGAAGATGGTGGGGCGGCCGTGCTTCGGCAGGAGCGCGTAGGACAGCGGCAGCGGCGTATGCGAGACGTCGGCGCCGCGGATGTTGAAGGTCCAGGCCACCGCGTGGGAATCCGACAGCACCAGCGCGTCGGCCTTCAGCCGCGACAGCTCGTCGTTGATGCGGGCGAGCTTGCTGGTCTCGCTCTCGCCGGAGAATTCCATGCCGTGGACGCTGACCGGTCCGAGCGGCGCCGCGGGGCGTTCGCTCCACACCGCATCGATCGGATTGCCATCGACCGCCACCAGCTCGGCGCCGGCCTTGGCGCAGGCGGCCTGCATCCGCTCGACTGCTGAAGACGTGTGCAGCCACGGATCAAATCCGAGGCGGTCGCCGGCTTTCAGATGAGTCTCCAGCCAGTGTTCCGGCGGCGGCTCGATCAGCGACTCGATGCTCCAGGCGTTGCCGTCGACCTGCTTGGCGGCCTGCAAGGTGTAGCGGCCATCGACGAACAGCGCGGCCTGATCGATCAGCACGTAGGCCAGACCGGCCGATCCGGTGAAGCCGGTGAGCCACGCCAAGCGTTCTTCGGACGGCGGCACATATTCGTTTTGTTGCTGATCGGCGCGGGGAATTGCAAATCCGGTAAGCTTGCGCCGCAGCAGCTCTTCGCGGAACGCCGACAGCCGCGCGGTGAGCGCGACTCCGATCTCGGGATCCTCGAAGCTCTGGAAATGCGACTCGAACATAGCGGCTGCTCCCTCGACCTGTTGCGCTCGGCGCACGCGATATGCAAAGCTGTGCTTATGGCACGAGTTATGCTTGATTTATCGGGCCTGCAAGAGACGGGCGGTGGCGCGGGGGTGCTGCTGCCAACGCTCCGACAACGCATCCGGGACGATCCCGGGAGTGTCTCAACTCAATGACGAGGTGATACACCATGCCTGTTTTCACATTCGAGAAGATTGCTCCGCCGGTTCGTCCGGGCGTTTCCCCGGTCAACGTCGAGCCGAAACAAGAGCCCACGCGCGGCGTGATCGTCCGCATGCTCGACCGCTTCGTTGAACACGCGGTGAAGCGCAGCACCCCGAAGGGCGACGCCCACAGCCGCTTCCCCGACAAGCCAGCGCGCTGAACGCTTGGTTTGGTTCGCGCCGGCTGGCGCATTACGTCAGAACGTCTTCACCAGCAGCAGGCTGCTCCAGCCTTCGATCACCAGCTGCCGCAGCAGCACGCAGCCGCGGGCCCGATACGCGGCGATCACGCTCTGCGCCTGCGGCTGCAGCAGCCCCGACAGGATCACCAGCGCGCCCGGCGCCAGATGTTCGCTCATCGGCTGGGCCAGGGTGCGCAGCGGGTTGGCGAGGATGTTCGCCAGCACCAGATCGAACGGCGCGTGCGCGGCGAACACCGGCGAGGCGAACCCGGTCGCCCACTCTGCCTGCACCAGATTGCCGACGCCGTTGAGCCGCGCGTTCTCGCGCGCGACCGCGACCGACTGCTTGTCGATGTCGGTGGCCAGCACGGTGTGACGCAGCGCCTTGGCGGCCGCGATCGCCAGCACGCCGGTGCCGGTGCCGAGATCGAGCACGCGCTGCGGCGGGCCGGCGCGCAGCACCAAGTCGAGCAGCGTCAGGCAGCCGCGGGTGGTGCCGTGATGGCCGGTGCCGAACGCGAGCGCGGCTTCGATCTCGATGCCGAGCTTGTTGGCCGGCACCCGATCACGATCATGACTGCCATGGACGACGAAGCGGCCGGCCGGCACCGGCACCAGCCCTTCCAGGCTCGCCGCGACCCAGTCCTTGGCCGCCACGGACTCGACGCTGATCGCCTGCGCGGCCTCGGGGCCTGCGGCCTGCGCCACCAGCTCGCGGATGTGGTCGAGGTTCGGCTGCTCGCCGAAATGCAGCGCGACCTCCCAGCTCCGGTCCGGCCGCTCGAACGCCGCGATCGCCATTTCGGCTTCGTCGAAGCACTCGCCGAGCAGGTCCGTGACGCGGCGGGCAGTGTCCTCGTCGCCGAGCACGAAGCTGGCGCGGACGGTGGGGGCGGGATCAGTCATGGCGGGTCCGAAGGTTGGCAGCGAGAGGCGGCTGAAGCGAAGCATCAACACGGCGTCCACAGCTTCTGCGCCGGAAATGCACAGCTTGTCCATGACTTATGCACGGGGTTGAATCCGCAAGATTCACCGGGTTTCCACAGCCTTCACGCAACTTGTCGACAGACTCGTGCACAGCTTGACGAATAGGCGCCAAGTCCATGGGCGCGGGGCAGAAAACGGCTCGCGGACGCGGTGGTCGACGCGTTCGCCACAGGGCGTGATCCGCCTCTCTGCGAAAATGCGCGCCATCCCGCCGCGGCAAGGGAACCGGTTCGATATCAGGTGCGTTTCAAGTTTTGGTTGTGAGGGTCATCGTGTCGCCTTGATCTCTGGCGAATGCGTTCGTGTGCTGAGCCGCAGCTTGAATCACAGCGCCGCCAGCACCCGATCCCAACAGCGAACGTGAGGTGCGATGATCAAGGCCAACGAAGTTCCATTTGCGACCGTCACCCGCCGCCGGGGAATGTCCGCGATTGTAGCCGTTTCAGCCTTGCTCGCACCGGCCGGTACGCCGTCGGCATTCGCGAACGACAAGGGCGGCATCACGCCCGTGGCGTTCCCGGTCGGCCAGCCGCCCATTCCCGCGGGCGTCGACTGCGCCACGGTGCGATACTACGTAAGCGAGCACGGCCGCGCCAAGTCGATCGCCTGGGCGATCAAGAACGGCTACAGCTGGGCCCAGATCGCCGAAGCCAAGCGCTGCCTGCGCGGCTGAGACGCGGCCTTCAGGGCCAATCTCACCAACAGGTTTTCCACAGCTTATCCACAGACTTGTCCCCAGCTTCATCCGCGGCTTACGAACAAGCTGCGGTGGTCGCTGAGGATCGCTGCGGCTGCATTGTGGCCGGGGGCGCCGGTGACGCCGCCGCCGGGGTGGGCGCCGCTGCCGCAGTGGTAGAGGCCCTTGAGCGGGCCGCGATAGTCGGCATGGCCGAGTAGTGGGCGGGCCGAGAACAGCTGGTTCAGGCTGAGGGCGCCGTGGAAGATGTCGCCGCCGACGAGCCCGAATTCGCGCTCGAGATCGAGCGGCGACAGGATCTGGAGGCCGAGCACGCTGGCGGCGAAGCCGGGGGCGTAGCGGTCGACGGTCGCGATCATCAGGTCGGCAACCTCGTCGCGATGATCGTCCCAGGAGGCGCCGTCCGGCAGTTCCGGGGCGACGTGCTGGCAGAACAGGCTGGCGACGTGCTGGCTGGTCGGGGCGAGGCTGTCGTCGAGCGTCGATGGGATCAGCATCTCGACCACCGGCTCGCGGCTCCAGCCGTGGGCGCGGGCGTCGGAATAGGCACGGTCCATGTAGGGCAGGCTCGGCGCGATGATGATGCCGGCAGTGAGGTGGTCACCGTCGCCGGGCAGCGCGGTGAACGACGGCAGCTTCGCCAGCGCGACGTTCATCCGGAAGGTACCGGAGCCGGTCTTCCAATGCTGCATCCGCCGCCGGATATCGTCGGGCAGGGCATCCGCCGGGAGCAGGCGGGTGTAGAGCAGCTTCGGGTTGACGTTGGACGCAATGAAGCGGGCGCGCAGCGTGCGGCCGTCGTCGAGGCTGACGCCGACCACGCGATCCTTCTCCACCAGAACCTCGCGCACACCGGCGGAGGTTTCGATCTCGGCACCGGCGGCACGGGCCGACGCGGCCATCGCTTGGGTGATCGCGCCCATACCGCCGACCGCGTGGCCCCAGACGCCCTTCTTACCATTCACCTCGCCGAAGGCGTGATGCAGCATCACATAGGCCGAGCCGGCGGCGTAGGGACTGGCGTAGTTGCCGACGATGGCGTCGAAGCCGAACAGCGCCTTGACCAGATCGTGCTCGAACCGCGCGTCGAGCATTTCGCCGGCCGAGCAGGTGAACAGATCGAGCAGCAGCCGCTGCTGCTCCATCGTCAGCGCGCGCAGACGGTTGGCAGTGCCGAGCGCGTTCAGGCTCTCGCGGATTGCGGGCAGACCGAACTGCCCCACCAGATTGGGCGGGGCGCGGAGCACGAAATGCCGCAGCACGTCGGCGATGGTTTCGAGCTCGGCCGCGAAGGCGCCGAATGCAGCGGCATCATGCGGGCTGAGCCGCGCCAGCGAAGCTGCGGTATGGTTCGCGCCGGTGAGAAGATACTGGCCGCCCAGTGCGGGCAGGAAATTCTGCGCCTTGCGCTCGACGATTCTGAGGCCGTGCGCATGCAGCTTCAGGTCGGCGATCACTTTCGGATTGAGCAGGCTGACCGTGTAGGCCGCGACCGAATTGCGGAAGCCGGGATGAAACTCCTGCGTGACCGCCGCGCCGCCGACGACGCTGCGGCGCTCCACCACCTTCACTTTCAGCCCGGCGCGCGCCAGATAGGCCGCGCAAGTGAGGCCGTTGTGGCCGGCACCGATGATCAAGACGTCGGAATCGGACATCGGACGTTTCCCGGACCGGGTGTGACAGAGGCGTTCGCGGCTGGTTTTGCCATTGTTCACAGAGCGACGCTAGGATGCGGCGCGTCACGGGCCCGCCGGAATTGACTGCCAGGCGGACGATGTCGAGCGTCCGCCGCGGCGGACAGCAGCAGGAGCCGCCATGACCGAGACGATGTCCGCCGCCGCGAGCCGGATCAACCCGGCGCGCGACCGTCAGATCCTGATCGTCTATACCACCGCGATCTTCGTCAGCGCATTGCTGCTGTTCTCGGTGCAGCCGCTGTTCACCAAGATGGTGCTGCCGCGGCTCGGCGGCTCACCGGCAGTGTGGTCGGTGGCGATGGTGTTCTTCCAGTCGCTGCTGCTCGCCGGCTACGCCTATGCGCATGGTCTGAGCCGGTTTACCGATCGCCGGGTGCCGGTCGTGGTGCATCTGGTGGTGCTGGTCGCGGCGCTGCTGACGCTGCCGCTCGCGATCGCCTCCGGCTGGGGTACGCCGCCGTCGAGCGGCTATGCGATCTGGCTGCTCGGACTGTTCGCGGTGTCGATCGGCCTGCCGTTCTTCGCGCTCGCCGCCAACAATCCGCTGCTGCAGACGTGGTTCGTTCGTACCGGCCATCCCGACGGCCGCGATCCGTACTTTCTGTACGCCGCCTCCAATATCGGCAGCTTCTTGGCGCTGTTGTCCTATCCGGTGCTGCTCGAGCCGCTGCTGACGCTGCGGCTACAGAATATCGTCTGGACCGCCGGCTACGGCGTGCTGATCCTGCTGATCGCCGGCTGCGGCGTGCTGTTGCTGCGCGCGCCGGCAACCGCCGCCGCGGAGGTGATTGCCGACGACACCGACGCGCCGGCGCCGTCATGGCTGACCGTGGGGCGCTGGGTGTTTCTCGCCGCGGTGCCGTCCGGCCTGCTGATCGCCGTCACCGCGCACATCTCCACCGACGTCGCCGCGGCGCCGCTGCTGTGGGTGCTGCCGCTGTCGCTGTATCTGCTCACCTGGGTGCTGGTGTTTCAGTCCCGTCCGCTGTTGCCGCACAAATGGATGCTGGCGCTGCAGCCGATCGCGATCGCGGTGATCATCGTGCTGCTGGCCTATTCGGCCTCCGAGCACAATCTGCTGCTGACGCTCGGCGGTCATCTGGTCTGCTTCTTCATCATCGCGATGGCCTGCCACGGCGAGCTGGCGCGGACCCGGCCGCCGGCGCGCTATCTCACCGGCTTCTATGTGGCGCTGTCGTTCGGCGGCATGGTCGGCGGTCTGTTCGCCGGGCTGGTGGCGCCTTACACCTTCTCGTGGATCGCCGAATATCCGATCCTGCTGGCGCTAGCCGTGCTGTGCCGGCCGCAGGCGCCGGAGCGCGTGCCGCAATGGTCGCTGCGGCTCTGGCTGCTGATCGCGGCGCTGGCGACGGTGCTGATCGCCTCGGCATTCACCGACGGCAAGCTGCACGACTGGTTCATGACCAACCGCGTGCTGGTGATCGGCGACGTCGCCGCGTTCGCGGCGGTGATCGCACTGGCGCTGCGCGCCGGCCCCGCCAAGCTGCTGGCCACCGTCGCGCTGGCGCTGCTGCTGATCCGGCTGTATCCGGCCGACGACGGCCGGGTCGAAACGGTGCGCAGCTTCTTCGGCGTGCACAAGATTCAGGTGACCTCGGACGGCCGCTTCCATGTGCTGCTGCACGGCACCACGATCCACGGCGCCGAGCGGGTGCGCAACGACGACGGCACGCCGGTGACCGGGCGGCCGGAGCCGATCTCGTACTATCACAAGGACGGCGGTATCGGGCAGGCGATCACCGCGATCCGCGAGCGCAAGGGCGGCCCGATCCGCGTCGCAGTGATCGGGCTTGGCTCGGGCACGCTGACCTGCGCGGCGGCACCGGACGAGCATTGGCGGTTCTTCGAGATCGACCAGTCGATGATCGACACCGCGCGCGACCCGAAATATTTCAGCTTCGTCAGCAAATGCGCGCCGGACCTCGCTCCGGTGGTCGGCGACGCGCGGCTGACCTTCGCCCACGAGCCGGACGGCACCTACGACCTGATCATCGTCGATGCCTATTCGTCGGACGCCATCCCGATCCACCTCGCCACCCGCGAGGCGATGGCGATCTACAAGGCCAAGCTGGCGCCGCAGGGCGCGGTGCTGATGCACGTCTCCAACCGCCACCTCGAACTGTCGAGCGTGGCGGTCGGCATCGCCGACGCCAACGGGTTGAAGAGCTGGACCGCCTCGCGGGACGCTGGCCGCGATGCCGAATACATCTTCGCCACTTCGGTGGTGATTTCGGCGCGGGACGCTGGGGACGTCGGCAAGCTCGCCGGCAACGACGACTGGACCCTGACCACGCCGCGCGCCGACGACCGGGTGTGGACCGACGATTATTCCAATGTGCTCGGCGCGGTGTGGCGCCGGCTGCGCGACGGCGAAGACTAGGCAAAGCAAAACGCGCGGCCGGAGGAGGCCGCGCGTTCGAATGGATCAGTCGTTGCCCGGTTCAGTAGGCCGAGTAACCGCTATAGCCGCCGTCATCATAACCGCGCGGCTGGTAGTAGCGCCGCGGCGCGTAATCCCGCGCGGCGTAGGAGTCGTTCTCGACATAGCCGTATTGGGGCGGGGCGACACGGCGATAGCCGGGAGGCGCCGGGTAGCGGCGGTCGCCATAGCTGCCGTCGGCCGGATAGATATAGCCGTCGTCGGCGACCTGCGGCTGCACCACCCGCGGCTGGGCGGGCGCCAGCTCGACCGGCGCACCGGCGGAGTCATAGGCCGGTGCCGGGGCCGGTTCGGCGCGGGCCACGGCGCTGCCGGGCTTGGTCTTCAGCCGCGCCAGCGCCACCCGCGACGAACCGGTCAGCGTGACGGTGG
Organism: Rhodopseudomonas parapalustris; assembly: GCF_053772255.1. NCBI lineage: Bacteria > Pseudomonadati > Pseudomonadota > Alphaproteobacteria > Hyphomicrobiales > Nitrobacteraceae > Rhodopseudomonas > Rhodopseudomonas parapalustris. Next base: position 207,307 of record NZ_JAMKBZ010000001.1, on the reverse strand, counting down.
TGTTCAGCACGCCTTCCTTCTCGACCAGCGCGTAAAGCGTCGCGGCGTTGGCGCGCGACAGCCGCACGCAGCCGTGAGACACCGGCACGCCGAGCTTGCCGGCCGCATCGGTGCCGTGGATCGCGTGACCCTGCTTGGTGAAGAAGATCGAATGCGGCATCGGCGCGTCGTCGAACTCCTTCGAATAATGGTCGGCTTCCATCCGGAAGGTCTGGAATTTGCCATTGGGGGTTTCGTGCGACGGATTGCCGGTCGACACCGGCCAGCGGTAGCGCTCGACGCCGTCGACCGCGACGGAGAGTTGCTGATTGTCCTTGTCGACCGTGATGGCGACTTTCGCCTGCGCGGCACTCGACAGCGTCAGCAGGATCAGGCCGGTGAGAGAAACGAGATACGAACGCATGGTGTTGGCCTCCTGGCCAGATCCTTCACTGCCTTGCCGCCCACGGTAATATGCATAGCGGTCGCGATGGTTTCCAGTCGCGGCTGCGACACAACGGCAAAACCTTCGGCATCGTTAAGAGGACTTCCGCGACTCCGGCGGCAGCATCAAGACACCGACGCGGCGGAATCTCGGCGAAACGGGAACTCAATGCGCGTTCAGGGGTTAGTGTGGCGCATCATCTACGCCCGGCCTTCTGCCGGACGCTTCAATCCGGAGGGACATCAATGAAGATCACAGCCAATGCGCGGGCCATTCGCACGGGGCAAACGCCGATGAAGGCGCTGTTCGCGGCTGCCGCTCTGGCGCTCGCCATGCTGGCGATCCCGACCGCGGGTCATTCGCAGGGTATCGTTCGCGGCGCCGAGCAGGGCGCGCGGGAAGGCAATCGCGCGGCTGGTCCGGTTGGCGGCGTGGTCGGCGGCGCGATCGGTGCCGGCGTCGGCGGCGCGGTCGGTGCGGTGAACGGCGTGCTCGGCCTGCCCAATAACGGCCCGCGCTACCGCTATCACCGCGGCCATCGCTGTAAGGGCTACTATACCCGGAGCGGTCATTTCCGTTGCTACCGTCGCCGCTGAGGCGCACAGGTCTGATGTCACGAGGCGCGGCCGGTTGGCCGCGCCTTTCGTTTGTGTCGGTGGCTTGAGAGCGAGGCGGGCCGCGCTCAGGCCTTCAGGCGATAGCCGGTCTTGAAGATCCACCACACGATCGCCAGGCAGACGAGCAGGAAGCCGAAAGTGGCGGCGAGGCTGACCCCGACATTGACGTCCGCGATCTCGAAGAAGCTCCAGCGGAAGCCGGACACCAGATACACCACCGGATTGAACAGCGCGATCGTCTGCCAGAGCGGCGGGAGCATCGAGATCGAATAGAAGCTGCCGCCGAGGAAGGTGAGCGGCGTGATGATCAACAGCGGCACCACCTGCAGCTTCTCGAAGCCGTCGGCCCAGATGCCGATGATGAAGCCCAGCAGGCTGAACGCCACCGAGGTCAGTACCAGGAAGCCGAACATCCACACCGGATGGGCGATGTGCAGCGGCACGAACAGGCCGGCGGTGGCCAGGATGATCAGGCCGAGAATGATCGACTTGCTGGCGGCGGCGCCGACATAGCCGACCGCGATCTCCAGAAACGACACCGGCGCCGACAGGATCTCGTAGATGGTGCCGGTGAATTTCGGAAAATAGATGCCGAACGAGGCGTTGGCGACGCTCTGCGTCAGTACGCTGAGCATGATCAGGCCGGGCACGATGAAGCTGCCGTAATTGACGCCTTCGACCTGGTCGATCCGCGAGCCGATCGCGGCGCCGAATACGATGAAATACAGCGAGGTCGACAGCACCGGCGACACGATGCTCTGCATCAGCGTGCGCCAGGTCCGCGCCATTTCGAACAGATAGATTGCGCGGATTGCTCGCCAGTTCATGCTCACGCCCTCACCAGGCTGACGAAGATCTCCTCCAGCGAGCTCTGGCTGGTGTCGAGATCGTGGAAACGGATGCCGGCGGCGCGGACGTCGCCGAGCAGCGCGGTGATGCCGGTGTGTTCGGCGCGGGTGTCGTAGGTGTAGATCAGCTTGTTATGGTCGTCCGACAGCGCCAGATCGTAGGCGGCGAGCTGCGGCGGCACGGTGTCGATCGGGGCGTCGAGATGCAGCTCGAGCTGCTTCTTGCCGAGCTTCTGCATCAGCGCCGACTTCTCGTCGACCAGGATCAGCTCGCCGTGGTTGATGACGCCGACGCGGTCGGCCATCTCCTCGGCTTCCTCAATGTAATGCGTGGTCAGGATGATGGTGACGCCGGTCGCCTTCAGCGCCCGGACCACCTCCCACATTCCCTTGCGCAGCTCGACGTCGACGCCGGCGGTCGGCTCGTCGAGAAACAGGATTTGCGGTTCGTGGCTGAGCGCTTTCGCAATCATCACCCGGCGCTTCATGCCGCCCGACAGCGTGATGATCTTAGAGTCCTTGCGGTCCCACAGCGACAGGTCGCGCAGCACTTTCTCGATGTGCGCCGGGTTCTTCGGCTTACCGAATAGACCGCGGGAGAAGCTCACCGTATCCCACACCGACTCGAATGCGTCGGTGTGCAGCTCCTGCGGCACCAGTCCGATCAGCTCGCGCGCCGCCCGATAGTCGGTGATGATGTCGTGGCCGTCGACCGTCACCGTACCGTCAGTCGGATTGACCAGCCCGCAGATCGTGCCGATCAGCGTGGTCTTGCCGGCGCCGTTCGGCCCGAGCAGCGCGAAAATCTCGCCGCCCATGATGTCGAGGTTGACCCCGTTCAGCGCCTTGCGCCCGGTGCCGTAGGTCTTGCTCAGATTCTGGACGGAAATGATCGGGGCCATGCGGGCTCGTAAGTGTCGGGCGCAGGAAAAGGGCGGAACGCAGCCGGAACGTGCGGGCGGCTTACATAAGGATGGCCGAGCGCGGACGCAACCGACGGGACAAACAGGCCGGGGAGGGGAAAAATTTCGTGTCGCGGCTTGGTGCGCCGAACCTCATCGCGTCGGTGCTTCGTGGCATCGCCCCGCACCGCGTCATTGCGAGAAGGCGAAGCCGACGAAGCAATCTAGAGATCCAGAGCACTGAGTTTCTGGATTGCTTCGCGGAGCCTGTCATCGGGCGGCGCTGCGCGCCGACCCGTTGGCTCGCAATGACGGGGGGAGACGTTGGTGCGATCACTCTGCCGCGTGGGCGCGGCTCGGTGTTTCGATCAGCGCGACGATGTAGTTCTGGATGTCGTCGGCGACGTCAGGATCGGCCTTCAGTTCGGTCAGCGAGCGCGGCTTGGGCAGCGGCTTGCCGTCTTGCTCGACCTGCGCGAGGTACAGCTCCAGCGCCTCGGGCGCATTGCGCAGCGCGTCGTCGAGATCGTCGCCCGCGGAGACGCAGCCGGGCAGGTCCGGAAACCACACCCCGACCGCCACGTCCGGCCCGGCGTCTTCGATGATGGCGATGTAGTGGGTCATGGCCGACCTCAATCCGGCTCCCAGCCTGCGCCCTTATAGATGACACGGACCAAGCCTTTTCCCAAGTCCTTCTTGGGGTGCGGCACGGTGACGATGTCCCGGCGCACGGGATGCTTGAAAACGTGATGCGATCCAGTGACGCGGACGCAAGTCCAGCCTTCACGTTCGAGACGTCGGATGACATCGCGGCTACTGGTGAGCATCGGGCGGTCGTCAGGTAATTAATTCAAACTGCAATGCCGCAGCCTACATCTCCTTCGCCAAAGGAGCGAGCGCGTTCTTCCTCTCGGTCACCTCAAATCGCTCACTCCCGGCGGCTATTCGGCTGCGTCTGCCTCGGCATCAAATTCGATCAGCGCCACGATCGCGTCTTTGCTCGCTGCGACGAAGGCCGGGTCTTTGTTCAATTCGTCGATTGTGCGCGGCGGATTCAGCACGATCGCACCATCTGAATCCTCAATCGCATAGGCGAGAAGCTCGGCGGCTTCCTCTTCGGCTTCTTCGATCGTCTCGCCGGCGGTGACGACACCCGGAATGTCGGGAAACGACACGCTGTAGCTGCCGTCGGCGACCTGATGGATCAAGGCGACGTAGTGCACCATCACACCCGCTCCACGAAGCTATCGACCACCTTCTTCTCGCCGGCCTTGTCGAACGCGATGGTGAGTTTGTTGCCGTCGATCTTGGTGACGTGGCCGTAGCCGAATTTCTGGTGGAAGACCCGATCTTTCAGGGAGAAGTCCGACTCGGTGCCGGTGGATTTGGCGACCAGTTCGCCTTCGATCGTGAGCGGGGCGCGGCGGGTGGTGCCGGACGAGTAGGACGAACCGCTTTCGCCGAAACCGCCGCTGCGGCCACCATTGCTGCCGCCACCGCTGCGGCCGCGATTGGCCTGGGCGCGCTGCCAACCCGGCGTCGAATAGCTCGAGCCGAACGACTCGACATTGTCGAACCGCGACGGGCCGTAGCCGCTCATGCCGCCCCAGCCTGAGCCGCCCTTCGACTCGGTGATCTCGACATTGGCGGCCGGCAGTTCATCGAGGAAGCGCGACGGGATCGTCGTATTCCAGGTGCCGTGGATGCGGCGGTTGGTGGCGAAGTACAACTTCGCGCGCTTGCGGGCCCGGGTGATGCCGACATGGGCGAGGCGGCGCTCTTCCTCGAGGCCGGCGCGGCCCTGTTCGTCGAGTGCGCGCTGATGCGGAAACAACCCTTCCTCCCAGCCGGGCAGGAACACGGTTTCGAATTCCAGCCCCTTGGCGGAGTGCAGCGTCATCACGCTGACGGCGTCTTCATCGGCGCCGCCCTCGCGGTCCATCACCAGCGAGATGTGCTCCAGGAAGCCCTGAAGATTCTCGAACTCCTCCATCGAACGGACGAGTTCTTTCAGGTTCTCCAGTCGACCGGCGGCGTCGGCGGAACGATCTTTCTGCCACATCTCGGTGTAGCCGCTCTCGTCGAGCACGATCTCGGCCAGCTCGGTGTGCGCCACCGCGTCGCGCTGCACCTGCCAGCGTTCGAAGCTCTCGATCAGGCCGCGCAGGCTGCCGCGCGCTTTCGGCTTCAGCTCATCGGTGTCGATCACCATCCGGGCCGCGTCGAACAGCGGGATGCGGCGCTTGCGGGCGTGGTCGTGCAGCATCTGCACGGTCGCGTCGCCGAGGCCGCGCTTCGGCACGTTGACGATGCGCTCGAAGGCGAGATCGTCGGCCGGCGAGTTGATCACCCGCAAGTAAGCCAGTGCATCGCGGATTTCGGCGCGCTCATAGAACCGCGGGCCGCCGATCACGCGGTAGGGGAGGCCGAGGGTGACGAAGCGGTCTTCGAACTCGCGCATCTGGAACGAGGCGCGCACCAGGATCGCGATCTCGTTGAGCGCATGACCCTGGCGCTGCAACTGCTCGATCTCTTCGCCGATAGCGCGGGCCTCTTCTTCCGAATCCCACGCGCCGGTGACGGTGACCATCTCGCCGTCGACATCTTCGGTGCGCAGCGTCTTGCCGAGCCGGCCTTCATTGTGCGCGATCAGATGCGAGGCGGCGGCGAGGATGTGACCGGTCGAGCGATAATTGCGCTCCAGGCGGATGACCTTGGCGCCGGGGAAGTCGTGGTCGAAACGCAGGATGTTGTCGACCTCCGCGCCGCGCCAGCCATAGATCGACTGATCGTCGTCGCCGACGCAGCAGATGTTCTTGGGGGCGGAGGAGGTGGCGATCTGCACTGCCTGCTCCCTCTCCCCGCGTGCGGGGAGAGGGGTGGGGTGAGGGGGCGTCTCCGCAGTCTGAGAGTCTGCGTTCTGCGGAGGCGCCCCCTCACCCGGATCGCTGCGCGATCCGACCTCTCCCCGCGCGCGGGGAGAGGTTTGGCCGGACGTCTGCGACAGCAGCCGCAGCCACAGATACTGCGCGACGTTCGTGTCCTGATACTCGTCGACCAGGATGAACTTGAAGCGGTTCTGATACTGACGCAGCACGTCGGGGTGTTCGCGGAACAGGCGGATGTTCTCCAAGAGCAGATCGCCGAAGTCGGCGGCGTTGAGGATCTTCAGCCGCTCCTGATACTGCGCATAGAGTTTGCCGCCGCGGCCGTTGCCGAACATCGCGGCTTCGCCGGCCGGCACCTGCGACGGCGTCAGGCCGCGGTTCTTCCAGCCGTCGATCAGTCCGGCCAGCATCCGCGCCGGCCAGCGCTTGTCGTCGATATTGTCGGCGGCGAGTAGCTGTTTCAGCAGACGGATCTGGTCGTCGGTGTCGAGCACCGTGAAGTTCGAGGTGAGCTGCACCAGTTCGGCGTGATAGCGCAGGATGCGGCCGCCGATCGAATGGAAGGTGCCGAGCCACGGCATGCCTTCGACCGCCTGGCCGAGCATCTGGCCGAGCCGCAGCTTCATCTCGCGCGCTGCCTTGTTGGTGAAGGTCACCGACAGGATTTCGCCAGGTCGGGCGCGGCCGGTGGAGAGGATGTGGGCGATCCGCGTGGTCAGCACCCGCGTCTTGCCGGTGCCCGCGCCGGCCAGCACCAGCACCGGACCGTCGAGTGTTTCTACCGCCTCGCGCTGCTCCGGATTGAGGCCGGACAGATAGGCCGGGCCGGCCGACGCGCGGGCGCGCGCGGCGATGCCGCCGGCAACGGGTTGGTAGCTGGAGACATCGAGAGACTGGCGTTGGGTCGGATCGGTCATGCGAATCGTTTTATCACCCGCAGCCGTGCTGCGGGGCTCGATGAAGAGCTTTCAGAGCAGGATTATCCGCCGATATAGGCGCAGCGCGCCGCGATTGACAGGCCGGCCCGGCGCCGGGCCCCGCTGACGGCGCCATTTCATGCGATTCCGTTCCGTGATTTTGCGCAAATAATCAGGCCTCGACGCACCAGCCCGGCCCGGAACTTTCGTTCCAGGCCTGGATTGTTTCGCCAAGCGGCGCGGCCGAAACCGGCGGCGCCTCACCCAAGAAGGCAGCCGCCTGCGGGTGCCTGAAGCGAAACGGAGGTCATCACATGTTGGGTTGGGTTGTGACGTTTCTCGTGGTTGCGCTGATCGCGGGTCTGCTCGGCTTCGGCGGCATCGCCGGCGCGTCGATCGAAATCGCCAAGATCATCTTCTTCATCGCGATCGTACTGTTCCTGGTTTCGGCGGTCGTGAGCATTTTCCGCGGTCGTTCGCGAGTCTAGGCCGCAGGTCGCTTCGAGGGCATCGCGATACGTCGTCCGATGCCCTCGGGTTGCGGCAGCGTCCGATGCGCCGCTGCCATCCGCGCCACCGACGCGCGAATGTCGTCCGGAAACGGCGCCACTTTGCGGCTCGCCATGTCGACATGCATCGACATGTTTTCCGACGTCGCCGACAGCCAGCCTTCCTCGGCGTGGCGCAGCTCTTCGAAGGTGTGAATACGTTTCTCGTCCGCTGCGACGATGTAGACCGAGACCCGCACCGGATCGCCGAGATGGATTTCCCGCAAGTAACGCACATGAGCTTCGGCCGTGAAGGTCGAGCCGCCGCGCGTGTTCAGATAGTCGACCCCGATCCCGAGTTCGCTCCAGATCTGATCGATCGCGCGGTCGAACAGCACGTTGTAATAGGCCATGTTGAGGTGGCCGTTATAGTCGATCCAGCCGGGCTCGATCTGCATCACCGACGACAGGAACGGCGCGGCCACGGTGCCGGTTTCGACGCTGCGATCTACTTCCAAAGTCAATCCTACCTCCCTTGACCCCTCCGGTATCCTTTGCCACGGTCGCCCCGTTTCCGAAGGAGTTTTTGTTGTGGGCCTGACCATCACCAACACGCCGAAGCGCGCCGAGCCGCAGGCCGTGGCAAGCGCCATTGAAGCGCTCGCGGCGCGGTTCGGCAACCGCCTCGTCACCTCGCTTGCGGTGCGCGAGCAGCACGGCCACACCACGACCTGGCTGCCGAACCAGCCGCCGGATGCGGTGGTGATGGCGCAGGAGACCGCGGACATCCAGGACACGGTGCGAATCTGCGCCCAGCACCAGGTGCCGGTGATCGCGTTCGGCACTGGCACCTCGCTCGAAGGCCACGTCAACGCCCCGGCCGGCGGCGTCTGCATCGACCTGCGCGACATGAACAAGATCCTGGCCGTCCACGCCGAGGATCTCGACTGCGTGATCCAGCCCGGCGTCACCCGCAAGGCGCTGAACGAGAACCTGCGCGACCAGGGGCTGTTCTTCCCGATCGATCCCGGTGCCGACGCTTCGATCGGCGGCATGGCGGCGACCCGCGCCTCCGGCACCAATGCGGTGCGCTATGGCACGATGCGCGACAATGTGCTGGCGCTGAAGGTGGTGCGCGGCGACGGCGAGATCGTAACCACCGGCACCCGCGCCAAGAAATCCTCGGCCGGCTATGACCTGACCCATCTGTTCGTTGGCTCGGAAGGCACGCTCGGCATCATCTCCGAGCTGACCATCAAGCTGCGCGGCATTCCGGAGACCATCGCGGCTGCATCCTGCTCGTTCCCGTCGGTCAGCGACGCCTGTCAGGCGGTGATCCTGGCGATCCAGACCGGCATTCCGCTGGCCCGGATCGAGCTGATGAGCGAATCCCAGGTCAAGGCGGTGAATGCCTATTCCAAGCTGACGCTGCCGGAGACGCCGCTGCTGCTGCTCGAATTCCACGGCAGCGAAGTCGAGGTCGGCGAGCAGTCGAAGAATTTCGGCGCGATCGCCAAGGATTGCGGCGGCGGCGACTTCACCTGGACGACGCGCCCCGAGGATCGCAACAAGCTGTGGCAGGCCCGGCACGACGCCTATTGGTCAGTGCGAGCGCTGCGTCAGGGCGACGGCGTCGGCGTCGTCGCCACCGACGTCTGCGTGCCGATCTCGAGGCTGGCCGATTGCGTCGGCGAGACCGAGGCCGATCTCAACCGGCTCGGACTGCTGGCCCCGATCGTCGGCCATGTCGGCGACGGCAACTTCCACTGCTCGCTGCTGTGCGACGTCAACGACGCCGCAGAGCTGGCGCGGGCCGACGAGTTCATGCACCGGCTGGTCGAGCGGGCGCAGGCGATGGACGGCACCTGCACCGGCGAGCATGGTATCGGCCAGGGCAAGCAGAAATATCTCAAGGCCGAGCTCGGCCTCGAGGCGCTGCAGGCGATGGCTGCGATCAAGCAGGCGCTTGACCCGCAGAACATCTTCAATCCCGGCAAGATCCTGCCGCAAGGGATTTGAACCACAGGATTTTCCGGCGGAGTGAATCCGCCGCTTGAAGTCGCTGTGAGTTCGCCACAGTCTGGCGTTAGGCGTTGAAATCACGAAGGGAAGGACGCCGGCGAGGGGCGTCGCAACGCCCCGAGGGGAAACTGCGTGCAGACGACGCTGCTCGGTCTGGCGATCGCGCTGATTCTGGCGCTGCTCGCCGCGCTGGTCGGACCTTATCTGATCGACTGGAATCAGTTTCGCACTCCGTTTGAAGCGGAGGCGACGCGGCTGCTCGGCACCCAGGTGCGAGTCACCGGTCCGCTCGATGCACGGCTATTGCCGACACCCTCGCTCCGGCTGCATGGGGTCAGCGTCGGCGGCGCCAATGATGCCGGCCGGGTCGGCGTTGCCAAGCTCGATGTCGAATTCAGTCTCGGCTCGCTGATGCGCGGCGAGCTGCGCGCCGACGAACTGTCGATCAACGGGCTGTCGCTCGATCTCGGCCTCGATCCGCAGGGCCGGCTCGACTGGCCGGCCGCCGGGCTTTCGAATCTGGCCGCTCTCACTGTCGACCGTCTCAATCTTACCGGCCGTATCGCGCTCCACGATGCCGCCAGCCGCAGCAATCTCGAACTCAGCGACATCGCGTTCTCCGGCGAGCTGCGCGCCCAGGCGGCGGCGCTGCGCGGCGACGGCAATTTCCTGCTGCGCGGCCAGCGCTATCCGTTCCGGCTGTCGACCGGCCGCGCGGCGGATGGCGATGCGATCCGGCTGCGGGCCGGGATCAATCCGGGGGCGGGTGGGGTCGTGGCCGATCTCGATGGCCTGCTCATGCTCGACCACAGCCGTCCGCGGTTCGACGGCAGTGCCTCGCTGGCGGTCGTCGCGGCCGCGGCGGGTGAAGCGCCGCGCGCGCCGTGGCGGCTCGCCGCCAAGGTCGAGGCCGATCCGGCGCTCGCCAAATTCGATCAGGTCGAGATGTCCTGGGGCGCGGACGATCGCGCGCTGAAGCTCACCGGCAGCGGCGAGGCGAAGTTCGGCGCGGCGCCGCGGTTCGCCGCCAAGCTGTCGGCCCGGCAGTTCGATGCCGACCGGCTGCTGGCCAAGCCCGGCGATGCGGCGCCGCCGCAGCCTTGGGCTGGGCGGCTGCGCGATCTGGCGGCGTCGCTGCCGCTGCCGCCGATGCCGGCGCAGATCTCGGTCGACGCCGATCAGATCATGATCGGCAGCCGTCCGGTCACCGATCTGTCGGCCGAACTGCGCGGCGATGAGCAGGCCTGGCAGATCGAACGGCTCGAGCTGCGCTCCCCCGGCGGCACCCGGCTGGCGCTGCGTGGCGGCGCCGGGGCGGCGGATGCAGGCATCACCGGCACGCTCGATCTATCGTCCACCGACCCCGATCTGCTCGCCGCCTTGCTGCAGGGCCGCACGCCGACGGCCGGTGGCGGATTGAGCAAGGCGCTGCGGATCGCGGGCGGCGTCCGCGCCGGCTCCGATGCGCTGGTGCTCGATCCGCTGACGTTGGAAAGCGGCGGCGATACGCTGCGCGGCCGCTTCGCCTACCGCGCCCGGCGCGACGATCAGGGATCGCAGATCGTCGCCGAGCTGAAGGGCGACAGCGCCGATCTCCACGCCGCGCTGCAATGGGCCCGGACGCTTGCCGGCCCTGACGGCGGCTGGCCGGAGCAGGCGAGCGTCACGCTCGATCTCGGCAAACTCGGGGTCGGCGATCAGGTCTGGCAGCCGGCGGCGGTGCGGCTCACTTACGATCCGCACCGGATCGCGCTCGACAAGCTGAAGCTCGGCACTGCGGGCGGGCTGCTGCTCGAAGGCGACGGCGCGCTCGATCGCGACAGCGCCACCGGACAGCTCGCCGTCTCAGCAAGCGCGCCGTCGCTCGGTCCGATCGCGGCCGTGATCGATCCGTTCGCACCGGCCATCGCTGCGCGGCTGAAGGCGCTGCCGGCCGAGTCCGGCAACGTGCGCGCCAAGCTCGCGCTGGGTGTCGAGAAGGCGAGCCGGACGCCCGATCGTGTCGATGCCATCGGTACGCTCGACCTGGCTGCGCCGCAAATCAGCGGCAGGGTGACGGCGAAAGCGAGCCCGGCCGCCGCCGATCTGCGCAAGCTCGATCTCGATGCGCTGGCGCGCAGCGAGTTCAATCTCGACGGCGAGCTGTCTGCGCCGCGCGGCGAGACGTTGCTCGCGGTGCTCGGGCTCGACCATGTTATCGCCGCCGGCGACGGCGCGGCAACGCTGCAGGCCTCGGGCACCGGCAAATGGCGCGGCGCACTGCATGGCAAGGTGAAGCTCGCCGCGGCGGGACTCGATGCCGAGGCGAGCGGCGAGATCGAACCGTTCGCGGCCGAGCCGAAAGCGGCGCTGTCGCTGAATGCGCGCAAGCTCGACCTGTCGCCGTTGTTCGACTTGCCGGCGGCCGGCGCGCCGTTGTCGCTGGCGACGCAGCTTGCGGTCGCTGGCAGCACATGGAACTTCAAGGACATCGACGCCGGCATTGCCGGCTCGCGGTTGCGCGGCCGGCTGAAGCTGACGCGCGGACAAACCGCCGAACTCGACGGCGAGGCGGGGCTCGATACGCTGCCGCTGGGACCGGCGTTGCAACTCGCGCTCGGCGCGGCCGGACGCCCGGACGACGAGCCGCTCGGGCAGGGCTGGCTGCGTGGCTGGCGTGGCAAGATCGCGTTCCAGGCGGTGCGGGCCGAGCTGCCGGGCGGCAGCGAGCTGCAGCCGCTGCGCGGCGTGGTGCGCAGCGACGGACGATCGCTGACGCTCGACGGCAACGGCAAGCTCGGCGGCGGCGAAGTCAAAACAGTGCTGACCGTCAAGCCCACCGATGCCGGCGTCGCGCTCGACGCGCAGCTCAGCGTCAGGGATGCCGATGCCGCGACGCTCCGCGACGGCCCGCTGGCGATGCCTCCAGGGAAGTTGTCGCTGCAAGGCACGTTGGCGAGCAGCGGCCGCAGCGCCTCGGCGCTGATCGGTGCGCTGTCGGGCGGCGGCACGGTGATGCTGTCGCGCGCAGCCGTTGCCGGGCTCGATCCGAACGCATTCGCGGTGGCGATCCGCGCCGCCGATCAGGGGCAGCCGATCGACACTGATCATCTCGCCAAGCTGGTCGAGCCGGCGCTGATGGCGACGCCGCTCAAGGTCGAGACTGCGCAGTTTCCGGTGAGCGTCAGTGACGGCCGTCTGAAGCTGTCGCCGGCCACGCTGCAGGCCAAGGACGCTCGCGCGGTGATCTCGGGTGGCTACGACATCGCCGCCGGCCAGGCCGACCTGCGTGTCACGCTGACGCCGACCGAGCCGGCGCAGGAACTGCCGCCGGAGATTCGGATATTCGCAGCCGGGCCGCTGGATCGCATGGAGTGGAGCCGTGATCTGTCGGGGCTGTCGTCCTGGCTGTCGATCCGCCGAATCGACCGCGAGACCCGCAAGCTGCAAATGCTGGAACAGGGCAGCAAACCGCTGGTCGCCACCGACTCGCCGGGCTCTTCTCCGACTCCGGCCCAACCTGGCCGCCCCCCCGAGCAGACCTCAAGTCTGCCGCGGCCGACCGCGTCGTCCAATCCGGAATCAGCATCGCCCGCAACGGCACGCACGCCGCCCGACACCCCTCAGGCTGCACCGCGGGGCGCTCCGGCGTCAGCAGTGCCAGCGACCGGACAGGGAACCGGGCTCAGCACCGCGCTGCCGCAGACGCCGCCGTTGCCGGACGCCGATCCGCGCCGCGCTACACCGAAGCCACGCGCCCAGCCGCAGCGACCTGCGTCGCCTCAGCCGAAGATGTCGCCTCAGTCGCAAACGCCACCTCAGCCACAAGCATCGACCGCCGCGCCCTCGACACCGCGCGAAAAGCTCGCGCCACTGCCGCCGCCGTTGGAGATCAAACCCGCACCAGGAGACGCGCGCCCGTCAAGGCCACGTCCGCCTTTGGCGTTGTCGCCCTCAAAGGGGAGGGCGACCGACTGAACAGCGCACCGATCTGACGATCAGTGCGCCGTCAGTGAGCTTTCGGTCTTGGTATCAGCCACTGCCTGCTGCTGCGCCTGCAAGGCGCGGCTGCGGAAGTAGTCCAGCACGAACAGCCGGATCGCCGAAGACAGGTTGCCCTGCTGACGATTGCTGTCGATCTCCCCGACGAGCTCGGACAAAGTCATGTCCCGCACGCCAGAGATCTCCTTCATGCCGTTCCAGAAGGCTTCTTCGAGGCTGACACTGGTCTTGTGGCCCGCGACCACGATCGACCGTTTCACTACCGGCGATTTCATGACGCGTCCTCGCCACCGATTTTGTGTTGATCGAGCAGTTGATTGGCGCGGCTAGCGTGATGCTGGTCGAACTCGCGCTGCGATTTGGTCCTGCCAAATCTTGCGCGATTAGTGTCTGCGAGTTTCGCGGCTGCTTCCCGCTCGGCTCGCTTCTTGAAGCGTTTCAAATTGACCACGTCGGCCATCTCGTCACCCATTATCGATTAAATCGGCAACGGGCGTCGCCTACCAGGCGGGCACGAATGCACGAAGCCATAAGAGGCTCGATCACCATCAAGAACAAAACCATATCACTGCTTGGATGCGGACCGACACTTATTCCGTAAATCGAATAAGGCTGTCGAACCACAACGCCGCAGATGCAAGTTGACCAATCTGCGCGAGCAAGGGATATGATTTACATCAATTTCCGAAAGGGCTTTTTTACAACTCCGGGAACGCGTTGTATGGTCAGCCCGGATGCGTCATTTTGTCCGGGCGTACCAATCGGTCGAAGTCGGCGGCGCTGATCAGCCCGGAGCGCACCGCTTCCTCCTTCAAGGTCGTACCACGCTGATGAGCCGCCTTGGCAATCTTGGCGGCGTTGTCGTAGCCGATGGTCGGCGCCAGTGCGGTGACCAGCATCAGCGAACGCTGCATCAGCTCGCCGATCCGCTGCTCGTCGGCGCGGATGCCGTCGACGCAGTTGGTGGTGAACGAGCGCGCCGCGTCGGCCAGTAGTCCGATCGATTGCAGCATCGCCTGCGCCATCACCGGCTTGTAGACGTTGAGTTCGAAATGGCCCTGGCTGCCGGCGACGGTGAGCGTGGTGTGATTGCCGAAGACCTGGCAGCACACCATGGTCATCGCCTCGCACTGGGTCGGGTTGACTTTGCCGGGCATGATCGACGAGCCGGGCTCGTTCTCGGGCAGGATCAGTTCGCCGAGGCCGGAGCGCGGACCGGAGCCAAGCAGGCGGATGTCGTTGGCGATCTTGAACAGCGCGGTGGCAGCGGCGTTCAGCGCGCCGTGCACGAACACGTAGGCGTCGTTGCCGGCGAGCGCTTCGAACTTGTTCGGCGCGGTGACGAACGGCAGCTTGGTGAGCGCGGCAGCGCGCTTGGCGAACGCCTTGGCAAATTTCGGATGCGTGTTCAGCCCGGTGCCAACCGCGGTGCCGCCCTGCGCCAGCGGATACAGCTCCTTCAGCACCGCCTTGACCCGGGCGATGCTACTTGCGAGCTGCGCCGCGTAGCCGGAGAACTCCTGGCCGAGCGTCAACGGGGTGGCGTCCTGGGTATGGGTGCGGCCGATCTTGACGATCTTGGCGAACGCCTTTTCCTTCTTGCGCAGCGCGTCGTGCAGCAGCGTCAGCGCCGGGATCAGGTCGGTGGTGATCGCCTGCGCCGCGGCGATGTGCATCGCGGTCGGGAACGAGTCGTTCGACGACTGGCTCATGTTGACGTGATCGTTGGGATGCACGGGCTTCTTCGACCCGCGCTCGCCGCCGAGCAGTTCGTTGGCGCGATTGGCGATCACCTCGTTGAGGTTCATGTTGGTCTGGGTGCCGGAGCCGGTCTGCCACACCACCAGCGGGAAGTGATCGTCATGGGTGCCTTCGATCACTTCGCGGGCGGCGCGGACGATGGCGCCGGCGCGGCGGTTGTCGAGCAGGCCGAGCTCTTTATTTGTTTCGGCCGCCGCCAGCTTGACGATCGCCAGCGCCCGGATGATGCCGATCGGCATCCGCTCGGTGCCGATACGGAAATTCTGCCGCGAGCGCTCGGTCTGCGCGCCCCAATAGCGGTCGGCGGCGACATCGATCGGACCGAAACTATCGGTCTCGCTCCGGGTCGCTGTGGATCGCGCGGGGCGGGGAGAGCGGGGCGTGCGGGCCATGATCGTCGTCCTGAAGGCTGGGGATCGAAGGTAAGCGGGGCAGCGTCATCCGGCAACGCTTCGCACGCCGGAGCGATCCAGCGTGCAGACGACAGATGATCGGCGGTGCCGTTACTTCTTGCGGAAGCGGTCGAGCCGCACCACCTCGGCGCCTTCGCCCGAGCGGGGAGGCTCGTCGTCGGATGGCGGGTCGTCGGTCGCGGTCGCCGACGGCAGCGCCACAGGCGCCGGAGCCGCGGTCACCAGTTCGCCGGCCTCCTCGGACTCGTCGTTGTCCTCGGCCTCATCGGCCGCTTCGAACTGCAGCCCGAACTTCACCGACGGATCGAAGAAGCTCTTGATCGAGGCGAACGGCACCACCAGACGCTCCGGGATGCCGCCGAACGACAGCCCTACCTCGAAACGGTCTTCGGTGACCACGAGGTCCCAGAACTGATGTTGCAGCACCACGGTCATTTCTTCGGGGTATTGCGCCAGCAGCCTCGGCGACAGCTTCACGCCGTCGGCCTTGGACTGGAACGTGATGAAGAAATGATGCTCCCCGGGCAGTCCGTGCTGAGCGACGTCGGTGAGGACGTGCCGCAGCACGCCACGCAAGGCGTCGCGGGCCAGCACGTCGTATCGAATGTGGTCGGTGGCCATGTGGTCGTCCCGTGTCGTCGTCCCGTCGCTCGGATACCCGAAGGCTGCTGCCTCGAGGCTGGTTCGGCACTGGGGGTGTGGCCCGACTCGCGCCGATCATCATGCTACCCCGGCCGCTGTCCACGGTCAGCATCAATCGCGGCTGAATTGTGCGCCGCGGCGCCGGAGAAGTGGGCAGTAAGCCACCATCCAGCCTGCAAAATTCTGAACGAGCCAGGCGTGATTAGAATGAGTGGAGGCTTCTGTTGCCAGGTGCCTCCGAACCCCGCCTAACGGAGCTTAACCCGTTAGGGCTTTAGAGTGGTCTTTCAAACTGCGTTACGCAGCCTGAGCAACCGGAGCATAGTTGTCGTTGGCAACTATTGCAGTAGCCCGATAACGGCGGAACAATACCGGGAAAAAGCAAGCCCTTTACGCCCTCGTCGATCCTATTTCGCCCCCGCCGAAACCCGCCGTCCGCAAGGAGGATGACGGGCTTGGGTGGAGGCGCCGGGTACCGCCCCCGGGTCCGAATGGTTTATTACGACGGCCATTTATTTCCATAGTCGGGTTACCCCGACGCACCCAATATAGGGTGCAATCCCCGCCGGCGAAAGGGCCTCGCTGCCAAGCACTTGTGGGCACGCGCGGAAGATCTTCCGTGGACTTGGTCCAGGTCCGGGCAGCTTGGCGGTACGCGAACAGGGGGCCGGCGGAAAAGCCGGTGGTTGCGTCCAGTGCGGCGGTCTAAAGCTACCGAATGGCCCTCACCGACGCTTCCGATCGCGACCCGACAGACGCCCCGATCACTCCGGCGCCCGGCCTCGGCGAGCTGTTCGTCGCGTTCGCCAAGATGTCGCTGGCCGGATTTGGCGGCGTCCTGGTGTGGGCGCGGCGAGCGATCGTCGAGCAGCACCGCTGGATGACGGCGGAGGAGTTCAACGAGACCTTCGCACTGTGCCATTTCCTGCCGGGGCCGAACATCGTCAATCTGTCGGTGGTGTTCGGAGCGCGGTTCCGCGGCATCCCCGGGGCGATTGCGGCGTTTGCCGGGCTGGTCGGCCCACCGCTGCTGATCGTGACGCTGCTGGCGGTGCTTTACGCCCACTACGGCGAGCTCGAGGCGTTGCGGCGCATTCTCGCCGGGGTGTCCTACGCGGCGATCGGGCTGTTGTTCTCCGTCGCGTTCAAGATGCTGCTGCCGCTGCTGCGCAAGCGCGATCCGGTCGCGATCGGGCTACTTGTGGCCGTCTTCCTCGCCGTCGGCGTGCTGCGGCTGCCGATGCCGTGGGTGCTGGCGGTCGCGGTCCCATGCAGCATTGGCGCCACTTATCTGCTGCGGAGGCGCACCGCATGACCGGGACGCCTTCGCTCGGCGGTCTCGCCGTGACCTTCAGCACGATGTCGCTGTTCGCGATCGGCGGCGCCAACGCCGCGCTGCCGGAAATCCACCGTGCCGCCGTCACCCTCAATCACTGGCTGACCGAACAGCAATTCGCCGACGCCTTCGCGATCGCTCAGCTCTCGCCTGGCCCCAACGTGATGATCGTCGCGCTGATCGGCTATCAGGCAGCCGGGCTCGCCGGAGCGCTGGTGGCGACGCTCGGGATGTGCGGGCCGAGCGCGACGCTGGCCTATCTGGTCAGCCGGGTGCTTGGCCGTGCGACGACGTCTCGCTGGCCGGCGATCATCCAGGCGGCGCTGGTGCCGCTCTCGATCGGCCTGATGGCGGCGAGCGGTCTGATCCTGGCTCTGGCGTCGGACCGGTCCGCAGCATCGCTGACACTGACGGCGATCGTTGCTGTGCTGGCAGCTGTGACCGGGATCAATCCGCTGTGGCTGCTGCTCGCTGGCGGCGTGTTGGGCTTCGCCGGCGTTGTTTGAACCAGGCCGATAGGCCAAAGACAGAAGATGCCGCTCCCGAGCCGGGCGGTGCGCAGGCTGGGAGAGACGATCGATGGACGAGGCGCCGAGCGGGGTGCGGGAGCGATCCGTGTTTCCGAGCTGGATTCGCGGGCCGCAGGATTTCGTGGGCGGGGTGGTGTTGATCGCGGTCGCCGTCTTCGCGCTATGGGCAGCCAGCGATCTCGGCGGCATGCATGGCTTTCGGTTCGGGCCGGGGACAGTGCCGCGGCTGCTCGCGCTGCTGTTGCTTGGATTGGGCGCGGTGATCGCCGCCACCGGGATCTTCATCGAGGGGCAGCGGCTGGCGACATTTCACTGGCGCGGGCCACTGTTCGTCGGCCTCGCGATTCTCTCGTTCGCGGTGACGATCCGGCCGCTCGGCCTCGTCATTGCAGCATTGTCTAGCTTCCTGATTGCAGCGCTCGGCACGCCGGAGACGCGCTGGGGCGAGACCGTCCTGGTCGGTATCGTGCTCACCGCTGCGTGCTGCGGGCTGTTCGTGTACGGGCTAGCGCTGCCGTTTGCGCTGTGGCCTGTGGCCCTGACGCAGTGAGGCGGCGATGATGGATCTGTTTTCCAATCTCGCCCTCGGCTTTCAGGTCGCCGCGTCGCCGACCAATCTGCTGTTGTGCCTGACCGGCGCGCTGGTCGGCACCCTGATCGGCGTGCTGCCGGGGATCGGCACCATCGCCACGGTGGCGATGCTGCTGCCGATTACTTTCGGTCTGCCGCCGGTCGGCGCGCTGATCATGCTCGCCGGCATTTATTACGGCGCCCAGTACGGCGGCTCGACCACCTCGATCCTAGTCAATATTCCGGGCGAGGCGACCTCTGTGGTGACGACGCTCGACGGCTTTCAGATGGCCAAGCAGGGCCGCGCCGGTCCAGCGCTGGCGATCGCCGCGATCGGTTCGTTCGCCGCCGGCTGCTTCGCCACCGTGCTGATCGCGCTGGTCGGTCAGCCGCTGACCAGGATCGCGCTAGCGTTCGGCCCGGCCGAGTACTTCTCGCTGATGGTACTCGGCCTGGTGTTCGCGGTGGTGCTGGCCCGCGGCTCGGTACTGAAGGCGCTGGCGATGATCGTGCTCGGACTATTGCTGTCGACCGTCGGCTCCGACATCGAAACCGGCGCGGCGCGGATGACCTTCGATCTGCCGGAGCTGGCGGACGGGCTCGGCTTCGCCACCGTCGCGATGGGCGTGTTCGGTTTTGCCGAGATCATCCGTAACCTCGATTTCGGCGCGTCGGCCGATCGCGAACTGGTGCAGCAGAAGATCACCGGTCTGATGCCGACCCGGAAAGATCTCAGCGACGCCGCCCCCGCGATCGCGCGCGGCACGGTGCTGGGATCGATCCTCGGTATCCTGCCCGGCGGCGGTGCAGTGATCGCTTCGTTTGCTGCCTATACGTTGGAAAAGAAGATCGCCCGCGATCCGAAGCGGTTCGGCCGCGGCGCGATCGAGGGTGTCGCGGCGCCGGAAAGCGCCAACAATGCCGCCGCGCAGACCTCGTTCATCCCGCTGCTGACGCTGGGTATTCCGCCCAACGCCGTGATGGCGCTGATGGTCGGCGCGATGACCATCCACAACATCGTGCCCGGACCGCAGGTGATGCAGAACCAGCCCGAGCTGGTGTGGGGAATGATCGCCTCGATGTGGATCGGCAACCTGATGCTGCTGGTGATCAACCTGCCATTGGTTGGCGTCTGGGTGCGGTTATT
Organism: Rhodopseudomonas parapalustris; assembly: GCF_053772255.1. Classification (NCBI taxonomy): domain Bacteria; kingdom Pseudomonadati; phylum Pseudomonadota; class Alphaproteobacteria; order Hyphomicrobiales; family Nitrobacteraceae; genus Rhodopseudomonas; species Rhodopseudomonas parapalustris. Next base: position 187,821 of record NZ_JAMKBZ010000001.1, on the reverse strand, counting down.
GCGTGTTCCGTACCGCCTGATGTTTCCGGCGATCGTGATCTTCTGCTGTATCGGGATCTACTCGGTGAACAACGCGCCGGTCGACGTCATTCTGGCCGGCGCCTTCGGGCTGATCGGTTATTGGCTGGTCAAGCACGAGTTCGAGCCGGCCCCGCTGCTGCTCGGCATGGTGCTGGGCCCGCTGATGGAGGACAATCTGCGCCGTGCTCTGCTGATTGCCCGCGGTGACGCCATGGTGTTCCTGACCCGGCCGCTGTCGGCCGCGCTGCTCGCCGTCGCGGTGGGGCTGCTGATCCTGGCGGTATTACCCATGCTGCGGCGGAAGCGGGACGAGGTCTTCGTCGAATCCGAGGGCTGACCGGCCGCGCGCCTACATTCTCGCATCGCCGTAGCTCCGTTTTCGCTGGTTGATCTGATAGCGAGTAATTCGCTATCACCACGTCTTTCCGGCGGAGACGCACGATGAAGCTGTTCGGCGGCGTGGGCGCAGCAGGAGGCGTCGCGATAGCCATGGTGGCGCTGTGGCTGGCGCCGGGCTGGGCCGCCGACCAGGACCGGCTCGACCAGATCGATTTCCCGGTGCGGACCGTGACAGTGGTGGTGCCGTTCGCCAGAGGTGGCCCGACCGATACGGTCGCGCGGCTGATCACTGCGGAAATGGCCAAGACGCTGGGGCAGCCGATCGAAATTGAAAATATCCTCGGCGCCGGCGGCACGCTGGCCGCGACCCGAGTGGCGCATGCGACGCCCGATGGCCACACCTTGATCGTCGGACACATGGGCACCCACGGCTCGGCCGCCGCGCTGTATCCCAAGCTGGGCTATCGGCCGGACAAGGACTTCGAACCGGTCGCGCTGCTCGCGGAGATGCCTGTGCTGCTGCTGGCGCGCAGGCAATTCCCGCCCAAGGACATGACCGAGTTTGCCGCCTTCGTGAAGTCGCACACCGATAGCGTCAACGTCGCCCATGCCGGCTTCGGGTCGGTGTCCTATGCCTCGTGCCTGCTGCTCAACCGCTTGCTCGGGGTCGATCCGACCGCGGTGCCGTTCAGCGGCACCGGGCCGGCGCTGCAGGCGCTGGTCGAGGGGCAGGTGGATTACATGTGCGACCAGATCGTCAACGCCGTGCCGGCGCTGCGCGAGGGCACGATCAAGGCGTATGTGATCGCTTCGTCCGAGCGCGATCCGGCGGTGCCGCAGGTTCCGACCGCGAGCGAAGCAGGAATGCCCGGGTTTCGGGTTGCGGCCTGGACCGGGCTGTTCGCGCCCCGCGGCACGCCCGAGCCGATCGTCGCCAAACTGAACGCAGCGGTGTCCCGAGCCCTCGACCAATCCGAGCTGCGCGGCCGGCTTACCAACCTCGGCGGCATCATTCCGCGCCCCGACCAACGCTCGCCGGTGGTGTTGGCTCAGCTCGTTCAGGACGAAATCGCCCGCTGGGGCGATGTGGCGAGAGGTTCCGCCCCGTAGCGGCGGACGGTCATCCGCCCGGAGCCCGGCAGCCTTGTGTGGATCGGCGGCGCTGCGGCCTTGCCGCCGCCGCCGTCACGGGCCATTTTCGCAGCCGTCCGGACCCTTCCCCGAAGCCTCCTGCGTTGCCGCCCGCCGGTCGCGCTGGTGCTGCATTGCCGAGCCACCTCGCCATGATCCAATACCAGGACCTGCTCGAACGCATTTTGAGCGACGGGGCCGAGAAGCGCGACCGAACCGGAACCGGCACCCTGTCGGTGTTCGGGCATCAGATGCGGTTCGATCTGGCCGCCGGCTTTCCGATGCTGACCACCAAGCGGCTGCCGCTGAAGGCGATCGTGCACGAACTGCTGTGGTTCCTGAAGGGCGACACCAACATCAAATACCTGCACGACCACGGCGTCACCATCTGGGACGAGTGGGCGGACGAGAACGGCGATCTCGGTCCGGTATACGGCGCACAGTGGCGCTCATGGCCGACCGCGGATGGCGGCTCGATCGATCAGATCGCGGCTGTGGTCGACATGATCAAACGTAATCCGGACTCGCGGCGGCTGATGGTCACCGCCTGGAATCCGGCCGACGTCGAGAAGATGGCGCTGCCGCCGTGCCACTGCCTGTTTCAGTTCTATGTCGCCAATGGCAAGCTGTCGTGCCAGCTCTATCAACGCTCGGCTGACGTGTTTCTCGGCGTGCCGTTCAATATCGCGTCCTACGCGCTGTTGACGATGATGGTCGCCCAGGTCACCGGGCTGAAGCTCGGCGACTTCGTCCATACGCTCGGCGATGCACATCTGTATTCCAATCATCTGGAGCAGGCCCGGCTGCAACTGACCCGTGCGCCGCGTCCGCTGCCGACGATGTCGATCAATCCGGCGGTGACCGACATCTTCGGCTTCCGCTACGAAGACTTCACGCTGCAAGGCTACGACCCGCACCCGCACATCAAGGCCGAGGTGGCGGTGTGAGCGATGGGGCAGGACCGCGCAACGCTCCAACACCTTGCTCGGGAGCGACTGGCCGAGGCGAGACTTCTGCTCGCTAGCGGCCATCCGTCGGGCGCTTACTACCTTGCCGGCTACGTGCTGGAATGCGCGTTGAAGGCGATTATCGCGCGGCAATTCCGTGCGGATGAAATTCCGGATCTCAAACGGGTCGGCAAGATCTATTCGCACGATCTCAGCCAATTGATGGATATCGCAGGGTTGAAGTCGGCGCTCGAAGCAGAGATTTCAATCCATCCTGGCCTTAAGAAGCGATGGGCCATCGCTGCCGAATGGTCCGAGCGGGCGCGCTATGAGCTTTGGACCGACGAACGGGCTTCGGCTATATTGGATGCGATCGGGGGCGATGAAGGGCTGTTCGAATGGCTATTGAAGCGCTCGTAGATTCGAGGGTGGACGCATCCAGACAGTTGGTCGAGGCTCTGCTGAAGCGCCGCGCACCGCTGCTCGCGGCCTACTGGGAGTATCGCGAGGAAGTCGATCGTTGGACGCTCAATTTGGTCCCGGATTGTCCAGAGCACGAGCACACCCTGCTCAATGAAGCCGTCGAGCTGATGGTGCAGGCTCCCTATCGAACCGCGTTCTCGCTGTCGGATCCCTCGGTCGACGGCCGCCAGATTCCCCGCGCCAAGGCGCTCGGCGCGTACATCCGCCTTGAACCCTATGTCGGACGTCGCATCGATACGACATTTACCGGAGGAGAGTATTTCGACAGCGTCGTGCCGGTGTATTTCCGGGCGGATCTGATGACGCATCTGTCGGTCGCCTGATGGGCCGCATGATGTCGATCATTCTCGTCGTCGCGGTGGCCGATAACCGCGTGATTGGGAAGGGCAACACGATTCCATGGCGGCTGAGGTCGGACCTGCAGCGGTTCAAACAGCTCACGCTGGACAAGCCGGTGATCATGGGCCGCAAGACCTATCAGTCGATCGGCCGGCCGTTGCCGGGCCGAACCAACATCGTGGTCACGCGCGATCCGGCTTTTGCCGCGGCCGGCGTCGTCATTGCGCCGTCGTTCGATGCTGCCGAACAGGTCGCGCGGGGCGATGCGCTGCGGCGTTTTGCCACCGAAATTGCGGTGATCGGCGGCGCCGAAATCTATGCTCATTGGTTGCCGCGCGCGGCGCGGCTCGAACTGACCGAAGTGCATGCGCAGCCCGAGGGTGATACCTGCTTTCCGGCGATCGATCCGGAGTTATGGCAGGAAGTCGGGCGCGAGCGCCGTGTTGCCGGGCCGCAGGACAGCTCTGATTTCTCCTATGTGACCTATCGACGCTGTGCTGCGACGGAAGCCGGGCGCGGCCCCGTTGGCAATTGACAAACCTTCGTCAAGGCTTAGCTCGCAACGCGGAACGACGCGCGTTGTGCCCGAGGGGACCGTCCCCTATAAAGCCGGGCAGACTGCGGCCGTTCGGCCGCGAAGGAGATTTTTGAATGCCGTGGAAGAATCAAGGCGGAGGCCCGTGGGGTTCTGGCCCCAAGGGTCCGTGGGGAACGGGGCCACAATCGTCGGGGCCGCGGCCGCCTGATCTGGAAGATCTGCTGCGCCGCGGCCAGGACCGGCTCCAGCAGATCCTTCCCGGCGGTCATTTCAGCGGGCTCGGCATCATCGTCGTGGTGCTCGGCGCGCTGGCGATCTGGGGCCTGTCGGGCTTCTTCCGGGTGCAGTCCGAAGAACTCGGCGTTGTGCTGCGGTTCGGCAAACACGTTCGCACGGTTCAGCCCGGCCTCAACTATCATCTGCCGTATCCGATCGAGACCGTGCTGCTGCCCAAGGCGCTGCGCGTCAACACGATCAGCATCGGCATGACGCTGATGAACGATCCGGCGCGCCGCGGCGCGACCATGCACGACGTGCCCGAAGAAAGCCTGATGCTGACCGGCGACGAGAACATCGTCGACGTCGACTTCACCGTGCTGTGGCGGATCAAGCCCGACGGCGTCGGCAATTACTTGTTCAACATCCAGAACCCGCAGGGCACCGTGAAGGCGGTGGCCGAAAGCGCGATGCGTGAAGTGATCGGTCGCTCCGACATCCAGCCGATCCTCACCGGCGCCCGCACCACGATCGAGAATGCCGTGCAGGAACTGATGCAGAAGACGCTCGACAGCTACGGCGCCGGCGTCCTGGTGCAGCAGGTGCAGATGCAGAAGGTCGATCCGCCACAGCAGGTGATCGACGCTTTCCGCGACGTGCAGGCCGCACGCGCCGACCTCGAGCGGTTGCAGAACGAAGCCCAGACCTATGCCAACCGCGTCATTCCCGACGCCAAGGGCCGCGCTTCGCAGATCATCCAGAACGCCGAAGGCTACAAGGGACAGGCCGTTGCCGAAGCCAAGGGCCAGAGCGCGCGCTTCCTCGACGTGTATGAGGAATACAAGAAGGCACCTGCGGTGACCCGCGAGCGCATCTATCTTGAAACCATGGAACGCGTTCTCGGCTCCGCCGACAAGCTGGTCTACGACCCCGGCACCGGTAACGGGCAGGGCATCGTGCCGTATCTGCCGCTGAACGAGCTGTCCAAGAAGCGCGCGGCGCCGACGGCTGCTGCGCCGCAGACCCAGCAGCAAATTGGCGGAGGCAACCGATGAAGGCCGGAGTCGCAGGAGTTGTTGCACTGATCGTGGCGCTGGTCGCGGTCATCGTCGGCTGGTCGTCGCTGTTCACCGTCAGCCAGACCGAGCAGGTGCTGCTGGTCCGCCTCGGCGAGCCGGTGCGGGTCGTCACCGAGCCGGGTCTGCATTTCAAGGCGCCGTTCATCGACACGGTGATCAGCATCGACAAGCGGATTCTCGACCTCGAGAACCCGTCGCAGGAAGTCATCGCCGCTGACCAGAAGCGGCTGGTGGTGGACGCGTTCGCGCGCTACCGGATCAAGAATGCGCTGCGCTTCTATCAGAGCGTCGGCTCGATTCCGGCCGCGAACGTCCAGCTCACCACGCTGCTCAACGCATCGCTGCGCCGCGTGCTCGGCGAAGTCACCTTCATCCAGGTGGTGCGCGACGAGCGCGAGGCGTTGATGGCCCGGATCCGCACCCAGCTCGACAAGGAGGCCGAGGGCTACGGCATCTCCGTGGTCGACGTCCGGATCCGCCGCGCCGATCTGCCGGACCAGAACAGCCAGGCGGTGTATCAGCGGATGCAGACCGAGCGTCAGCGTGAAGCCGCCGAGTTCCGCGCCCAGGGCGGACAGAAGGCGCAGGAGATCCGCTCCAAGGCGGACCGCGAAGCCACCGTGATCATCGCCGAGGCCAATTCAGAGGCCGAGCAGATCCGCGGTTCGGGTGACGCCGAGCGTAACCGGCTGTTCGCCACCGCCTATTCCAAGGACCCGGAGTTCTTCGCGTTCTATCGGTCGATGACCGCCTACGAACAGTCGCTGAAGAGCAACGACACCCGGTTCCTGCTGCGGCCGGATTCGGACTTCTTCCGCTTCTTCGGCAGTGCAGACGGTCGGGCGACTGCGAACGGGACGGCGCCGTCCGCGGCCGCGGTTCCGGCGGCACCTTCTGCGCCTCCTGCCGCACCGCGCTGAGCGGACCACGACACCACGGCGGGCCGCTCACCAGCGGCCCGTTTTGCTTTCGTACGCCATGGCCGTTTCTGGCCTCGGCCAGAAGGCGCGACAAAACAATCGTCTAGAGCCGCAGTTGGATTTCAATCGGACGCGGAATTGCTCTAGAACAGGCCGATCAACAGCGGCGCGCGCTGAGCTGCGCCGGGACAACAAGGGCCGTGCGCCGGCCGGGAGGATGCTGTCGCATGAGGTCTTTCGCGTTCGCCGACCTCCTCATCGGCGTCGGATTGCTGTTCGTTCTGGAAGGTTTGATCTTCGCGGCCAGTCCGAACTGGATGCGCCGGGCGATGAAGAGTGCCCTCGAAACTCCCGACAATGTGCTGCGCGCCGTCGGCATCGGCTCCGCGGTCGCGGGCCTGGTCCTGATCTGGGCGGTACGGCACTAGCTCGCCGCCGACGGCCGCTGGGGCCGGTGACGGTGCCGGAGTGTTGTCACGACGTTTTCAACCACGACATCGGGTTCGGGGCCGGTTTTCGCCGCAATCAGTACGGCGGATAGGGTAGCCTCGCTCACCACCGATGCTTGCGCCGGTTCCATGATCGGACGCAGTGTTCACGCGACTGCGCCGTCCTTTGCGCACGCCAGGAGATGATTCGACCATGCCCGTTGCGATCGCCCATAGTTCCCGGATCAGGCCCTTGCGGATCAGGCCGCTGCTCGCCGCGCTGTGCCTCGGCGTCGCAGTGCTCGCCAGCCCCGCGCCCGCATCCGCCCGCGGTCCCGAAGGGATCGCCGACGTCGCCGAGAAGGTGATCGATGCGGTGGTCAACATCTCCACCACCCAGACCGTCGAAGCCAAGGGCTCGGGCGAGAGCAAGGGCGCGATGCCTCAGCTGCCGCCGGGCTCGCCGTTCGAAGAGTTCTTCGAGGACTTCTTCAAGAACCGCCGCGGCGAAAAGGGCGGGGCTCCGCGCAAGACCAATTCGCTCGGCTCCGGCTTCATCATCGATCCGGCCGGCGTGGTCGTCACCAACAATCACGTCATCGCCGATTCCGACGAGATCAACGTGATCCTCAACGACGGCACCAAGATCAAGGCGGAGCTGGTCGGCGTCGACAAGAAGACCGACCTCGCGGTGCTGAAGTTCAAGCCGCCGGCGGGCAAGACGCTGACTGCGGTGAAGTTCGGCGACAGCGACAAGCTGCGGCTCGGCGAATGGGTGATCGCGATCGGCAACCCGTTCTCGCTCGGCGGCACGGTGACCGCAGGCATCGTCTCGGCACGCAACCGCGACATCAACTCCGGCCCCTACGACAGCTACATTCAGACCGACGCCGCGATCAATCGCGGCAATTCCGGCGGGCCGCTGTTCAACCTCAACGGCGAAGTGATCGGCGTCAACACGCTGATCATCTCGCCGTCGGGCGGCTCGATCGGCATTGGCTTCGCGGTGCCGTCGAAGACCGTGGTGCCGGTGGTCGATCAGCTCCGGCAGTTCGGCGAACTGCGCCGCGGCTGGCTCGGCGTCCGCATCCAGCAGGTCACCGACGAGATCGCCGACAGCCTCAGCATCAAGCCTGCGCGCGGCGCGCTGGTCGCCGGTGTCGACGACAAGGGACCGGCCAAGCCGGCCGGCATCGAGCCTGGCGATGTGGTGATCAAGTTCGACGGCAAGGACATCAAGGAGCCGAAGGATCTGTCGCGGATGGTCGCCGATACCGCGGTCGGCAAGACCGTCGACGTCGTGGTGATCCGCAAGGGCAAGGAAGAGACCAAGCAGGTCACGCTCGGTCGGCTCGCCGACGATGCCAAGCCGCAGCCGGCGTCGGCGAAGTCGCAGCCCGAAGCGGAGAAGCTGGTCACACAGAAGGTCCTCGGCCTCGATCTCGCCGCGCTGTCGAAGGATCTGCGCGGCCGCTACAAGATCAAGGACAGCGTCAAGGGTGTGCTGGTGACCGGCGTCGACGACGGCTCCGACGCCGCCGAGAAGCGGCTGTCGGCCGGTGACGTCATCGTCGAGGTGGCGCAGGAGTCGGTCGGCAACGCCGCCGATATCAAGAAGCGGGTCGACCAGCTCAAGAAGGACGGCAAGAAGTCCGTGCTGTTGCTGGTCGCCAATGCCTCCGGCGAGCTGCGCTTCGTCGCGCTCAGCCTGCAATAGGCGCAATGGCCGATCAGGCCCGGACCGCGCCTGCCATCGATTTCGTCGGCGGCGCGGTCGGTTATCGGTTTCGCTCCCAGGCTGGACGTAGCCATGCACTGCTCAAGGCCACCGGCGTCTCGCCGGTGCGCCCGCTGCATGTGATCGACGCCACCGCCGGCCTCGGCCGCGACGCTTTCCTGCTCGCTTCGATGGGCGCGACAGTGACACTGATCGAGCGCGTGCCGGATGTGCACGCGCTACTCGAAGACGCGTTCGCGGCAGCGCGCGCCGAGAGCACGGAACTCGCTGAGATCGTCGGCCGCATGACGTTGCTGCACGGCGATGCCCGCGTGCTGTTGCCGACGATGCGAGCCGACGTTGTCACTATTGACCCGATGCATCCACCCCGGACCAAGACCGCACTGGTGAAGCAGGAGATGCGGCTGCTGCGCGATCTCGTCGGCGCCGATCCGGATGTTGGCGAGCTTCTGGCCGCTGCGCTGTCGGCCGATTGCGGCCGCGTCGTGCTGAAATGGCCACTGCGCGCCGCCGCCCCGCCGGCCTCGCGCAAGCCGTCGCATCAGATCGCCGGCAAGACCGTGCGCTACGACGTGTTCGTACGACCGCAGCGTTCCACAGAGCTCCCGCCGCGGGCCTGAGCACCATTGTGCAAGATTGCACGGCCGGCATCGCGCGCGGGCGATTTTCGCGATCAACATCCGACTGATGACGCATCGCGCTGCTACGTATTGTCGCGACCGCCGACGAGCGCGACGTCGGCGCCCGCCGATCACTCGGCGGCTGAAATGCCGTGATTACTGAGGATCGCGGACTGATCGCGTGATCAGTATCCCACTACGCGAGATATTTCGGAGAGAGTGCGCGATCGCTGCACTGCACGCGCGCGAAGTGCTCGGGGCTGCGGTGATTGACGGCCGAACGCGGCCCGTGATCTGATCAAAAGAAACACAATAGAAGAAGACCACGAACCCAAGGGAGGGACGACGCATGTCGGGATCAACTAACAAGTTGAATCGGCGATCCATGCTCAAGGCGTCGGTGGCCGTTGCCGCAGCGCCGGCACTGATCGGCAGCGCGCAGGCGCAACAGACCGTGACCTGGAAAGTGCAGGCGCATTGGCCGAAAGCGTCGGGCTCGTTCAACGACAGCCTCGGTGTGCTGGCGAAGGAACTCGAGGAACGTACCGGCGGCCGGTTCAAGCTGGAAACCTACGGGGCTGGCGAGATCGCCAAAGACCGCGAGATCTACAATATCGTGCGGCGCGGCATCGTGCCGATGGGGACGATCTCTCCAGGCTATATTCTCGGTGAAGCGCAGGCGATGGGGCTGCTCTATGGCGTGCCGGGAACGCTGCGCGAGTCCTGGGAGATGGTGCATCTGACCAAGAATCTCGGCATCGAGAAGATGGTCAACGAGGAGCTGCGCCCCAAGGGCGTGATGATGATGGCCGAGAAGGCCTATCCGACCGAAGTTGTGCTCAAGAAGAAGGTGACCTCTGCGGCCGATCTCGGTTCGCTCAAGGTCCGTTCGGCCGGTTCGATGCTCGAATATCTGGCCGCCGCGGGTGCCTCGCCGCAGCAGATCGCCGGTCCGGAGATCTATCAGGCGATCTCGACCGGCGTCGTCGACGGTGCGCATTGGGGCGCCGCGATCGGCGCGCTGTCGATGAAATTCTGGGAAGTCGCCAAGTTCCATATGAAGCCGGCCTTGGGCTTCAACAATGACGCGTACATCGTCAACATCGCGGCGCTCGACAAGCTGCCGCCGGATCTGAAGCTGCAGTTCGTCTCGCTGGTCGAAGAGCGCTATTTCCGCCGCTCTGTGGAGTATCTCCATCAGGAAGCTCTGGCGCTCACCACCGGCAAGACCAAGATGGACGTCGAGGTGGTGCGCTTCCCGGACGACGTGCTGAAGAAGTTCGCCGATGCGTCCAATCAAATGCTGAAGAAGGAAGCCGCCAAGGGCGATGTCGCCCAGAAGGGCACGCAGGCGCTGACCAAGCTGATGACCGATCTCGGCTACGTCTGAGACAATAGATCCGCTCGGCGGGGCCGGGCGGGTCCCATCGCCGCTATTCCTGCCTTCGCATCGAACGTCGGTGACGGACGTCGCCGCATCGCCTCCAACCAACGGCTTACCGAATGCTGCCCCTCGCACGCGCAATTACGCGACTGAACCACTGGGTTGCGATGGTCGCCGCATGGCTGATCGCGCCGATCTTTCTGCTCCTGATGGCCGACGTGGTCATGCGTTACGTAGTCGGCAGTGCCGCGATCTGGACCGCTGAACTCGCCCAGCTCGTGTTCGGTGTCTACGCGGTGATTGCCGGCGGCTACCTGCTGGCCGAGCGTGCGCACGTCAATGTCGACATCATCTACGGCAGGTTCGGCCCCGCGCAGAAGGCCAAGATCGATCTCGCCACCTCGTTTCTGTTCTTCCTGTTCCTGGCGGTGCTGATCTGGCAGGGCGCCGATATGGCGTGGGAGTCGGCGGCGAAGTTCGAGACCTCGTCCAGTATCTGGAATCCGCCGGTCTGGCCGGTGAAGCTGGCGATCCCGATCGCCGGCGTGCTGCTGCTGCTGCAGGGGCTGGTGCGGATCGTCTCGGACGTCCGCACCGTAGTGGGTCTATCGAACGATCCCGATACGTTCGGCAAGCAGGCCGCCGACGGCCCCTCTCATTGATCGGACCCGACATCGTGTCAGTGGAAGTTCTCACGCTCCTGTTCTTCGGTTCGCTGCTGGTGTTCCTGTTCATCGGCACGCCGCTGGTGTTCACGCTCGGCGGCATCTCGGTGGTCTTCCTCTACTTCACGATGGGGCCGGTCGGATTTTATCTGGTGGCGTCGAAGTTCTGGGATTCGATGATGAGCTTCACGCTCATCGCCATCCCGATGTACGTCTACATGGCGATGCTGCTGGAAAAGTCCGGCGTCGCGCAGGACCTGTACCGGATGATGCACGTCTGGTTCGGCGCGCTGCGCGGCGGGCTGGCGATCGGCACGGTGGCGATCTGTGCGATCTTTGCCGCGATGAGCGGGATCAGCGGCGCGGCGGTGGTGACGATGGGCACCATCGCGCTGCCGCGCATGCTGGAGCGCGGCTACGACAAGCGCCTCGCGGTCGGTGCGATCAATTGCGGCGGCGGCTGGGGCATCCTGATTCCGCCCTCGATCCTGATGGTGCTGTACGCGCTGCTGACCGAAGTTTCGGTCGGCCGGCTGTTCGCTTCGGGCATCGGCCCCGGCATCCTGCTGTTCGTGCTGGTGTCGATCTACATCTTCGTGCGCGCCTGGCTGAATCCGGCGATGGCGCCGGCACTGCCGGTGGAAGAGCGCGGCGATTGGGGGCTGAAGCTGCGCTCGCTGCGGGCGGTGTTTCTGCCGCTGTTCATCGTGTTTCTGGTGCTCGGCGCGATCTTCGGCGGCTTTGCGACGCCGACCGAGGCCGCCGCGCTCGGCGTGTTCGGCGCGCTGATCGCTTCGGCGGTGCATCGCAAATTGTCGTTCGCCGTGCTGCACGACGCCGCGGTCCAGACGCTGCGTCTCACCGCACTGGTGATGTGGATTCTGTTCGCAGCGCACGCGTTCTCGACCGCCTATACGACGCTCGGCGCCAACGAGCTGATGAACCATATGATGTCCCTGATCCCTGGCGGCAAATGGGGCGCGCTGGCATTCATGCTGGCCGTGCTGCTGCTGCTCGGCATGGTGCTCGATCCGGTCGGGATCATGCTGATCACGCTGCCGGTGTTTCTGCCGGTGGTGCAGTCCTATGGCTGGGATCCGATCTGGTTCGGGGTGATCTTCATCATCATGATGGAGATCGGCTACATGACGCCGCCGTTCGGCTTCAACCTGTTCTACCTGAAGGCGGTGGCGCCGCCCGACGTCACCATGAGCGACATCTACTGGTCGGTGATCCCTTACGTGCTGGTGACGATGGTCGGTGTCTTGATCATCATCGCATTCCCGGACGTGGCGCTGTATTTCCCGAATCTGTTCTTCGGCAAGCCGGGCTGACGACGACACCCGAGCCGTCGCGCGCGCTCGCGCGGGCGGACTCGTCGAACCGTCCTATCGGATCGCGGCGACACCTTGCGCTGAGACGTGTTCATGCCGTCGCGTGCAACCCGACGGAGACTTGCACGCTTTCCGAGCCTGCGAAATTCGCATGCAGATGCGTCCGGGATCGCACGCCTCCGTGCTGGCGAAGGATGTATGGTCTCCGCCAACCGGCGAGCCGAGGCGCTCACCGATAACAAGCGCATTCGACAAGCAGCGCGAACGCGGCCGCGCTGGCCGCGAGGGAGCGAAGACCGGACAGTATCGCTAAAGACGATGCGGCCGGATCAAGGAGGAAGACCCCGCATGACGTTCTTTCGGCACACCCCGTGCATTGCCGCGCTCGCGGTCGTCGCAGCGCTCAGCGCGCGTGCAGCGCACGCCGGCGGCAATTATGACCCCGGCGCCAGCGATAGCCTGATCAAGCTCGGCCAGACCATGCCGTATTCGGGACCGGCGTCGGCTTATTCGACGATCGGCAGGGCCGAGGCCGCCTACTTCAAGATGCTGAACGACAAGGGCGGCATCAATGGCCGCAAGGTGGAGTTGCTGAGCCTCGACGATGCCTATTCGCCGTCGAAAACGGTCGAACAGGTCCGCCGGCTGGTCGAAAGCGACGAGGTGCTGGCGATGTTCTCGATCCTGGGCACCGGGCCGAACATCGCGGTGCAGAAGTATCTCAACATCAAGAAGGTCCCGCAGCTGCTGCCGTTCAGCGGCGCCACCCGCTGGAACGACGCCAAGCACTTCCCATGGACCACCGGATCGCAGCCGACCTACAAGACCGAGGGGCGGATCTACGCGAAATGGATTCTCGCGAACAAGCCGAACGCCAAGATTGCGGTGATCACACCGGCCGAAGAGGCGGGCCGCGATTATCTCGCCGGCTTCAAGGAAGGGCTCGGCGATCATGTGAACCAGATCGTGTCCGAGGCGGTGTATGAAACCACCGACCCGACCGTCGACTCCCAGATCGTCAAGTTCAAGGCCGCCGGCGCCGATGTGCTGTTCAACGAATGCACGCCGAAATTCGCCGCGCAGGTGATCAAGAAGGCCGCCGAACTCGGCTGGAAGCCGCAGATCATCCTGCCGGCGGTGTCGAACTCGGTCGGCTCGGTGCTGAAGCCGGCGGGGCTCGAGAATGCGGTGGGCATCGTCACCGGCGCTTACGTCAAGGATCCGGGCGATCCGCGCTGGGCCAACGATCCCGGCGTGCAGCAATGGCGCGCCTGGATGAAGACCTACAATGCGGGCGCCGATCCGGCCGACATCTTCAATGTCTACGGCTACAACATGACGCAGATCATGGAATTGGTGCTGCGTCGCGCCGGCGACGATCTCACCCGGGCCAATCTGATGAAGCAGATCGAGTCGCTCGATGGCGTCGAGATGCCGATGCTGCTGCCCGGCATCAAGCTGCAGATGTCCCCCGACCAGCGCACGCCGATCCGGCAGTTGCAGATGGCGCGCTTCAACGGCACCTCGTGGGAGCTGTTCGGCGACGTGCTGAGCGAGTAGTCGCCCGGCGCGATAGGATGGGAGAGGGCAGATCTCTCCCATCCGGCCGAAGCGCATCGCGCTGATCGACGTTCAATCTGTTCCTTCAACCACATCGTTGAGTCCATGACCGCACCGACCGGGCCGCTCGCCGGCATCCGCATTCTCGACCTCACCAGCGTGCTGTTCGGCCCTTATGCGGCGCAGATCCTCGGCGACTGGGGCGCCGACGTCGTCAAGATCGAAACCCTCGACGGCGACATGTGGCGCTACACCGGGCTGTTCCGGAACCGCGGCATGAGCGGCCAGTTCATGGCGGTGAACCGCAACAAGCGCAGCCTCGCGCTGGACCTGAAGCATCCCGACGGCAAGGCTGTGCTGCAGCGGCTGATCCCGACCGCCGACGTGCTGCTCACCAACGTTCGCCCCGCTGCGATGGCACGGCTCGGCTTCGGCTATGACGCCTGTGCGGCATTGAACCCGCGGCTGATCTATGCGGCGGCGACCGGCTTCGGCCAGGACGGGCCGTGGGCGGCGCGGCCGGCGTTCGACGAGATCATCCAGGCCGCATCGGGGCTGGCGTCCTCGATCGGCTCGGATGACGAGCCGCAATTCGTGCCGAGTCTGGTCGGCGACAAGATCTGCGGCCAGGCGCTCGCCGGGGCGGTGTCGGCGGCGCTGTTCAATCGCGAACGCTCCGGCAAGGGCCAGCTCGTCGAAGTGCCAATGCTGGAAACCATCGCCGGCTTCAACAGCATCGAGATGCTCGGCGGCTACGCGTTCGATCCGCCGATCGGCCCGTCCGGCTACAAGCGGATGAAGGAGCGCAAGCCGGTGCGCACCAAGGACGGCTGGATGACGATGCTGCCGTATTCCGGCGACAACTGGTGTGCGTTCTTCGAGGCGGTCGGCCGCTCCGAACTGATCGACGAACTGCAGGTGCGCGATCCGGTGGCGCGGGCCGAGAACATCGACCGGATCTACGCCGCGATGGCCGAGATCGCGCCCGCCCGCACCACCGCGGAATGGGAAGAGCTACTGCTGCGCCTCGACGTGCCGCACACGGCGTTTGCCAAGATCAGCGAGATCGGCGAGCAGGAGCACCTCAAAGCGGTCGGTCTGTTCGCCGCGATCGACCACCCGAGCGAAGGCAGGATCCGCCAGGCCCGCCCGGCGACGCGCTTCTCCGAAGCGCCGCCGAACCTGCACCGCCCGACCCCGCGGCTCGGCGAACATTCCCGCGAAGTGCTGACCGAGGCCGGCTACCGCGCCGCGGAGATCGACGCGCTGGTGCAGGCGAAGGCGGTGGGGGAGGGGTGAGGCGCGCAGCTTACGGGGCAGACGCGCAGCCGACCTGCACCCGCACCGCGTCGCGCTGGATCACGTCGCGAAATCGCGCATCGGTCCGCGCCCATTCGACGACATCGACCTTGAACGGAAGGTCGGACTCCTCGAATGCTTCCTTCAGCTCCGCCATCTTGTGGAGCCCGAGCGGGTCGTCGCCGAGCACCGCGAGATCGAGATCGGAATGCGGTTTGGCGCTTCCGCGGGCTCGCGAGCCGAACACGACGACGTCCCGGTCAGGGATCTGCAATGCCAGGATGTCGTGAACCATCGCCCAGTGCTCGGGTCGCAGATCGAGCTTCGGCATTGGCGCAGTCATGCCAGCCGCTCGGCGAGACGGTCGTAAAGCACGCAGGCTTCCTCGATGAAGCGCGGGATGCCGCCGACCACTTCCAGCGCGACGTCTTCGTTGTAGCTGTGGCTGGTCTTGCTGCGCATCTCGCGGAAACTACGCCAATCCGCCCACTCGCCGAGTAGCAGGCCCTGTTCGCTCGCGGTGCGGATCAGATCCTGAAAGCTCATGCCGTCGATCAGCGCGGGGCTCGGCGCAGTGAATTCCAGGTAACGCTTGAGCATCTTGTGCGCGATCTCGTAGGTAAACTCGAAACGCTGCACCAAGCCGTCGCGGATCTGCGTATCGGAGATATCCACCTGATAACGTGCCAGCCCTTCGATCAAGCGATCGAGCGCCCGCTTCAACAGCGAGACGTCGGGTTTGGTACCGGTCATCAACGCTCACCCGGCCAATGTCATTGGCGCTCCCAAGGCGCGGGAGCGATGGGCGAACGATAGGTCAAAACGAAGGTTTTTCAATCGGCTATGGCCAGACTGGCTGGGGAACCTGGATTCGAACCAAGACAAACAGAGTCAGAGTCTGTTGTGCTACCATTACACCATTCCCCACCGAGAATGCGCTGACGGATCAGGCATTTAAGAGCGATGCACGGGGCACACTCGACACGGTGCCGGGCGCGGCGGGAGTGGCTCGCGACGCGCCTCGGGTGTGCGGGTCTTCTAGCTGCGTCGGCTCCGGCCCGCAAGAGGGTTGCTTGCGACAGATGGGAGATTGGAGTGGAGACTGAGGTCGCCGACAGGGCGGGTCGGCGAGCACGCGCTCGCTGCGGTTGAAACGACGTATATCTTGCCTATGATATACATTCTTGCCGGGGTCATGGAGGGTGCGATGCTGGTTTCGAAATGGGGCAACAGTCTCGCGGTCAGGCTGCCCAAGGCGTTGGTCGACAAGCTCGATCTGAAAGAGGGCGACGAGCTCAACGTGGTCGACGTCGTCGAGCGGACGGTGGTGGTCGAGAAGGAGGACAGGAGGAAAGCCGCGCTGGAGCGCATGGCCGAGCGCAAATGGAAGTTGCCTGAGGGCTATCGCTTCGATCGTGACGAGGCCAACGAGCGGTGACGGCTTTCTTCGATACTAACATTCTAGTCTATGCTCAGGAAACGGGCGCGAAAGCGGACCGTGCACGGGCCGTCTTGGGCGGCGGTGGCAGGCTCAGCGTTCAAGTGTTGAACGAGTTCACCGTCGTGGTGCAGCGCAAGTTCGGCCGGGGGTGGAGGGAGATCGCCGAGGCTATCGACGACGCTCTGGCTGTGTCCGGGCCGCCACTGCCTCTGACGCACGGTCTGCACGTTGCCGCTCGCGTGCTCGCTGAGACGTGCAAGCTGTCGTTCTACGACGCGCTGATCGTCGCTGCTGCGCAGGAGGCCGGCTGCGATGTGCTGTACAGCGAGGACCTGCAGCACGGCCGCAGCTTCGGCACGCTACGCGTTGAAAATCCATTCCTTGTGGGCACGACGTGAACGCTTGCGGGAGCGGGGATTATCCTCGCTCTCCCGCGCTCCGCCTCACTCCGCCGCGCGCTGGACGCGGTCGTCGTCGTCCTCGTCGACCGGGATGTGGGTGCGGCCCCAGTTGGTCAGGGCGTTGGAGAGCCGGTCGAGATAGAGATACACCACCGGGGTGGTGAACAGCGTCAGGGCCTGGCTGACCAAAAGGCCGCCGACCATCGCGTAGCCGAGCGGCTGACGGATCTCCGAGCCGGTGCCGGTGCCGAGCATCAAAGGCACACCTCCGAGTATCGCCGCCATCGTGGTCATCATGATCGGGCGGAAGCGCAGCAGCGCCGCCTTGCGGATCGCCTGCTCGGGATCGAGATGTTCGTCGCGCTCGGCGGTGATGGCGAAGTCGACCATCATGATGCCGTTCTTCTTCACGATGCCGATCAGCAGGATGATGCCGATCAGTGCGATCAGGCTGAAGTCGAAGCCGAACAGCATCAGCATCGCCAGCGCGCCGACGCCGGCGGAGGGCAGGGTCGACAGAATCGTCAGCGGGTGGATGTAGCTCTCGTACAGGATGCCGAGGATCAGATAGACCACCACCAGCGCCGCGATGATCAACAGCGGCACGGTCGACAGCGATTGCTGGAACGCCTGCGCGGTGCCTTGGAAGTTGCCGATCAGCGTCGGCGGCGCGCCGATCTCGGCCATTGCCGCCTGCACCGCGGCGGTGGCTTCGCCGAGCGCCACGCCCTGCGCCAGATTGAAGCTGATCGTGGTGGCGGGGAATTGGCCCTGATGACTGATCGACAGCGGCCGCACCGGCACCGTCGTCCACTTCGCAAAGGTCGACAGCGGCACCTGATCGCCGGTGGTCGGCGACTTGACGTAGATCTGGTTCAGCGTGTCGAGCCGGCCCTGCAGCTCCGGCAGCACCTCCAGAATAATCCGGTAGGTGTTCACCTGGGTGAAATACTGCGTCACCTGGCGCTGGCCGAACGCGTCGTACAGCGTATCGTCGATCAGTTGCGGCTTGATGCCGAAGCGCGAGGCGGTGTCGCGGTCGATCGTCAGCGTCAGCGTGGTGCCATCGGTCTGCTGGTCGGTGGCGACGTCGCGGAGCTGCGGCAGGCTCTGCATCTTGGCCAGCACCTTCGGCGCCCACTCGTTGAGCTCGGCGAGATTGGCGTCCTGCAGGGTGTATTCGAACTGGGTGCGGGTCGGCCGGCCGCCGAGCCGCACGTCCTGCGCGGCCTGCATGAACAGCCGTGCGCCCTCGACCTTGTCCAGCTTCGGCCGCAGCCGCGCGATGATCTCCTGCGCGCTGGCGGAGCGCTCGTCGCGCGGTTTCAGGGTGATGTACATTCGCCCGGTGTTGAGCGCGCTGCCGCTGCCGCCGATGAACATCGCGATGCTGAACACATCGGGATCGGCCATCACGATCTCGCCGAGTTCTTCCTGGCGCTGCTTCATCGCGCTGAACGAGATGTCCTGTGCGGCCTCCGAAGCGGCGGTGATCAGGCCGACGTCCTGCTGCGGGAAGAACCCTTTCGGGATCGCGATGAACAGATACACCGAGAGCCCGACGGTGGCGAAGAACACCATCAGCGTGGTGAGCCGCCAGCGCAGCACCAGATCGAGGCCGCGCTCGTAGGCGCGCAGCATCGCCTCGAAGGCGCCCTCGATCAGTCGATAGAGCCGGCCGTGCCGCACGCCGGTCTCCGGACGCAGGAAGCGCGATGCCAGCATCGGCGTCAGCGTCAGCGACACCAGCATCGACACCCCGATCGTCATCGCTAGCGTTACGGCGAATTCGCGGAACAGCCGGCCGATGATGCCGCCCATGAACAACAGTGGGATCAGCACCGCCACCAGCGAGATCGAGATCGACACGATGGTGAAGCCGATCTCGCGGGCGCCCTTCAGCGCCGCGGTGAACGGCTTTTCGCCTTCCTCGACGTGCCGGGCGATGTTTTCCAGCATCACGATGGCGTCGTCGACCACGGAGCCGACCGAGATCGTCAGCGCCATCAGCGACAGGTTGTCGAGCGTGTAGCCAGCCGCCCACATCAGCGCGCAGGCGCCGAGCAGCGCCAGCGGCACCGTGACGCTGGGGATGATGGTCGCCCAGAAGCTGCGCAGGAACAGGAAGATCACCATCACCACCAGCGTGATGGTGAGCAGCAGGGTGAACTGCACGTCCTCCACCGCGGCGCGGATGGTGGTGGTGCGGTCGCTCATCACGTCGATCTTGATCGCCGGCGGAATGCCCGCGACCAGCCGCGGCAGCTCCGCCTTGATGCGATCGACGGTGTCGATGACGTTGGCGCCGGGCTGCTTGAACACCACCAGGAACACGCCGCGCTTGCCGTTGGCCCAGGCGGCGGTCTTGGCGTCCTCCGGCCCGGTCACCGCATGGCCGACATCCCGGATCCGCAACGGGCCGCCATTGCGATAGGCGAGGATGACGTCGTTCCAGTCCTTGGACTCGGTGAGCTGGTCGTTGGCGTAGATGGTGTAGCTCTTGGTCGGCGCGTCGAGCGTGCCTTTCGGGCTGTCGACGGTAGTGATGGCGATCTGGCTGCGCACCTCCTCCAGCGACAGCCCCTTGGCCATCAGCTTGGCGGGGTCGACCTGGATCCGGATCGCCGGTTTCTGCTGGCCGCCGATGAACACCTGCGCGACGCCGGAGATCTGGCTGATCTGCTGGGCGATCTTGGCGTCGGCATTGTCGCTGACCGTGGTCAGCGGCAGGGTGTCGGAGGTCGCCGACAGGATCAGGATCGGCGCATCGGCCGGGTTGACCTTGCGGTAGGTCGGCGGGTTCGGCAGGTTCTTCGGCAGTTGCCCGCCGGCGGCGTTGATCGCCGCCTGGACGTCGTTGGCGGCGGCGTCGATGTTCCGGTTGAGATCGAACTGGATGGTGACCGCGGTCGAGCCGAGCGAACTCGTCGACGTCATCTGCGACACGCCGGGGATCTGCGCGAGCTGGCGCTCCAGCGGCGTCGCCACCGAGGAGGCCATCGTCTCCGGGCTGGCGCCGGGCAGGCTGGCGGAAATCTGGATGGTCGGAAAGTCGACCTGCGGCAGCGGCGCCACCGGCAGGGCGGGGTAGGCGATCAGGCCGAGAAACAGGATCCCCGCCATCAGCAGCGAGGTCGCGATCGGGTAGCGGATGAACGGCGCCGAGATGCTCCGGTCCATGGCTATTTCCCGGCTGATACGGCCGGCGCGGAGCCGGGCGGGGCCGGCTCGTTGTCGGCGACCTTGAACGCCAGCAGCGAGCCCGGCCTCACCTTGTACTGGCCGCCGACCACGATCCGGTCACCGGCTTCGAGACCGCGCTCGATCACCGTGCTGTGGTCGTTGGCGGCGCTGACCACGATCTTCCGCAGTTCGGCTTTGTTGTCGGCATTGACCGCATAGGCATACAGCCCGTCGGTGCCGTGCTGGACCGCGTCGTTGGGCACCACGACGACGTCTTTGAGCGTCTTGACCAGCAGCCGGGTCTGCACCGACTGGCCCGGCCACAGCGCGTGGTTCTTGTTGGCGAACACCGCCTTGAGCCGCACCGTGCCGCTGTTGCTGTCGACCTGGTTGTTGACCACCGCCAGGGTGCCGTCCTCGGCGAAGGTCGTCTTGCCGTCGGTCGACAGCGCGATCACCTGCAAAGCATGCGCCGCGAGGGCGCGGTTGATGTCGAACACCCGCTCTTCGGGCGCCGTGAAAATCACTGCGATCGGCTCGATCTGCGCGATGGTAACGATGCCGGTCTGGCTGGCGGCGTTGACGATGTTGCCCTTGTCGACCTGGCGCAGACCGGTGACGCCGGAGATCGGCGCCCGGATCGTTGCGTAGTCGAGCTGGGTCTGGGCGTTGGCGATCGCTGCCTCGTCTGCCTCGATCTGCGCCGTGAGCTGCTGGACGGTCGAACGTTGAGTATCGGTCTGCTGCTTGGTGGCGAATTCGCCGAGCCGAACCGAGCGGCTGAGGTCGAGCTTGGCGTTGGCCAGATTGGCCTCGTCCTGCGCCTTCTTGGCCTTGGCCTGATCCAGCGTCGCCTGGAACGGTCGCGAGTCGATCTGGGCCAGCAGGTCGCCGGCCTGAATCATCTGGCCTTCGGTGAACGCAATCTTGTCGATCTGGCCGTCGACCCGGCTGCGCACCACCACGGTGTTGAACCCCTGCACGGTGCCGAGACCGCTCAGATACAGCGGGAAGTCGGCTTTCTCCGCCGTTGCCACCGTCACAGGAACCGGCGCGCTGCGACCGCCGGCCGCCGATCCAGCCGCCGGGCCGCTGGAGCCTTGCGGTGCCGCGTGCTGCGCGGCGGGGGAGCGCTCACCCGAGATGCGCTGCCAGCCCCAATACGATGCCCCTGCTGCAAGCAGCAGAATTCCGACGACGACAGCCTTGCGAGAGGCGCCGGGTTTGGTCATGCCCGATCCGATCATTCGGTCTGCGCGACGCCGGCCTCTGGCGACCGGTTCAGCCTGCGCGACAGTGATTTCTGATTGCCGGCAACTATACCGGCAAATGCCGCCGGCACAGCAGAAACCACATGACATTGCTAAACTTTCATGGACTTGGCGACGCGGCCAGGCGCCGCGTCGCCGGGTTGCGCATGGCTCCTGATCGCGGATGTGGGGCTCGGGCTCCGACCGTTTCGAGCTGGATAGAATGGTTCCAATTGTCAGCCGTGCCACGCTCGGCCATATCACCGCGCGCGAAACGGCGGAGCGGCGGAGCTGCCGGGCAGGAGAGGCAGCATGGAAGAGCTCAACGGCCGGATGATCGCTTGCCAGATCCTGATCACCGGGCTGATCGCGCGCGTCGCCAACGAGCAGCGTGACCCGTTGCAATTCCTCAGCGAGTTTCGCGACGAGATCCGCGCCGTGGTTCGCGGTATCCGCATCGACGGGAAGTTGGACACTGATCGTGTCCGACTCGCCGCGCAGCAGACCGTCGACGAGATGTTCTCGCTGATGAAGCCGCCGAGCCGAGATGATGCATGAGCGGCGATCTCGATCCGGGCTCGCTCTGCAGTAGTTTAGAATCGTTTCAGATTGCCGAGCGACTGATCAATTGCCCGGTTCGCAAGCGCTGCGCTGAATGGTTGTGCGGCGGCAGTCGGTCGATATTCGGAACGACTCTTAGAATGGTTATTATCTTGAACGATTCCAGCGCGCGGTAATTCGACGCGCGTTGACCCTGTACCCCGCGGCCGATAGCTCTCAACGACTGCTTGTAATTAGCAACAGCATTCCTTGGGGGCGGATCAACATGAACGGGGCGAAAGCGCCGCGATCGCTGCGTATTGAAGCAGCGATGCGCGGGGGTGGTCAGGACTATGATGGCGTATATGGCCGCAGAGTTTCGGCCGTCGCCGGCATGATCGCAGTGGCATCGATCGGCGGCGCTGAGGCGCAGCAGTCGAGCTTGCCCGCGGTGACGGTGGATGCTCCGGTGGCGCGGCCGAAGCCCACCACGGCGCGGCCGACTCCCGATCAGATGCGCGCCCGTACCGCGCTGCGCCGCGCGGCGCGCCGGACTCAGCCGGCCCAGGTGCAGCCGGTGCCGTTCCCCAATGCCGGTTCGCTCTCGGCGGATCGTAACCCCTATGCGGATGCCGCTGCGCCCTACAAGGTCGACCGGCTGTCGGGTACCAAGTTCACCGAGCCTCTGCTGAACACGCCGCGCACCGTCACGGTGCTGACCAAGGAACTGCTCGAGGACAAGAATGCCACCTCGCTGAGGGAAGTCGCTCGCTCCACCGCCGGCGTCACGCTCGGTACCGGGGAGGGCGGCAACGCGTTCGGCGACCGCTTCTTCATCCGCGGCTTCGATGCCCGCAACGACGTGTTCATCGATGGCATCCGCGACCCTGCGATCTCGATCCGCGAGAACTTCTTCACCGAGCAGGTCGAGATTTTGCGCGGTCCGGCCTCGACCATGACCGGCCGCGGCACCGCCGGCGGTGCCATCAACATCGTCACCAAGCAGGCGACCACCGCAGGTAACTTCACCAAGGCCGAGACCACCTTCGGCAGCGACGCCACCAAGCGCGTCACCGTCGACGTCAACCAGGTCCTGAGTCCGACGCTGGCGGTGCGGGTCGACGGCCTGTACCAGGACGCCAAGGTCGCCGGCCGCAACTTCGTCACCGACGACCGCTGGGGCACGCTCGCCGCGGTGAAGTGGACGCCGACCGACGCGATCAAGGTCACCGCGAACTACGTCCACACCGATCTCGACGGCCTGCCGGATTTCGGCGTGCCCTACAACACCGCGCTGCGCCGGCCATCGACCGACGTCAACGTGCCGCGCGAGACCTATTACGGCTTCGTCAATCGCGACTTCCAGAAGGCCAAGCAGGATTTCGGCACGGTCACCGGCGAGTTCGCGATCACGCCGGACCTGACGCTGACCAACCGCTCGCGCGCCGCGCATTCGGTGCTCGACTACATCGGCACGCTGCCGAGCAACCCGACCGCCACCACGGTCTCGCTCGCGTCGCAGAGCCGCTATCAGACCACCGATGTGCTCGCCAACCAGACCGACCTGACCTACAAGTTCGACGTCGGCGGCGTGAAGCACACCTTGGTGGGTGGTGCCGAGATCTCGCGTGAAAGCGTGATGCGCGACACCTATGCGGGGCTCACCGCCGAACTCGCCGGCTTCCAGACCGGCAACCGCGTGATCGTGCCGCTGCTCAACCCGCCGAATACGCTCGACTTCGCGACGCAGCCGCAGCGCTCCTACAATCCGACCTACATCACTGTCGACACCAAATCGACCTATCTGATCGAGACAGCGAATTGGAACGACGTCGTCATCCTCAACGGCGGCGTGCGCTACGACGATTACGACATCAAGGGCGAGAACCGCTCGGCCTCGACCGGCGTTCAGTCGGGAATGTGGAACTACAATCTCGGCGCGGTGGTGAAGCCGCTGCCTTACGCCAGCCTGTACGCCGCCTATGCGACGTCGACCAACCCGGTCGGCGCCGAACTCGACGCCTCGGGCACCGCCTATGGCGGCCTCGTCGTCAACAACACCACCTTCCAGGCGTTGCCGCCGGAAATGAACAAGGCGGCGGAAGTCGGCACCAAATGGGAGCTGTTCGACCGCCGGCTGCTGCTGACTGCGTCGCTGTTCGAAACCCAGAAGTCGAACGCCCGCGAGACCGTCGGCAGCAACATCCTGTCGACCGGTGTCTATCGCGTCCGCGGTATCGATCTCGAGGCCGCCGGCAAGATCACCGATCGCTGGAGCGTGTTCGGCGGTCTGGTGCTGATGGAAAGCAAGGTCCTGCAGTCGATCGATCCGAATTCAGTCGGCGCGCAGCTCGCCAACATCGCGCATCAGTCGTTCAACCTGCTGACCAAGTACAAGTTCGACGACCACTGGGAAGTCGGCGGGCAGGCGGTGTACGCCTCCAAGATCTACGGCGGCACCTTCGCGGCGATCAACGGCAATGTGCTGCCGGAGCATTGGCGGTTCGACAGTTTTGTCGAATTCAAAGTCGACAGACACATGACCGCCAAGTTGTCGGTCAACAACATCTTCAACACCACTTATTACGACGCGTTCTATCGTTCGAACTCGCCGTTCGTGTTCATTGCGCCGGGCCGTTCGGTCTGGCTGACGCTACGCGGCGCGCTGTAAGCGCGTCGCGGGAATTGGAGCGGCCATGCTGGTCTGCATACCCGAGGTTTTGTCCAAGTCTGAGGTGGCGGAATTCCGTCGCCTGATGGACGCAGCCGAGTGGGAAGACGGTCGCTCCACCGCCGGCGCGCAGTCGGCGATGGTCAAGTGCAACGAGCAATTGCCGCCGGACAGCGAGCTGGCGCGTGCGCTCGGGCGGCGGATCGTGTCGGCGCTGACGGTGAACCCGAAATTCGTAGCGGCCGCGGTGCCGCTGCAGATCTTTCCGCCGCTGTTCAACCGCTATGCGGCCTCCAGTGGGCATCATTTCGGTATCCACGTCGACAACGCAGTGCGCGGCGACCACCTCACCGGGTTGCGCATTCGCACCGATCTTTCGATCACTTTGTTTCTGGCAGAGCCTGACGAATACGATGGCGGCGAACTGGTGATCGAAGACACTTACGGCTCGCACGAAGTCAAACTGTCTGCGGGCGATGCCGTATTGTACCCGTCCACCAGCCTGCACATGGTGACTCCGGTCACGCGCGGTGCACGGGTGGCGTCTTTCTTCTGGCTGCAGAGCATGATACGTGACGCGCAGGCGCGCAGCATGATCTACGATCTCGACACCGCCATTCAGGCATTGGTCGAGCGGCTGGGACGCGATGACCCTGAAACGGTCAAATTGACCGGTATTTATCACAACCTCATCCGCTACTGGGCCGAAGTATGACGATGTTGAACTTCCGATCGATCGGCGTTGCCGTAATCGCATTGGCGCTGCTGGCGCCGCCGACCCCCTTGCTGGCGCAGCAGGCGCCCGGTGCGGCGACGCCGAGCGCCACGGCACCGTCGCCGGGCACGGTCGCACCGTCGCAGCCGACGCCTGCGGTCACGGCACCTGCACCCGCTCCGATGGAGGCGCCGGCGGTGACCGCTGCGCCTGCAGCTGCTTCGCCCGCACCGGTGGCGACCCAAGCGCTGTCCGAAGCGGGACATCCGTCCGGCAGCGTGTCGCCCGGCCTGTCGGAACTGTCGCCCTGGACGATGTTCCTGAACGCGGACATCATCGTCAAAATCGTCATGATCGGCTTGGCTGTATCGTCGGTGATCACCTGGACGATCTTCATCGCCAAGAAGATCGAGCTCGGGCGCACCCGGTTCCGGCTGCGCCGCTCGCTCAAGCAGATCGCAGAGTCACGTTCGCTGGCAGAAGCGCAGATGGCGCTGGGCGACAAGCACAGCGTGCTGTCGATGCTGCTGAGCGCCGCGCTGCGCGAGGCGAAGCTGTCGGCCGGTCTGGCGAGCGACGAGGGCATCAAGGAGCGTGCCGCGTCGTCGTTCAGCGAATATGTTCGCGCCGAGGGGCGGCATATGCGCCGCGGCATGGGCTTCCTCGCCACCATCGGCGCCACCGCACCGTTCATCGGCCTGTTCGGCACGGTGTGGGGCATCATGAATAGCTTCATCGGCATTTCGAAGTCGCAGACCACCAACCTTGCGGTGGTCGCGCCCGGCATCGCCGAAGCGCTGCTCGCGACCGCGATCGGTCTGGTCGCCGCGATCCCGGCGGTGATCATCTACAATCACTTCTCGCGCGAGATCAAAGTCTATCTCGAACTGGTCGCGCGGGCCTCCGGCGCCGCGGGCCGTCTGCTGTCGCGCGATCTCGATCGCAGCCATGGCAGCGCGCATCGCGCTCGCGCGGCGGAGTGAGAGATGGCTGTTTCGCTCGGCAATTCCGACGATCTCGACGACGATTTCGACGAGACCCACGAGATCAACGTCACGCCGTTCATCGACGTGATGCTGGTGCTGCTGATCATCTTCATGGTGGCGGCACCGCTGTCGACGGTCGACCTTCCGGTCAGCCTGCCGACCTCGAGCGCCACGCCGCAGAAGCGGCCGGACAAGCCGACCTACGTCAGCATCAAGTCCGACCTCGCGGTGGCGATCGGTGAAAACCAGGTCAAACGCGTCGATCTGGTCAAGACGCTGGACACGATGCCGGACATGACCAAGGACCGCTTTATCTTCCTGCGCGCCGATCGCGCCGTGCCTTACGGCGAGCTGATGGAGGTGCTGGAGATGCTGCGGTCCGGCGGCTACGCCAAGATCAAGCTGGTTGCGCTGGAAGCGGTGCCGGGCGCCAAACCGGACGGCAATTGAACGCCGGTGCGGCGAGCGGCCGAGACGACTCCACATTCCGGGTGGGGCGCGGCAGGATTGCTTCGCTTCGCTCGTCACGACCGGGAAGCCTGGTTCCGATCAGATCTGGTTCCGATAAGATATTGACGAGATGTCAGACAGTTATTTCGATCGCAATGGTTCGTATCGGCTGTGGCTGATGGCCGCCGTCGGCGCCGTGGCGCTGCACGTCGGCGGCGCGGCGCTGGCCCTGGTCAGCATGCCGGAGGAGGCCGACGACGACGCGCTCGGCGCGCCGGCGATCGAGGTCGGCGTCGAGATGATGTCGCCGAAGATCGAGGCGTCCGATCTGCCGCCGGGGCCGGACACCGAGGCGTCGATGGCGTCGCCGGCGCTCAACGAGCAGAAGGCCGAGGTCAAGGACTCCGACCTCCCGAAGGACACGCCGCAGGAGACCGAGGAGCCGGACCGCGTCGTCACCACCGAGACGCCGAAGAAGGTCGACGAGGAGCAGAAGGAAAAGGCTCAGCAACAGCAGCAGGCCTCGACCGAGTCGGTCGCCGCCGAAGCCACGGCGATGCCCAGCAACGAGTCCGCCAAGGAAGGTCCGCGCTCGGTCGCGCCGGCGCAGGGCGTCGGCAAGGCCGCCGCCCGCATCCGCGCCACTTGGCAGAAGGAGCTGGTGGCGTATCTCGACAAGCACAAGCGCTACCCGAAGGATGCCGCGCAGAAGAACGTGCGGATCGTGGTCGGCTTCGAACTCGACCGGCTCGGTCATGTGCTGTCGATGAAGATCGTCGAGGGCTCCGGCGACGCGGCGTTCGATCAGGCCGCCCTCGACATGATCAAGCGCTCCGACCCCGTCCCGGCACCCCCGCCGCTGGTCGCCGACGAAGGCCTGACCTTCAGCCTGCCGGTGATCTTCCGGACCAAGGGGAAGGGTTAGGGGACCGCGTCCTCAGCGCCGTCATTCCGGGGCGCGAGCGTAAGCTCGCGGACCCGGAATCTGATGCGGGCAATGACCAACGACCGTCATCAACAACGACCGTCATCGCCCGCGCAGGCGGGCGAACCAGTATTGTAGAGCCCTTCGTTATTTTCATCGATGCCCCGGGATACTGGATCCCCGCCTGCGCGGGGATGACATGGGGAGAGTCGTTCGCACTCGAAGCGAGGCTTTCGTGCGGCACGCAGAACATCTCTGGATTCCGTGTTCGCGCTACGCGCGCCCCGGAATGACGTGTTGGGGTAAGTGCGCCGCTCAATACGTCGCGCGCCCGCCGGAGATGTCGAACACCGCGCCGGTCGAGAACGCGCAGTCTTCGGATGCCAGCCACGCCACCAGCGCGGCGACTTCTTCGACCAGCACGAAGCGGCCCTTCGGAATCTTCGACAGCATGAAGTCGATATGCTGTTGCGTCATCTGGTCGAAGATCGCGGTCCGCGCCGCGGCCGGCGTCACAGCGTTGACGGCGATGTCGTAGGACGCCAGCTCCTTGCCGAGCGATTTGGTCAGCGCGATCACGCCGGCCTTCGAGGCCGAGTAGTGCGCGGCGTTGGGGTTGCCTTCCTTACCGGCGATCGAGGCGATGTTGACGATGCGGCCGTATTTATGCGCGATCATCGCCGGCACCACCGATCTGCAACACAGGAACGGTCCGTCGAGATTGAGCTTCAGCACCCGCTGCCACTCGGCGTAGTCGGTGTCCCACACCGTCTTGTTGACGCCGGCGATCCCGGCATTGTTGACCAGGATGTCGATCTTGCCGAACGCCTGCAGCGTTGCATCGCGTGCTCGATCGACCGCAGCCGGATCGGTGACGTCGACCGCGACAGCGATAGTCACGTCGTCGCCGATCTCCTTGGCGGTGCGCTCGGCCAGCGCGACATCGTGGTCCCACAACGCGACCTTGGCACCCGATGCGACGAACCGCTCCGCAATCGCCCGCCCGATGCCCTGCGCTCCGCCGGTCACCACGGCGCAGCGGTGGTTGAGGTCGATGGTGTTCATGGCTGCTGTGTCCTCTGATCCTATTCGGCAACTCCGTCATTGCGAGCGAAGCGAAGCAATCCAGGACTACGAGCACTGAACTGGATTGCTTCGTCGCTTCGCTCCTCGCAATGACGATCTTCCATCCCAGTGAAAGGACTCACAACGTCCAGCCGCCATCGATGACGTGTGCGACGCCGGTGGTGAAGGCGCTTTCATCCGAGGCGAGGTACACCGCCAGTGCGGCAATCTCCTCGGCGTTGCCGAGACGGCCCATCGGCTGGCGCGACACGAACGTCTCGCGGCCCTGCGGCCCCAGCGCCGCGGCGCGGCCGAGCATCGAGGGCGTTTCGATCGTACCCGGGCAGATCGCGTTGCAACGGATGCCGCGGGTGATGAAATCCACCGCGACCGCGCGGGTCAGCGCCGCGACGGCTGCTTTGGTGGCCCCATAGACGTAGCGGTTCGGCGCTGCCTTGAACACGCCGGCGGCCGACGAGATGTTGACGATCGAGCCGCCGCCGGCTTCCAGCATCGCGGGCAGGAAGGCGCGGATGGTGCGGTGCATCGATTTGACGTTGAGGTCGAACGAGAAGTCCCAATCGGTATCCGAGCAGTCGAGCACCGTGCCGTGATGGACAAAGCCGGCGGCGTTGAGCAGGATGTCGACGGTGCCGGCCTCTGCGGCGATCGCTTCCACCGCGGCAGTGTCACGGACATCGAGCTTTGCGGTGCGGGTGACACCATGGTCCGCAAGCGAGGCGAGCCCCGCCTCATCGATGTCGGTGGCGAACACCTCGGCGCCCTCGCGCGCAAACGCGATCGCCGACGCCCGCCCGATCCCCGCCGCCGCTGCCGTGACGAACGCACGCTTGCCTTGCAGTCGGTCGGTCATGTTTTCCCCTCGTTAGTTCGCGTAGCTCTCTTGGTTGTCATTCCGGGATGCGCCCGCAGGGCGCAGACCCGGAATCCAGAAGTTCAGAGCACATCGAGATTCCGGGTTCGCGCGCTTTGCGCGCGCCCCGGAATGACGTTGCAAATGATTTGTCGTGCGTCGCCCTCATCAATGATTATGCCGCGCCACGCCGACCGCGCCGGCGATGTTTTGGTAGCGGGTGGCGAACTCCATGCATGCGCCGGTGGCTTGCTGGCCGACGGTCGAGCGATACAGCTCCTGCCACGGCGTCTGGTGTTTCGGATAGGCGAAGCCGCCGTGGGCCATCAGGTCGGCGCGGCGCTGCTTCAGCTCCTCGTCCGAGATCAGGATGTCGGCACTGCCCTTGTTGAGGTCGATGCGGACGCGGTCGCCGGTTTTCAGCAGTGCCAGCCCGCCGTTGGCGGCGGCTTCCGGTGTCGCGTTGAGGATCGACGGCGAGCCCGACGTGCCGGACTGGCGGCCGTCGCCGATGCACGGCAGGGAGTGGATGCCGCGTTTGATCAGCGCCGCCGGCGGCTGCATGTTGACCACCTCGGCGCCGCCCGGATAGCCGATCGGCCCAGTGCCGCGCACGAACAGGATGCATTGCTCGTCGATGTCGAGCGCCGGATCCTCGATCCGGTGGTGATAATCCTCCGGTCCCTCGAACACGATGGCGCGGCCCTCGAACGCGTTCGGGTCCTTCTGGTTCGACAGGTAGCGGTCGCGGAATTCCTTGCTGATCACGCTGGTCTTCATGATCGCGGAGTCGAACAGATTGCCGCGCAGTACGAGAAATCCTGCGTCGGAGACCAGCGGCTTGTCGTAGGAGCGGATCACGTCGCCGTCGGGCAGGGCGGCGGTGGCGCAATTCTCGCCCATTGTCCTGCCGTTCGCGGTGACGGCGTCCTGGTGGATCTTGCCGTGCTTCATCAATTCGCGGACGACGGCCGGCACGCCGCCGGCGCGGTGATACTCTTCGCCGAGGTAGAAACCCGCCGGCTGCAGATTGACCAGCAGCGGAATGGCGTGGCCGACGCTCTGCCAATCGTCGATCGACAGCTCGACGCCGACGTGGCGGGCCAGCGCGTTGAGATGGATCGGTGCGTTGGTCGAGCCGCCGATCGCCGAATTGACCACGATGGCGTTCTCGAACGCCTTGCGCGTCAGGATGTCGGACGGCTTCAGATCCTCCCACACCATCTCGACCGCGCGGACGCCGGTCTCGTAGGCGATCTGGCCGCGTTCGCGATACGGCGCCGGGATCGCGGCGCAGCCGGGCAGTGACATGCCGAGCGCTTCGGCCAGCGAGTTCATCGTCGAGGCGGTCCCCATAGTGTTGCAGTGCCCGACCGAGGGCGCCGAGGAGGCCACGATCTCCATGAACTGCTCGTAGTCGATTTCGCCGGCGGCCAGCCGCTCGCGCGACTTCCACACCACCGTGCCGGAGCCGGTGCGCTCGCCATTGTGCCAGCCGTTGAGCATCGGTCCGCCCGACAGCACGATCGCCGGAATGTTCACCGTCGCGGCCGCCATCAGGCAGGCCGGCGTAGTCTTGTCGCAGCCGGTGGTCAGCACCACGCCGTCGAGCGGATAGCCGAACAGCACTTCGACCAGGCCGAGATAAGCGAGGTTGCGATCGAGCGCCGCGGTCGGTCGCTTGCCGGTCTCCTGGATCGGATGCACCGGGAATTCCATCGCGATGCCGCCGGCGGCGCGAATGCCTTCGCGCACGCGATGCGCCAGATCGAGATGATGCCGGTTACACGGCGACAGGTCGTTGCCGGTCTGGGCGATTCCGATGATCGGCTTGCCGGATTGCAGCTCCGCGCGGGTCAGCCCGTAGTTCAGGTAGCGCTCGAGATACAGAGCGGTCATTCCGGGATTGTGCGGATCGTTGAACCACTCGCTGGAGCGGAGTTTGCGCCGGGGGGCGCCGGCATCGTGCTTCGTCATCGTCTCTCCCGCACTGCACACATCCTTGCAGCGGATGTTTTGAGCGCCTTTGCTGAGCATGGAACGGCGCGCATGCTCGCATGTCGCACTGCGCTACGCAATCGGCGTAGTGCGATCACACCGGAGTAATTTGCGAGCGCGACAGGCGCGAAATATTCTGCTAAGAGTTGCGCCAACAAAAAGTCACGCTTGCGGCAACGACCGCATCAAAAGGTGGGACATCGGGAGGTGCTGGATGGCGTCGGTGCAGATTCACGACGTGCGTAAATCTTTCGGCGGCTTCGAAGTGTTGCACGGCGTGACTGTTCCCATCGAGGATGGTGAGTTCGTCGTTCTGGTCGGCCCATCGGGCTGCGGCAAATCCACTTTGCTGCGGATGCTTGCCGGACTGGAGAAAATCACCGCGGGAACGATCTCGATCGGCGAGCGTGTCGTCAACGACGTGCAGCCGAAAGAGCGGGACATCGCGATGGTGTTCCAGAACTACGCGCTGTATCCGCACATGACCGTCGCCCAGAACATGGGATTCTCGCTGAAGCTGCGCGGCGCCGATCAGGCCGCCATCGAGAGCAAAGTAAGCCGGGCCGCTGATATCCTCGATCTCGGCAAGCTGCTCGACCGTTTTCCGCGCCAGCTCTCGGGCGGTCAGCGCCAGCGGGTCGCGATGGGGCGGGCGATCGTGCGCGATCCGCAGGTGTTTCTGTTCGACGAGCCGCTGTCCAATCTCGACGCCAAGCTGCGGGTGGCGATGCGCACCGAGATCAAGGAGCTGCACCAGCGGCTGAAGACCACCACGGTCTACGTCACCCACGACCAGATCGAGGCGATGACGATGGCCGACAAGATCGTGGTGATGCAGGACGGCATTGTCGAGCAGATCGGTGCGCCGCTCGACCTGTACGACCGGCCGGACAACAAATTCGTCGCCGGCTTCATCGGCTCGCCGGCGATGAATTTTCTCGACGGCACACTGAAGGTGAATGGCGGGCAGCCTTACGTCGAGACCGCCAGCGGCGCCAAGCTGCCGATCGGCGATGCGCCGGCAGGCGGCAACGGCCGGCCGGTGAGCTATGGCATCCGGCCCGAACATCTCGCCTTTGCCGATACCGGCATCGAGGCCGAGGTGGTCGTGGTCGAGCCGACCGGATCGGAAACCCAGATCGTGGCGCGCGTCGGCGACCAGGAACTGATCGCGGTGTTTCGCGAGCGGCATCCGGTGGCGCCCGGCGATCTGATCCATCTGCAGCCGCGCGCCGACGTCGCGCATCTGTTCGACAAGGAGAGCGGCCGGCGGATCTAGAGCGTCAGAGACGAAAACGAGAATTGGTCGATCAACGAACCAATGCACAAAGCGGAACATAGGGAGTGAACGACAGATGACGGACTTTACCCTCGATCGCCGCACGTTGTTGAAGGGTGGCGCGATCACGTTGGCCACGGCAGCGACGATGTCCGCCGACCAGTTGCTTGGTTACGCCAAGGCCTGGGCGCAGGCCTCGCCGTGGAAGCCCGAACCGGGCGCCAAGATCAATCTGTTGCGCTGGAAGCGGTTCGTCGAAGCCGAAGACGTCGCCTTCATGAAGATCGTCGATGCCTTCCAGAAGGCCAACAACGTCACCATCAACGTCTCCAACGAATCCTACGACGACATCCAGCCGAAAGCGTCGGTCGCGGCCAATACCGGGCAGGGGCTCGACATGGTGTGGGGCCTGTATTCGCTGCCGTTCCTGTTCCCCAACAAGTGCACCGACGTCAGCGACGTCGCCGATTATCTCGGCAAGAAGTGCGGCGGCTGGAGCGAGTCCGGCAAAGCCTACGGGATGTATCAGGGCAAGTGGATCGGTCTTCCGGTCGCAGCCACCGGCGGCCTCGTCAACTATCGCATCAGCGCGGCCGAGAAGGCCGGCCACAAGACCTTCCCGAACGATCTCGGCGGCTTTTCCGATCTGGTGAAGGGCTTGAACAAGAACGGCACGCCCGCCGGGATGGCGCTCGGCCACGCCTCGGGCGACGCCAATGGCTGGCTCCATTGGGCGCTGTGGGCGCACGGTGGCAATCTGATCGACAAGGACAACAAGGTCGTCATCAACTCGCCGGAGACTGCCAAGGCGCTGGACTACGTCAAGGGACTTTACGAGAACTTCATCCCCGGCACCGCGTCGTGGAACGACGCCTCCAACAACAAGGCATTTCTGGCCGGTCAGCTCTACCTCACCGTCAACGGCATCTCGATCTACGTGGCGGCGAAGAAGGACAACAAGGAGATGGCCGAGGACATCAACCATGCCCATCTGCCCGCCGGGCTCAACGGCAAGACCCGCGAGCTGCATCTCGGCTTCCCGATCCTGATCTACAACTTCACCAAGTTCCCGAACACCTGCAAGGCGTTCTCTGCGTTCATGATGGAGCCGGCGCAGTTCAACCCGTGGGTCGAAGCGGCGCAGGGCTATCTGTCGCCGTTCCTGCTCGACTACGAGAACAACCCGATCTGGACGGCGGACCCCAAGAACACGCCGTATCGCGACGTCGCCCGCACCGCCAACACGCCGGCCGGCAACGGCCAGATGGGCGAGAACGCCGCCGCAGCGATCGCCGACTTCGTCGTGGTCGACATGTTCGCCAACTACTGCACCGGCCGCGAAGACGTGAAGACCGCGATGAGCAGCGCCGAACGCGCGGCGAAGCGGATCTTCCGGGCGTAACAGGGAAGAGAAGGGTTGGTGACATGCGCCGACCCTTCTCAGCCGACAAAGGCGCCACCAATGGGAGCCTCACGTTCGTCATTCCGGGGCGCGCCACTTGGCGCGAACCCGGAATCCATACTCTCGGCGGTGGTTATGGATTCCGGGCTCGCGCTTCGCGCGCCCCGGAATGACGAACGTGAGGGGAGTGAGACCTTCACTCGGCCCGCAGGCGGCCGGACGGAGTTAGCATGACCACACTTCAGATCCGCGAGCAGGTTCACTCCGGCCCCTCCGCCTGGCAACGCCTTCGCACCAGCCGCAACTTCATCGCGCTGTGGTTCATGCTGCCGGCGGCGGCGTTCTTGATCCTGTTCTTGGCCTATCCGCTGTTTCTCGGGGTGTGGATGAGCTTCACCGACGCGCGGATCGGCCGCGACGGGGTGTTCGTCGGCGTCGAGAACTACCAGTGGCTGTGGGACGACAGCATCTTCTGGCTTTCGGTGTTTAACACCATCCTCTACACGGTGGTCGCCAGCGCGATCAAATTCGCCGTCGGCCTGTATCTGGCGCTGCTGCTCAACCGCCACATGCCGTTCAAGGCGATCATCCGCGCCGCAGTGCTGGTGCCGTTCATCGTGCCGACGGTGCTGTCGGCGATCGCGTTCTGGTGGATCTACGACTCGCAGTTTTCGATCATCTCCTGGTCGCTGATCAAGCTCGGGGTGATCGACCAGAACATCAATTTCCTCGGTGACGCCAATTGGGCGCGGGCCAGCGTGATCTTCGCTAACATCTGGCGCGGCGTGCCGTTCGTGGCGATCACGCTGCTCGCCGGGCTGCAGACAGTGTCGCCGTCGCTCTACGAGGCGGCGACGCTCGACGGCGCGACGAGCTGGCAGCGCTTTCGCTACATCACCTATCCGCTGCTCACCCCGATCATCGCAGTGGTAATGACGTTCTCGGTGCTGTTCACTTTTACGGATTTCCAACTGATCTGGGCGCTGACCCGCGGCGGCCCGGTCAACGCCACGCATCTGATGGCCACGCTGAGCTATCAGCGCGGCATTCTATCGGGGCGGCTCGGGGAGGGGGCGGCGATCGCCACTGCGATGATCCCGTTCCTGCTTGCGGCGATCGCGATCTCGTGGTTCGGCATGCAGCGCCGCAAGTGGCAGCAAGGATCAGACAATGACTGAGACCACTGCGTCAGATCCCCGTCTCGCCGTCAAAGCCGCCGCCACGGTGGCGCAGAGCGACGACAGCGAGGGCATGAGCTATCTGGAGTCGCTGCCGCGCCGGCTGGTGACGCTGTATCTGCCGCTGTTCATCATCCTGGTGGTGCTGCTGTTCCCGTTCTACTGGATGGCGCTGACGGCGATCAAACCGGACGCGCAGCTCATCGACATGGACACCTACAACCCGTTCTGGGTGGTGCATCCGACCTTCAAGCACATCGAGAAGCTGCTGTTCGAGACGCAGTATCCGCGCTGGCTGTGGAACACGATGTTCGTTGCGACCTGCGCGACGATCCTGTCGATCGTCGCGTCGGTCCTTGCCGCCTACGCCATCACCCGGCTGCGGTTTCGCGGCGCCGACACCGTCGGCGGCCTGATCTTTCTCGCCTATCTGGTGCCGCCGTCGATCCTGTTCATCCCGCTCGCTTCGGTGATCCAGGCCTATGGGTTGTTCGACTCTCCGCTGTCGCTGATCCTGGTGTATCCGACGCTACTGATCCCGTTTTCGACCTGGCTGCTGATGGGCTATTTCAAGACCATCCCGTTCGAGCTGGAGGAATGCGCACTGATCGATGGTGCCTCGCGCTGGCAGATCCTGGTCAAGATCATCATTCCGCTGGCGATCCCCGGGCTGATCTCGGCCTTCATCTTCTGCTTCACGCTGTGCTGGAACGAATTCATCTACGCGCTGACCTTCCTGCAATCGACGCCGAACAAGACCGTGCCGGTGGCGATCGTCAATGAGTTCGTCGACGGCGACATCTACAAATGGGGCTCGCTGATGGCCGGCGCCCTGGTCGGCTCGCTGCCGCTGGTCATCCTCTACGCCTTCTTCGTCGAACATTACGTGTCGGCGATGACCGGGGCGGTGAAGGAGTAGAAGGCCCATCAGCGCGGGTTGACTTCCGACCACATTCAAGTTCGTCATTCCGGGGCGCGCGAAGCGCGAGCCCGGAATCCATAACCCCTGCAGGGAGTATGGATTCCGGGCCTGGCCGCCAGCCGGCTTCGCCGACTGACGACCATCCCGGAATGACAATTGAGAGGGGACGTTCCTTGCACATTCTGATCCTTGGCGCCGCCGGCATGGTCGGGCGCAAGCTCACCGACCGGCTGCTGGCGGACGGGCGGCTCGGCAGCCGCGAGATCACCCGCATGACGCTGCAGGACGTGGTGGCGCCGATGCGGCCGCCGCACGCGTCGATCGCGATGACCACTGTGACCAGCGACCTCGCCGAGCCCGGTCAGGCGGCGGCGCTGGTGGCGCATCGGCCGGAGGTGATCTTCCATCTGGCGGCCATCGTCTCGGGCGAAGCCGAGGCGGATTTCGACAAGGGCTACCGCATCAATCTCGACGGCACCAAGCATCTGATCGATGCGATCCGCGCCGAGGGCGACGACTATCATCCGCGGCTGGTGTTCACCTCGTCGATCGCGGTGTTCGGCGCGCCGTTCCCGGATAAGATCGGTGACGAATTCCTGTCGGCGCCGCTGACCAGCTACGGCACCCAGAAGGCGATCTGCGAACTTCTGATCGCCGACTACACCCGCAAGGGCTTCTTCGACGGCGTCGGCATCCGCCTGCCGACGATCTGCGTCCGCCCCGGCAAGCCGAACAAGGCCGCGTCCGGCTTCTTCTCCAACATCATCCGCGAGCCGCTGAATGGCGAGGAGGCCGTGCTGCCGGTGTCGGACGAGGTGATGCATTGGCACGCTTCGCCGCGTTCGGCGGTCGGCTTCCTGATCCACGCCGCCACCATAGACACCGCCGCGATGGGGCCGCGCCGCAGCCTGTCGATGCCCGGGCTGCCCGCCACGGTCGGCGAGCAGATTGCCGCATTGGAGCGGGTTGCCGGCAAGGCCGTGGTTGAAAGGATCAAGCGCGAGCCCGATCCGACCATCATCGGCATCGTCGCCGGCTGGCCGCGCAACTTCTCGACCGACCGCGCCTTGAAGCTCGGCTTCACCACCGCGGAAAAGACCTTCGACGACATCATCCGCATCCACATTGAGGACGAATTGGACGGCAAGTTCGTGGCCTGACCAATGCACACGTCATCGCCGGGCTTGACCCGGCGACCCAGCTTTGTTCGCGTGATGGAGGCCCGGGCCTTCGCCGCGCCGAAGGGGGCTTCGGCCCCGCAGGCGGGTCGAGCCGGGCAAGGCGGGCGGGGTCGCGAATGGCGGCAGCGGTTCCGCATTCGCCCGGCCACCATGCCGTGAGCGGGGATGTCTTTATCTGATGGTCATCCTATAATAAATGCGAGTTCGAGTTTCATCGACCTTCGAGGAGAAAACGCCATGACTGCCAGCATCGTTGGATGGGCCCATATGCCGTTCGGCAAGTTCGACGCCGAAACCGTGGAAAGCATGATCGTCCGTGTCGCCACCGAGGCGATCGCCGACGCCGGGATCGCCGCGTCGGATGTCGACGAGATCGTGCTCGGGCATTTCAACGCCGGCTTCTCGCCGCAGGACTTCACTGCCGCGCTGGTGTTGCAGGCCGATCCGGCGCTGCGCTTCAAGCCGGCGACCCGGGTCGAGAACGCCTGCGCCACCGGTTCGGCCGCCGTGCATCAGGGCATCCGCGCGATCGAAGCGGGGGCCGCAAAGATCGTGCTGGTGGTCGGCGTCGAGCAGATGACCCGCACCCCGGGGCCGGAGATCGGCAAGAACCTGCTGCGCGCCTCGTATTTGCCGGAGGACGGTGACACGCCCGCCGGGTTCGCCGGTGTGTTCGGCATCATCGCTCAGAAGTACTTCCAGAGATACGGCGACCAGTCCGATGCGCTGGCGATGATCGCCGCCAAGAACCACCACAACGGCGTCGCCAACCCCTATGCGCAGATGCGCAAGGATTTCGGCTTCGAGTTCTGCCGCGCCGAAGGCGAGAAGAATCCGTTCGTCGCCGGTCCTTTGAAGCGCACCGACTGTTCGCTGGTCTCGGACGGCGCCGCGGCGCTGGTGCTGACCTCGGCTGAGAATGCCAAGGCGATGGGCAAGGCGGTCAACATCCGCGCCCGCGCCCATGCGCAGGACTTTCTGCCGATGTCCAAGCGCGACATCCTGCAGTTCGAAGGCTGCACCGTCGCCTGGCAGCGCGCGCTGGAGCAGGCCGGCGTCACGCTGAACGATCTGTCGTTCGTCGAGACCCACGATTGCTTCACCATCGCCGAGCTGATCGAATACGAAGCGATGGGCCTGACGCCGAAGGGGCAGGGCGCCCGCGCCATCAAGGAAGGCTGGACGCAGAAGGACGGCAAGCTGCCGATCAATCCGTCGGGCGGCCTCAAGGCAAAGGGCCATCCGATCGGCGCGACCGGCGTGTCGATGCATGTGCTGAGCGCGATGCAGCTGCTTGGCCAGGCGCCGGAAGGCATGCAGATCAAGGATGCTAAGCTCGCGGGCATCTTCAATATGGGCGGCGCGGCGGTCGCCAATTACGTGTCGGTGCTCGAACCGGCCAAGTAACCGACAGCCGGGGGGCGGTGGATGAATCTGGCGGAATGGCTTGCTGCGAGCGCCCGGCTACGGCCGGGCGCTCCGGCGCTGCTGACGGGCACCACGGTCGATGCCGATTACGCGACGTTCGCGTCGCGTGCGGCATCGTTCGGCGCGGCGCTGGCGCGCGATTACGGCATCGCGCCCGGCGATCGCGTCGCGTTGTTCGCGCATAATTGCACGCGCTATCTCGAAGCGCTGTACGGCATCTGGTGGGCCGGCGCGGTGGCGATCCCGATCAACGCCAAGCTGCACGGCAAGGAAGCGGCGTGGATCTGCAGCAACGCCGGCGCCAGTTTAGCGCTGATCTGTCAGGACACCGCCGGCACCTTCGATGAGGCGTCGGCCGATCTGCCGCCCGATCTGGCGGTGATGGCGATCGATAGCGAGCATTACAACCGCGCACGCAGCGGAGACGGTTTCACAGCGCCGGTCGCCCGCGATACGGACGATCTCGCCTGGCTGTTCTACACCTCCGGCACCACCGGCCGGCCCAAGGGAGTGATGCTCAGCCACGGCAATCTCGTGGCGATGTCGCTGAGTTATCTGGCCGACGTCGACGCGGTGACGCCGGAGGATGCGGCGCTGTATGCCGCGCCGATCTCGCACGGCGCTGGGCTCTACAACATGATCCACGTCCGGTTCGGTGCGCGGCATGTCGTGCCGGAGTCCGGCGGGTTCGATCCGGACGAGGTGCTGAGCCTCGGCAAGCAGCTCGGCAACGTCGCGATGTTCGCCGCTCCCACCATGATCAAGCGGCTGGTCGAAGCCGCCAAGCGTCGCGGCGAAACCGGCGAGGGGCTGCGCACCATCGTCTATGGCGGCGGTCCGATGTATCTCGCCGACATCCGCGAAGCGCTGAGCGTGATGGGCCAGCGTTTCGTGCAGATCTACGGCCAGGGTGAATCGCCGATGACGATCACCTCGCTGAAGCGCGCGCTGCACGCCGATGTCGATCATCCGCGCTTTCTCCAGCGGCTCGCATCGGTCGGCACCGCGCAGAGCGTCGTCTCGGTGCGGATCACCGGGGCGAATGGCGAGGTGCTGCCGCCGGGCGAGACCGGCGAGATCGAGGTCAAGGGCTCAACGGTGATGCTCGGCTATTGGAATAATCCGCAGGCCAACGCCGAGACGCTGAAGGACGGCTGGCTGCGCACCGGCGATGTCGGGCGCCTGGACGAAGATGGCTTCCTGACGCTGTCGGACCGCTCCAAGGACGTCATCATCTCCGGCGGCACCAACATCTATCCGCGTGAGGTCGAGGAAGCGCTGCTGACACATCCGGCTGTGCGCGAAGTGTCGGCGATCGGCGTCGCCGATCCGGAATGGGGTGAGAACGTCGTCGCCTGTGTCGTGCTCGCCGATGGCGCCGCGGCCGACGATACGACGCTCGACGCCCACTGCCTGGCCACGATCGCCCGCTTCAAGCGGCCCAAGCGCTACGTCTATCTCGACGCGCTGCCGAAGAATAATTACGGCAAGGTGCTGAAGACGGAGCTGCGGAAGATCGTGAAGTAATTCGGCAACAACTTCCGAGTCTCCTCGTCATGGCCGGGCTCGTCCCGGCCATCCACGCCTTCGGGCCATCGCGAATTCAAAGGCGTGGATGCCCGGCACAAGGCCGGGCATGACGAACTGATAGGTCCGAGAATGCCAAGGTCGCAAGATGCTGGAGGTCCCCCTCCGTTATCGCGAGCCACCGGGTCGGCGCGAAGCGCGGCCCGATGACAGGCTCCGCGAAGCCATCGAGCTCTCTGCACTGAGCTGGATTGCTTCGTCGCTGCGCTCCTCGCAATGACGGAGTTAGCTCATCACCCCCACCATAGCCGGACGATCGTCGCCGTTGATCCAGAGGCCGAAGGTGGTGCCGTCTTCGGTTGCGGCTTCGCGCAGCGATGCAATGCGGCCGAAATACACCGGGCCTTTCAGCCATAGATCGAGCTGCGTCGGTGGCTCTGGTGTCGGGGCGAGGTGACCGAGACATTGCGCGGCGATGCGCTGCGGGTGGGCCGAGGCGGCGGCGAAGCCGGTGGCGCGGGCGTAGATACCCGCGAGGTGCAGCGGATTGTAGTCGCCGGTGAGCGCCGCCCAGCGCAGCCGCTCGTCGCCAGCGACGGTCCATTGCGTCAGCGGCGGCAGCAACGGATCGATCGAAGGCGAAGCCATCGGCGCGCCGTCGTCGGCGCCGTGGCTCGCCGGCCCGTCGAAGCGGCCGCGATAATAGAATGTGGTGATGCTCTGCCACGGGCAATCGTCGCCTTGCATCAGTTGCGCCAGGACGTCGAGCTCGATGCCCTTGTCGTGCACCCGCCAGCCTGTCGCCCGCACGATCAGGTCGGACGCAGCATCGAGCTTGATCTCGCCGCTGCGGATCAGCCGGTTGCGGAGCTGCAGCGCACGCCAGATCGGCAGCGGCCAGTCCCGGCACATCAGCAGCGCCATCGTCAGCCGGAAGCCGGTGACATGCGGCGCCAGCAGCATTAGGCGGTCCGCGGTCGCCGCATCGTCGCGGCCCGCAGCGCGCTGCAAGGTCGCCAGCGCAGCAGGGCTGATCTGATAGCCGCGCCAGATGAAACTGAAATCCGGAAAGCCGTCTTTCGGATTCCAGCCGCGCGAGGGCGCAAGCGCGTTCAGCATCAGCGCCGGGCCGAATGGCGGCGCGGTGTAGGTTTCATGATGGGTGGTCATCGCCGCTCGTCTCGACCCAGTGAGGCGCGAAGTCAACGGTGCCGCGGCTGTTCGGTCAATGAGGGCAGTCAAAACCTTCCGCGTCGTGGATTTTGTCCCGCATGGCGCCATGCCGGGCGGCGGCTTGATCTCGGCGCGCCGGTCCCGTTACATCGCCGTGACGGTGCCGATCAGAGCGCCGCGAGTTGGAAGAGAAGCGCCGCGATGGGACCACTGGCGGGTACGACAATCGTCGACATGACGTCGGTGCTGATGGGGCCTTACGCCACCCAGATGCTCGGCGATTACGGCGCCGATGTCATCAAGATCGAATCTCCCGACGGTGACGTTACGCGGCAGATCGGGCCGGCGCGGCATCCCGGCATGGGGCCGGTGTTTCTCAACGCCAACCGCAACAAGCGCAGCATCTGCCTCGACCTCAAGCATGACGCCGGCCGCGCCGCCGCGCTGCGGCTGATCGCGCGCGCTGACGTGCTCGTCTACAACGTCCGCCCGCAGGCGATGGCGCGGCTGAAACTGGGCTACGGTGATGTCGCGCCGCTCAATCCGCGGCTGATCTATGCCGGCGTATTCGGCTTCGGCCAGGATGGGCCGTATGCGGCCAAGCCGGCCTATGACGATCTGATCCAGGGCGCCACCGCGCTGCCGGCGCTGAATGCGCGCGTCGGAGACGGCACGCCGCGCTACGTGCCGAATGCCCTGGTGGACCGCATCGTCGGGCTCACCGCCGTCGGCGCGATCTGTGCGTCGCTGGTCCATCGCGACCGCACCGGCAAGGGCCAGCGGCTCGACATCCCGATGTTCGAAACGATGGCGAGCTTCGTGATGGGCGATCACCTCGGCGGGCTCACCTATGAGCCGCCGCTCGATCGCGGCGGCTATGCGCGGCATCTGTCGCCGGACCGCCGGCCTTACCAGACCGCCGATGGCTACATCTGCGCGATGGTCTACAACGACAAGCAGTGGATCAGCTTCCTCACCGCGGTCGGCCGCGACGATCTTTTGGCGGACGACCGCTACACCAGCTTCGCCCGGCGCGCGGTGAAAATCGACGTGGTCTATGCCGAGCTGGCGCGGATCTTCCTGACCAGGACCACGGAGGAGTGGGTGACACTGCTCGACGAAGCCGACGTACCGGCGATGCGGATGCACGATCTCGAAAGCATCCTGCATGACCCGCATCTGGTCGCGACGGATTTCTTCCCCATCGTCCAGCATCCCAGCGAAGGCGCGATCCGCGACATGAAGGTCTCGGCGACCTGGTCGGACACCAAGGTCGAACGCCAGCGCTTCGCGCCGCGGCTCGGCGAGCACGGCGCCGAGGTACTGCGCGAGGCGGGCTATGGCGACGCCGAGATCGCGGCGCTGGCGGAATGCGGGGCGCTGAAGTTGCTGCAGGATAGCTGAGCCGATGAAGCAAGCAGGAGCATTGCTTAATCGCGTTGCTGGGGGGCCCGCACAGCGCCTGTTCTCCCTCTCCCGCTTGCGGGAGAGGGCTGGGGTGAGGGCTCTTGCCACACGCTCAGTGCCCGCGGCCCCCCACCCCCGACCCCTCCCCGC
Organism: Rhodopseudomonas parapalustris; assembly: GCF_053772255.1. Classification (NCBI taxonomy): domain Bacteria; kingdom Pseudomonadati; phylum Pseudomonadota; class Alphaproteobacteria; order Hyphomicrobiales; family Nitrobacteraceae; genus Rhodopseudomonas; species Rhodopseudomonas parapalustris. Next base: position 144,634 of record NZ_JAMKBZ010000001.1, on the reverse strand, counting down.
AAGGGGGAGGGGAGCGCGCTGTGCTCGGCGCGATGCTGATCGCCTTGATCACAATCGGTCTCTCGTTCGTCATTCCGGGATGCGCTGCGTCAGCAGCGCAGACCCGGAATCCCGAGATCGTCGCGCACAGAGATTCCGGGTTCGTGAGCTGCGCTCACGCCCCGGAATGACGTTGAGAGGCCATGCGCACCGAGAACAGGTGTCCACGTCATGAGCTACATCACCGGCGTCGGCCTCACGCGGTTCGGCAAGATCGACGGTTCGACCACGCTCGGCCTGATGCGCGAGGCGGCGGAGGCGGCGATTGCGGATGCGGGGCTGAAGCGCGGCGACATCGACGGGCTGCTCTGCGGCTATTCGACCACGATGCCGCACATCATGCTGGCGACGGTGTTCGCCGAGCATTTCGGCATCCGCCCAAGCTACTGCCACGCGGTACAGGTCGGCGGCGCCACCGGCATGGCGATGGCGATGCTGGCGCATCAGCTCGTCGAGAGCGGCGCGGCGAACAACATCCTGGTGGTCGGCGGCGAGAACCGGCTGACCGGCCAGAGCCGCGACGCCTCGGTGCAAGCGCTGGCCCAGGTCGGTCACCCGATCTACGAAGTGCCGCTCGGTCCGACGATCCCGGCCTATTACGGCCTGGTCGCGTCGCGCTATATGCACGACCATGCGGTCACCGAGGAAGACCTCGCCGAACTCGCGGTGCTGATGCGGACCCATGCGCTCAGTCATCCCGGCGCGCAGTTTCACGAGCCGATCAGTGTCGCCGATGTGATGGCGTCGAAGCCGATCGCCTCGCCGCTGAAGCTGCTCGACTGCTGCCCGGTGTCGGACGGTGGCGCCGCGCTGGTGATCAGCGCGCAGCCGACCACCGCGTATAGCATCAAGGTGCGCGGCTGCGGCCAGGCGCACACCCATCAGCATGTCACGGCGATGCCGGCCGAAGGGCCGTCCGGCGCCGAGCAGTCGATCGCACGCGCCAAGGCGGCGAGCGGGGTCACGGTGTCCGACATGCGTTACGCCGCGGTGTACGACAGCTTCACCATCACGCTGTTGATGCTGCTGGAAGACCTCGGGCTCGCAGGCCGCGGGGAAGCGGCGGCGCGGGCGCGTGACGGATACTTCTCGCGCGACGGCGCGATGCCGCTCAACACCCATGGCGGCCTGTTGTCCTACGGCCATTGCGGCGTCGGCGGCGTGATGGCGCATTTGGTCGAGACGCATCTGCAGATGACCGGGCGCGCCGGCGACCGTCAGGTGCGCGATGCATCGATGGCGCTGCTGCACGGCGATGGCGGCGTGCTGTCGTCGCATGTCAGCATGATCCTGGAGCGGGTGCGATGAGCGAGATGGCGATGCCCGATTGGACCTGCGGCGAGCCGACGATCACCTATCAGCACTGCGGCCGCTGCGGCGCGGTGCAGTATTTCCGTCGCGACTTCTGCTCGGCCTGCGGCAGCGACGATCTGCATACGCTGGCCGCGAGCGGCGAAGGCGTGGTCTACGCCGCGACTTTGGTGCATCGAGCTGCCACGGCTGAGGCGCGCGTGCATGTCCCGTTCAAGATCGTGCTGGTCGATTGCGCCGAGGGATTCCTAATGATGGGGCACGGCGCGCACGATGTTGAGATCGGCGACCGCGTCCGCGCCGGCTTCACGCAGTTCACCGGGCAACTGGTGCCGTTCTTCGAAAAGACAGCGCGCTGAACGCTGGAATGGCGAGCGGGCGCCTGCAGCGCCCGCCGCCTTGCTCGATAGTCGCGGAACGTCAGCCGCACCACACCCGGACGACACGCTCCGTGGTCGGATCGAGTTCGATATTGCCGCGATCAGTCCGATAGCCGGTGTCGAGCGCATCGCCGGTGTGATAGATACGGAGCACCTTGCCTGTCAGGTCGCACTCCGACGTCGTTGCGGTGAAGATCAGCCACGGAATCGGATCGTCGTCGCCGCGAGACAGCGAGATCGCCTGGGCCAGCTCTTCTGTCGCGCCGAACGTCGTCTCCTTGGTGTTGCTGCGGGCGTGGATGCGGACGCCGCATAGCTCCTTGCCGGGTCCCCAGTAATCGGCGGGGTCGCGCGGGATGGTCGCCTCGCCGACGATCGGCGTGATCATCGGTCGCACGATGCCGGTCGGTGCGTCGGCGACGAAGTCGAAATCCTGAATGCCGTCGGCCGGTGGCTGGATGTAGAACCAGGGGGACAGCCGTGGGTGCTTCCATCCGGAGGTCGGCACCGTTCCATGGGTGACGATGTGGATTTGCGGGGGCCTGGTCTTGACCAGGCTGAGATCAACCGAAGTGACTTCCAATACACGCTGCATTGCAAAGCTCCTTGGTGTTGAAACGCCAGGATGCTCAACCAGCGCGGGTGTCCAGTCCAGTGAAATTTGAACGACGGCGGTCGGGCGGCATCAAGCCGCCGAGCCGCCGCCATTCACGTCACAGCGCCGGACGTGCCATTGGCCTGGGTGCGTCGCCGCGGCGCACCAGCAGCAGCGCGATCAGCAAGGTCGGCGCCAGCAGGCACAGACCGAGCGAGGTGATCTGCACCTGTGACAGCGGATTGATGCCGCCCCCCGGCGTGGCCAGCACGAAGCCGCCGATCACCAACGCCACGCGCAGCGGCCATTCCAGCGCACCGGCGCGGCGCAGATCGCCGATGCCGACCTGATAGCCCTGGATGCCGCCGCAGATGCACACCGTGCCGAGCGCCGCCAGCCCGAGCAGGCCGAGCGCCGCCAGATACGGGCTCGGTCCCTGCAGCACTAGCGCCGGGTTCATCACGAAGAAGAACGGAATGAAGTAGATGATGCTGCCGACCCACATCGATTCCCAGCCCGTCTTCATCGCCGGGGATCCGGCGATGCCGGCGGCCGCAAAGGACGCGATGGCGACCGGTGGCGTGATCGACGACAGCATACCCCAATAGAAGATGAACATGTGCACCGCCATCCGGTTCAGCCCGAGCTTCTCGAGCGCCGGTGCCACCAGGATCGCCAGGAAGATGTAACAGGCGGTGGTGGTGAGGCCGAGGCCGAGGATCAGGCTGGTGATCGCGCACATCCCCAGCAGCAGGAAGGCGTTGTCGCCGGCGAGCCGCAGCAGGTCGGCGGCCAGGCTGGAGATCACCCCGGTCATCGAGAACGCGCCGATGAGCAGGCCGCAGCCGGCGAGGATGCCGATCAGCTCGACGAAGGTGCGGCCGTTGACTTCGAGGAAGCGGACGATGCTGCCTGAGGTCCACCTTGTGTCCTTGGAGAAGATCTGGTTGAGCACCAGCAGCAGCGCGGTGGCGTAGAACGGCGCGTGGCTCTCGCGCTTGAAATACAGCAGCATCACCACGAGCAGCGCGATCACGAAGGCGTAGTACCAGCCTTCCTTCAGCGTCTGCCACAGGCTCGGCAGCTCCGAACGCGGGATGCCTTCCAGTCCGTGCCGCGCCGCATAGGCGTCGACCTGCATGAACAGGCCGATGTAGTACAGCGTCGCCGGCACGATCGCCGCCAGCGCGACCTCGGCGTAGGACACGTTGAGGAACTGCGCGATCACGAAGGCGGTGGCGCCCATCACCGGCGGCGCCAGCACTGCGCCGGTGGAGGCGCAGGCCTCGATCGCCCCCGCATAGGAGGCGCGGAAGCCGCTCTTCTTCATCACCGGGATGGTCATGGTGCCGGCGGTGAGCACGTTGGAGATGATCGAGCCCGACATCATGCCGAGCAGCGCCGAGGCGAAGATGCAGACCTTGGCGGCGCCGCCGCGGAACGTGCCGCAGATCGAGAACGCCAGATTGATGAAGAACTTGCCGGCGCCGGTCAGCATCAGCGCGGTGCCGAACACCAGAAAGCCGATCACGGTGTCGGCGAACGCCTGGATCGGGATGCCGAGCAGGCTCTCGCCGGACAACACATGATAGGCGGTCGCCTGTTCCAGCGTCGACTGCGAGCCGCCGAGCGGGCCGAGCCAGCGCGCGCCGGCGAACAGCGGGTACACGGTGAAGGGAAAGATGCAGAGCAGCAGGCTCCAGCCGCCGGTGCGCCGCAACGCTTCCATCAACAGCGCCCACATCACCAGACCTGCGATGAAGACGTGGGTCGGCGCGCCGCCGAATTCCCATCCGGCCTCTGCCGCTTTGCGGATGGTGCTCATCAGCGCGAGCGCCGCGCCGATCGTGAGCAGAAACAGCGCGACGTCGTACAGCGGGACGCGATCGAGCCGCGCCGTCGGCGATGCCGGGAAGATCAGGAAGGTGAACGGCAGCATCAGCGCGATCAGGAGATAGAAATACTCCGTGTTGAGCTGGGTGTAGCCGACGAAGAATCGCAGCGAGAACTGCTGGTTGATGCACAGCAGGATGGTGGCCGCCGCGGCGACCACCAGAGCCCAGCGCCAGAAGCCGTGCAGGCTGCGCACCCGCGTGACTTCGGCTTCCTGCATGTTGTCGACCGAATGCGGATCGTCGAGCACGATCCGCTTGGTCGGGCGGGCGGCGGATTCAGCAGCGCGCATGGCGATGTCCCCGGTGCGGCGATGCGTTACTGCTCGAAGCCGTTAGGCAGGCCGGCGCGCTTCAACGCCGCCGCGCGCGCCGTCATCCAGCCGTCGCGGAATTCCTGCTCGCCGGATGGCGCCGCCGCCGCATATTGCTTCCACGCCGCGGCCAGCACTTCCTGGCGCTTGATCAGGCCGTCATTGTGCGTCTGATCGTCGGCGCTCCATTGTCCGGCTTCCTTCAGCGCCTTCACGGCGCCGGGATGGAACGGCACCACCCATTTCATTGTCTGGGTCTTGACCGCGAGGCCGGTGGCCCCCGGCGCATTGTCCTTGTAGGCGTCGTAATTGACGATCATCGACTTGGTGATCGAATACACCTGATCGGCCGATTGCGTCGCGTAGACAGTGGCGATCGGGTAGGGGTAGTTCGACAGCTCGATCGGCTTGCCGGGCTGATGCGCTGCGCCGCAGCTCGACATCGCCGGATTGAAGAACGGCGCGACTTTCTTGACCCGCTCCCACGCCGCCTTGTCGGCGTGCGGCATCGGCGGCCAGATCAGGCCGCGTGGCGAGTTCTCGGCCTCTCGTGCAGGACCGGTGATTGTGGTGCCGAATGCGGCGTCGACGTCGTTGTTGACCAGCCCCTTCCACATCGCGCCGTAGCTGGCGAACTCGACGATCTTGACGTCGTCCTTGGTCAGGCCGCCATAGGCCATGATTCCGAGTGCGTTCTGGTTGAGCGCCGGCGAGCCGACCACGAAGCCGACGCGCTTGCCGCGCAGATCCTTGATCTCCTTGACGCCGGTGTCGGCAGCGACGCCGAGCGAAGAGCCGTTGCAGTCGACGACGCTCAGCGTCATCTGCAGCGCCTGCGGCCCCCATTCCTTGGCGCCGAATTCGAACACGCCTTCCTGCGCGAAATAAGTGCCCGATCCCATCCAGGCGAGCTGGGCGCGGCCGTTGCGCAGCGGGGCGAGGCGGGCGACGTCGTTGCCGGCGGGCAGCACGCGGACGTCGGTGCCGTTCTTGTCCTTCATCATCTTGCCGACCGCGACGGCGATGTTGAAGCCGGCGGTGCCGGTGTCGTAGGCGGTGAACGCCATCGTGGCTGGTAGCTTGATGTCGTCGGCACGCGCATTGGTTGTGATGATCAGCGCGCAGCCCACGGCGAATGCCGCGAGCGGACCGAAACGTCCCGTCATGTCTCTCTCCCCGAACGCATCCGCTTTGCGGATTGCTTTGTTATCAAGGGAGCATGTCATCGCCTCGAAGTGATGGCAACGCGGTGCGGACGCTGTCTGCACTCCGCATCTCTATCGCATGATGCGACATTACGTCCCGCAATCGCGCATAGCGTGCAGGCCGCCGTGGAATACGCGCAAAGCGACGTCAGCTTTCGATCACCGCCACGAGCTGTCCTTCGGCGACGACGTCGTTGAGCGCGACGTGCAGCGACTTCAGAGTTCCGCCGGCGGGAGAGGGGACCGGAATTTCCATTTTCATCGCTTCGACGAAGGCGATGTCGTCCCCTTCGCCCACCCCGTCGCCGATCGAGAGCGGCAAGGCGCAGACGCGGCCGGCGACTTCGGTGACGATCTTGATCTCGGCCATCGGGTGTTCCTCCGTCGTGTTGTTGTTGTGGCGCCGGGTTCCGCTGCTGCGGCTGGAGCCAAAAATCTTGCGCCGAGTGGTCATGCGTGGGGCGTTGCGCGGCGCTCGTCGATGTTGTCGGGGGAATTTGCCTGATGTAGCTTTGTCTTCAAGCGGAATTATATTCCGCGGAGCGAAACAAGAACCAAGAAACGTAAGGTGCTCCGGGTAGGAACGATGAGTGCTCTCGGAGCATCGAGCATCATAACCACGCAGGACAAAAAGACATGGGACGACGCTCGGAACGACTGTGCAGGCAAGGGGATGTGGCCGGTGACGGCGACGTGATTCAGGTGGTGTCGCGCGCCTTCGACGTGCTGCGCTGCTTCGAAGGCCACGACGTTCGGCTCGGCAACCTCGAAATCTCCAATCGCTGCGGCTTGCCGCGCTCGACGGTGTCGCGTCTCACCCACACGCTGACCCGCATGGGCCAGCTCGTCTATCTGCCGCGCGACCAGAAGTACCGGATCGGCCCCAGCGCGGTCGCGATGAGTACCTCGATGACCCGCGGCCTGCAATTGCGCAATCTGATCCGGTCGCGCCTGCAGGAGGTCGCCGATCAGATTCCCGGCACCATCGGCTTCCTGCTCCCGGACCGGTTTCATCTGGTCTATCTCGAATTCGCCCGCGCCGCCCATGCGCTCGGCCTGCATTCGACCACCGGCAGCCGGATCGCGATCAGCCGCTCCGCCGCCGGCCACGCCTATGCCGCCTCGCTCGACGACAACGTCGCGGCGGCTCTGATCTCGGACATTCAGCGCGACACGCCCGCCGATGCGGCGCTGCTGAGCGAGCGAATCGATGCCGCTCGCGCGATGCTGAGCGAGCGCGGCTACGTGGTGTCGTGCGGTCTGTTCAGCCCGCACATCAACGGCATCGCGGTGCCGATCTGGTCGCCGCAGTACCAGACCTATGTGATGGTCACGATCGGCGTGCTGGCCGCGATGTACGACGAGCAGCGGCTGCACGACGAGATCGCACCGCTTCTGCTCAAGCTCGCCGGATCGATCGAGCCTCTGGTGCAGAATGCGGATGGCGGTCTGGTCGCGGTGCGCCCGGCGGGAAGCAACAACAAGAAGACGATCAGGCCGGAGGGAATGCATGAATTGGAAGCCGGAGCTCGACGAACTGGCCCGGCGCGAGAACTTCGCGCGGCAGATGGGCGGCGCCGACAAGGTCAAGCGCCAGCATGACCAGGGTCGGCTCACCGTTCGTGAGCGAATCGACCGGCTGTCCGACGCCGGCAGTTTTCACGAGATCGGCGCCGTTGCCGGTCTCGGCGAATACGACGCCAGCGGCGAACTGATCAATCTGACCCCGGCCAACTGTGTGTTCGGCCGGGCGAAGATCGACGGCCGCACCGTGGTGGTGGTCGGCGACGACTTCACCGTGCGCGGCGGTTCGGCCGATGCGTCGATCCAAGCCAAGCCGCAGATGGCGGAGGAGATGGCGCACGACTATCGCCTGCCGATCGTCCGTGTGATCGAAGGATCGGGCGGCGGCGGGTCGGTGAAGACGATCGAGAGCAAGGGCGCCGCCAATCTGCCCGGCGGCGTCAACGGCACTCGCTGGTACTCGTACACGACGGCGAACCTCGCCCAGGTGCCGGTGGTCGCACTCGGGCTCGGCTCGGTGGCCGGCCTCGGTGCGGCGCGACTCGCCGCCAGTCACTATTCGATCATGACCCGCAATTCGGCGATGTTCGTCGCCGGACCGCCGGTGGTGGCGCGACTCGGCCAGGATCTGAGCAAGCAGGATCTTGGCGGCGCCGACATCCAGACCCGCGCCGGCGCGATCGATCATGCGGTCGACACCGAGGAAGAGGCGTTCGCCTGCGTGCGGCGTTTCCTGTCCTATCTGCCGTCGTCGGTACACGAGCTGCCGCCGACGCTGCCCTGCGACGACGATCCGGAGCGGTCCGACGAGAAGCTGATGAAGGCGGTGCCGCGCAATCGCCGGCAGGTCTACAAGATGCGGCCGATCATCGAATCGGTGGTGGATCAGGGCTCGTTCTTCGAGATCGGCTCGGCGTTCGGCCGTTCGATCATCACCGGTCTGGCGCGGCTCGAGGGGCGGGCGGTGGCGCTGCTCGCCGGCGATCCGTATCACTATGGCGGATCGTGGACCTCCGACACCTGCCAGAAGGTCATTCGTTTCGTCGACCTCGCCGAGACCTTCCATCTGCCAGTGGTGTATCTGATGGATTGCCCCGGCTTCATGATCGGGCTCGAAGCCGAGAAGTCGGCGACGATCCGGCACGGCGTTCGGGCGATGACGGCGGTCAATCAGTCGACCGTGCCGTGGTGCACGATCATCGTCCGCAACGCCTTTGGCGTCGCCGGCGTGGTGCACCAGCCGGCCAACCGGTTCTCGATGCGCTACGCCTGGCCGTCGGCGTATTGGGGCTCGCTGCCGCTCGAAGGCGGCATCGAAGCGGCGTATCGCGCCGACCTCGACGCCGCGGACGACCGCGATGCCAAGATGCGCGAGATCGAGGACCGGCTGAACAAATTGCGCTCGCCGTTCCGTTCGGCCGAGAAATTCTGGGTCGAGGAGATCGTCGATCCGCGCAAGACCCGCTCGCTCCTGTGTGAATTCGCCCGCCTAGCCGAACCGCTGCGCACGCCCGGCATCGCGACGGGCATGCGGATGCGGCCGTAGGTCTTCGAACCTCTCCCCGCAGCGCGGGGAGAGGGGTCAGGCAGCGCTCCTGTTCACGCCACCGCCGGCTTGGCCGCCTTGCCGATGGTCAGCGCGGCCGCGGCGGCGATCACGCAGAGGGCGCCGGCGATGAAGAATGCCGGCAGGTAGCTCGCCAGCAGGTCGCGCGACAGGCCGGCACCGAATGCGGCGGTGGCGGCGCCGAGCTGATGGCCGGCGAAGATCCAGCCGAACACCAGATTGGCGCGCTCAGGGCCGAATTTCTGTGCCGTCAGCCGCACCGTCGGCGGCACGGTGGCGACCCAGTCGAGTCCATAGAACACCGCGAACAGCGACAGGCCGTAGAACGAGAAGTCGGTGAACGGCAGCGCCAGCAGGCTGAGGCCGCGCAGGCCGTAGTACCAGAACAGCAGCCAGCGATTGTCGTAGCGGTCGGCCAGCCAACCCGACAGGATGGTGCCGATGAAATCGAACACGCCCATCGCTGCGAGCAGGCCCGCGGCCTGCACCTGCGGGATGTTGAAGTCGGCGCAGAGCGGGATCAGGTGAACCTGCACCAGGCCGTTGGTCGACGCGCCGCAGATGAAGAAGGTGCCGAACAGCACCCAGAACACCCGCGTCTTGGCCGCGTCGCGGAGCGCGCCGAGTGCGGCCGCTGCGATCGAGCCCGGCACAGCCTGGGCCGACAGCGGCACCGGCTCAGTGCTGGGGTCGCCATAGGGCCGCAGCCCGACGTCGCTCGGCCGGTTGCGCATCGCGATCAACACCGCGACCGCGGCGACGCCGATCAGCGCGCAGACGTAAGCCATCGCGATCCGCCAGCCGTAGCGCTCGGTGAGCGCGGCGAGCAGCGGCAGGAAAACGAGCTGGCCGGTGGCGACGCTCGCGGTCATCATGCCGATCACCAGGCCGCGGCGGGCGACGAACCAGCGCGTCGCCACCGTGGCGCCGAGCACCAGCGCGGTGAGGCCGGTGCCGACGCCGACCACCACGCCCCACAACAACATCAATTGCCACAGCGAGGTCATCGCCAGCGACGCGATCAGCCCGATGGCGACGACCAGCAGCGCCGTCAGCGTCACCTGGCGCAGGCCGAACCGGTTCATCAGCGCCGCGGCGAACGGCGCCATCAGTCCGAACAGCACGAAGCGGATCGACAGCGCCGACGAAATGTCGGCGGTGCTCCAGCCGAATTCCTGCTGCAGCGGCACGATGAATACGCCGGGCGCACCGACGGCACCGGCATTGACCAGAGCGGTGAGGAAGGTGACGCCGACCATCACCCAGCCGTAATGGATGTTGCGGCGGGCCAGCGCGGCAGCGAGGGCGTCGGAGATCATGCGGCGATCCTGTCGGCGAGCACGGCGCGCTCTGAGGCGGACCGGCCAATTGAGAATGATGGTCATCATATAAGCTGCGCGCCGCAAAGCAACATGAGGATTTGCGAAGTTCCCGTGAACAGAACTCAGTGTTTGCGGTTCACGAACTCCGCCATCAGCCGCTGCGGCTCGCCGGTGAGATAGGCCTGACCGAACACCTTGACCGAATGCGCCACAGCCTGCGGCAGAGGCATATCCTCCCAGGCCGCCAGCAGTGCCTTCTGCGCCCGGATCGCCTCCGGCGCACCAGCGAGCAGGGCGCCGACCAGATGCTCGACGGCGGCGTCGAGGCTCCCGGGCGCGGCGATCTTGTCGATCAGGCCCCAGGCCAGGGCGGTGTCCGCATCGATGTTCTCGGCGGCCATCACCAGCCAGCGGGTGCGCGCCCAGCCGATCAGCCGTGGCAGCAGGGCGGCATGGATCACCGAGGGAATCCCGACCCGCACCTCGGGCATGCCGAATTTGGCGTCGTGCGCGGCGACGCGGAAATCGCAGGCTGCGGCGAATTCGAGTCCGCCGCCGAGGCACCAGCCCGGAATCCGCGCGATCACCGGGCAGGGCACCGCGCGCACGGCCTCGCATAGTTCAGCGAGACCGGTGATGAAGCGCTCAGCCGAACTCTGATCCAGCGTCGCCATCTCGTTGATATCGGCTCCGCCGATCATGCTGCGCTCGCTCTGGCCGGCGACGATCAGCACGCGCAGGCTCGCGTCTTCGGCGAGCTGCTGCAGTCCATCGCGGACACCAGTGATCACCGCGGTGTTGAGGATGTTGAGCTTGCCCGCATTGCAGATGGTGAGACGGGCGACGCCGCGGGAATCGCGGTCGACGCCGCAATGGGTGTTGAGCATCTGCATGTTGAATCTCGTCAGCGGAGGGTGGGACAGGTGCGGCATCATGCCCGGCGACGCCAGGGGGCTGTCAAGCTGCATCCCATGCTCACCGCTTGCCGCGACCGCAGCGGGAATATATGATGATCATAATTCCAATCAGGAGCTGACCAATGACGTTGCTCGATTCCGCCGCGCCGCCCGATCTCGCCGGCCTGTTCGCACCGGCGCAGCGCCGCAGCCGCACCGTCGACTGGCAGGAGCCCGTGCCGGTCGCCCGTGCGGCGATGATGATGTCCGGTCTGGAGGTGATGCAGGCGATCCGGGATGGTCGGTTGCCGCCGCCGCCGCTGGCGCGACTGATCGGCTTCAAGATGGCCGAGGTCCATCCCGGTCGGATCGTAATGCAGCTCGATCCGGACCAGAGCCTGGAGAACACCGCGGGCCTGCTCCACGGCGCGATTGCAGCCGCGTTGCTCGACACCGCGATGGGCTGCGCGATCTCGACGCGCCAGCCGGCCGGGCAGGGCTCGGTGACCATGGACCTGAAGCTCAGCTATCTGCGGCCGCTTTCGGTGCGGTCCGGCACGATCGTGGCCGAGGGGCGGGTGGTGAAGTTCGGCCGGCAGTCGAGCTATGCCGAGGGCTTCGTCTATGACGGCGCCGGCAAGCTGGCAGTGCACGCCACCGCAACTTTCGCGATGCTCGGCGCCGGGGATGCCGCGGCGCCGCATCCGCACGATTCCTGAGGTGATGCGAAACTTGAAGCAAACCGGCGCGTTCGGTGTCATAATATGATCCTGAACATGGCATGGATCGCCGATGCGCTATTCCAAGGAACATAAGCAGGAGACCCACGACCGTATCGTCCGGCGGGCGTCGGTTAAATTGCGCGAGAAGGGCGCGCACGGCATCGGCGTGGCCGATCTGATGAAGGATGCGGGCCTCACCCACGGCGGGTTCTACGCGCATTTCGCCTCGCGCGAGGCGCTGGTGATCGAGGCGTTCAGCTATGCGATGGACCGTTCGACCGAGCGCTGGCGCAAGCTGGCCGAGGATCTGCCGCCGGAGCAGCGACTTGCCGTCCTGGTCGACGGCTATCTCAGTGCCGGTCATCGCGACGATCCCGGCCGCGGCTGCGCGGTGCCGGCGCTCGGCGCCGAGATCGCACGCGAGAGCCCGAAGACCCGCAAGGCATTCGCCGCCAAGCTCGATCAGATGATCGACATGATCGCCACCGAATATGTCGGCTCGTCGCCCAAGGCGGCGCGCAAGCGGGCGATCGCGACGCTGGCGACGCTGATGGGAACCGTGGTGTTGGCGCGGATCGCCGGCAGCGGCGAATTGTCCGACGACATCCTGGCGGCCGGTCGCGCCGCGGCGCTGGCGGACGTCGGCGCGGCGCCGCCGAAACGGCCCGCCCGGGCGGGCGCGACAAAGCCGAAGAAGACCGCCGTCAAGGCTGCGGCGAGGACTGCCGCGCACGACTGAAGCCAGCTTGCAGCGCGTTGCGGTACCGCGAGCGGTGGCCGCATGCCGCAGAGCGGCGGCCTCGCCATTTCGGCACAGGTGTCGCGCGTGCAGGGCCTTCCCAAACCTGAAAAAATTCTGTTCAAGGGGAATAGAACACAGCCTTTCAGGAGGAAGTCCATGCGCACGGTCGGGCATTTCATCGGCGGCAAAGAGGTCGAGGGCAAGTCGGGGCGTTTCGCCGACGTGTTCGAGCCGATGACCGGCGAGGTGAAGGCCAAAGTCGCCCTCGCCACTAAAGCCGAGCTTCGCGCAGCGGTGGAGAACGCCAAGGCCGCGCAGCCGGAATGGGGCGCCACCAATCCGCAGCGCCGCGCCCGCGTGCTGATGAAGTTTCTCGAACTGGTGCAGCGCGATTACGACAAGCTCGCCGAGCTGCTCGCGCGCGAGCACGGCAAGACCATCCCGGACGCCAAGGGCGACATCCAGCGCGGCCTCGAAGTCGCCGAGTTCGCCTGCGGCATTCCGCATCTGATGAAGGGCGAATACACCGAAGGCGCCGGCCCCGGCATCGACATCTATTCGATGCGGCAGCCGCTCGGCGTCGTCGCCGGCATCACCCCGTTCAATTTCCCGGCGATGATCCCGATGTGGAAGTTCGCGCCGGCGATCGCCTGCGGCAACGCCTTCATCCTGAAGCCGTCGGAGCGTGACCCCGGCGTGCCGATGGCGCTGGCGGCGCTGATGCTCGAAGCCGGTCTGCCGCCGGGCATCCTCAACGTCGTCAACGGCGACAAGGAAGCGGTCGACGCCATCCTCGACGATCCGGACATCAAGGCGGTGGGCTTCGTCGGCTCCTCGCCGATCGCGCAGTACATCTACGAGCGCGCGGCGCAGACCGGCAAGCGGGCGCAGTGCTTCGGCGGCGCCAAGAATCACGCCATCATCATGCCGGATGCCGACATCGACCAGACCGTCGACGCACTGATCGGCGCCGGTTACGGTTCGGCCGGCGAACGCTGCATGGCGATCTCGGTCGCGGTGCCGGTTGGCAAGGCCACCGCGGATGCGCTGATGGACAAGCTGATCCCGCGCGTCGAAGCACTGAAGATCGGTCCGTCGACTGATCCGACCGCCGATTACGGCCCGCTGGTGACCAAGGAAGCGCTGGAGCGCGTCAAGAACTACGTCGACATCGGCGTCAAGGAAGGCGCGACGCTGGCGGTCGACGGACGCGGCTTCAAGATGCAGGGCTACGAGAACGGCTTCTACATGGGCGGCTGTCTGTTCGACAACGTCACCAAGGATATGCGAATCTACAAGGAAGAGATCTTCGGCCCCGTCCTGAGCGTCGTCCGCGCCCACGATTATGCCGAAGCGCTGGCGCTGCCGTCGGACCACGATTACGGCAATGGCGTCGCAATCTTCACCCGCGACGGCGACGCTGCCCGCGACTTCGCCGCCAAGGTCAATGTCGGCATGGTCGGCATCAACGTGCCGATCCCGGTGCCGATCGCCTACTACACCTTCGGCGGCTGGAAGAAGTCCGGTTTCGGCGACCTCAACCAGCACGGCCCGGACTCGATCCGGTTCTACACCAAGACCAAGACCGTCACCTCGCGGTGGCCGTCGGGCGTCAAGGAAGGCGCGGAGTTTTCGATCCCGCTGATGAAGTAAGCGTCGGCTGCCATGCAGTTCGACCTCAACGAAGATCAGCGCGCCATCCACGAGATGGCGCGCGACTTCGCGGCCGAGAAGATCGCGCCGCATGCGCTGAAATGGGATGAAGATAAGCACCTGCCGCTGGATGTGATCCGGGAAGCGGCGGCGCTCGGCATCGGCGGCATCTACATTCGCGATGACGTCGGCGGCAGCGCGATGACTCGCTTCGACGCGGCGCTGATCTTCGAAGCGCTGGCGACCGGCTGTCCGTCGGTGTCGGCCTTCATCTCGATCCACAACATGGCGGCGTGGATGATCGACAGCTACGGCTCCGACGCGCAGCGTCAGCGCTGGCTGCCGAAGCTGTGCAGCATGGAGCAGGTCGCCAGCTACTGCCTGACTGAACCGGGTTCCGGCTCGGATGCCGCAGCGCTGCGCACCCGCGCGGTGCGCGACGGTGATCACTATATCCTCAACGGCCAAAAGCAGTTCATCTCCGGCGCCGGCGCCAACGACCTCTATGTCGTGATGGTGCGCACCGGCAGTGACGGTCCCGGCGGCATCTCGACGCTGGTGGTCGACAAGGACACGCCGGGCCTGTCGTTCGGCGCCAACGAGCGCAAGATGGGCTGGAACGCACAGCCGACCCGCACCGTGATTTTCGAGAACGCGCGGGTGCCGGTCGCCAACCGGCTCGGCGAGGAGGGCATCGGCTTCAAGATCGCGATGGCCGGTCTCGACGGCGGCCGGCTCAACATCGGCGCCTGCTCGCTCGGTGGTGCCCAGGCGGCGCTCGACAAGACGCTGGCCTACATGAAGGAGCGCAAGGCGTTCGGGAAGCGGCTCGACGAGTTCCAGGCGCTGCAGTTCCGGCTTGCCGACATGGCGACCGAATTGGAGGCTGCGCGCACCTTGCTCTGGCGCGCCGCCGCTGCACTCGACCGCAAGGATGCGGACGCCACCAAGCTGTGTGCGATGGCCAAGCGGTTCGCTACTGACGCTGGTTTCAACGTCGCCAACGAGGCGCTGCAATTGCACGGTGGCTACGGTTATCTCGCCGAATACGGCGTCGAGAAGCTGGTGCGTGACCTCCGCGTCCACCAGATCCTCGAAGGCACCAACGAAATCATGCGGCTGATCGTGTCGCGCAAGCTGCTCGAGGCCAATCGATGAATGGTGCCGTGACCGAACCCGATCTGATCGTCCGGCGCGAAGGCGCTGCCGGCGTGCTCCGGCTCAACCGGCCGAAGGCGATCAATGCGCTGACGCTGGAGATGGCGCGCGAGTTCGATGCCGCGCTCGACGCGTTCGCCGCGGATCCGCAAGTCGCGCTGGTGCTGGTCGAGGGCGCCGGCGAGCGCGGGCTGTGCGCCGGCGGCGACATCGTCGGGCTGTACAACAGCGCGCGCGAGGGCGGCGATCTCGGCAAGGTGTTCTGGCGCGAGGAATACATCACCAACGCCAAGATCGCGAAGTATCCGAAGCCTTACGTGGCTTTCATGGACGGTCTGGTGATGGGCGGCGGCGTCGGCGTCGCCGCGCACGGCAGCCACCGCATCGTCACCGACAAGACCAAGATCGCGATGCCGGAAGTCGGCATCGGCTTTTTCCCCGATGTCGGCGGCACCTGGCTGCTGACGCGCTCGCCCGGCGAGATCGGCACGTACTTTGGCCTCACCGGCGACATCATGAACGGCGCCGACGCGATCCACGCGCAGTTCGCCGATGCCTATGTGCCGACCACGAACTGGGCAGCGCTCCGCCAGGCGCTCACCGAGGCGCCGAGCGGCGCGTCGGCCGCGCAGGTCAGCGGCATCATCGCGCGTTTTGCGGAACAACCGGCCCAAGGCCCCGCCGAACTGCATCAGGCCGACATCGACCGCTGGTTCGGGCACGATCGGATCGAACAGATCGTTGCCGCGCTGGAGAGCGATCCGTCGGAGTTTGCGCAAGCCGCACTCAAGACTTTGCGCATCAAGTCACCGACCAGCCTCAAGGTGACGCTGAAGCTGCTGCGCGCCGCGCGGCACAGGGCGTCGTTGGAAGAGTGCCTGGTGCATGAATATCGCGCCGCGCTGCAGGTGTTCGTCAGCGACGATTTCGTCGAGGGCGTTCGTGCCGCGGTGATCGACAAGGACCGTCAGCCGAAATGGCGGCCTGCGACGATCGCTGAGGTGACGCCGGAGATCGTGGCGCGCTACTTTGATGATCGCGGCGACGACGAGCTGAAATTTCCGGGCTGAAGCACCGGAGACAGGCCAGGGGAAGGAACGGACATGACGGATATCGCATTCATCGGGCTCGGCAATATGGGCGGGCCGATGGCCGGCAATCTGGTCAAGGCCGGCCGCAAGGTCGCCGGGTTCGATCTGGTCGCGGCCTCGTGCGAGGCGGCGAAGGCCGAAGGCGTCACAATCGCGCCGACCGCGATCGACGCGGTGAAGGGCGCGGGCGTCATCGTCACCATGCTGCCGGCCGGCAAGCATGTGCTCGCGGTGTGGAACGAGATCCTGCCGCACGCCACCAAAGGCTCGCTGATCATCGATTGCTCGACCATCGACGTCGAAAGCGCAGTGCAGGCTCACGCGCTCGCCGCCAAGCACGATATCGCCTCGGTCGATGCGCCGGTGTCCGGCGGCACTGGCGGCGCCAAGGGTGCGACGCTGACTTTCATGGCCGGCGGCAGCGAGGCCGCGTTCGCGGCGGCCAAGCCGGTGCTCGACCAGATGGGCAAGAAGATCGTGCATTGCGGCGGTGCCGGCGCAGGGCAGGCGGCCAAGATCTGCAACAACATGATCCTCGGTATCTCGATGATCGGCGTGTCGGAAGCGTTCACGCTGGCCGAGAAGCTCGGCCTGTCGCATCAGGCGCTGTTCGATGTCGCCTCGACCTCGTCGGGCCAGTGCTGGTCGCTCACGAGCTATTGTCCGGTGCCCGGCCCGGTGCCGGCGTCGCCGGCCAACAACAGCTATAAGCCCGGTTTCGCCGCGGCGCTGATGCTGAAGGATCTGAAGCTGTCGCAGGAAGCCGCCAAGGCGGCAGGCGCTTCGACCCCGCTCGGCCAGCACGCCGCCGAGATCTACGCCGCGTTCGAACAGGCCGGCCACGGCGGCACGGATTTTTCCGGAATCATCAACTACCTGCGCGAGCAGGGGCGGAAGTAATCAGTCTGATGTCTGGCACGGCCGCTCCCCGATCCAGCCGTCATGCGCGGGCTCGACCCGCGCATCCATCGTTTTCGCAAGGATGATGGATGACCGGATCAAGTCCGGCCATGACGGATGAGGAAGTGGTTGCGGTCGCGCCTCGTAAGCGAGGTGCTTCATGACCACGTTCCAGCAAGCCCGTTCGTTCCTGCTCCAAAACCGCGCCGACTATGCAGCCGCGGTCGCCGGTTTCCGCTGGCCCGATCCGGTGCCGTTCAACTGGGCGCTCGACTGGTTCGACGCCGAGCTGGCAAGCAATCCGGACAGCCGCAACCGTCCCGCGCTGTGGATCGTCGACGGCACCACCGGCCGGGAGGAGAAGCCGAGCTTCGCGCATCTGTCGAAGCGCTCGAATCAGGTCGCGAACTATCTACGTGGCAAGGGGCTGAAGCGCGGCGATCATTTGCTGCTGCTGCTCGGCAACGTCGTGCCGTTGTGGGAGGTGATGTTGGCCGCGATCAAGCTCGGCCTCGTCACCATTCCGGCAACCACGCTGCTCACCCCGGAAGAGCTGCGCGACCGGCTCGACCGCGGCCGCGCCAAGGCGGTGGTCGCTGCGCCCGACCAGATCGCCAAATTCAAGGGCCTCGGCGGCGACGATCTGCTCCGCATCGTCGTCGGCGACGCCCAGGACGGCTGGCTCAATTACGACGGGACCGCGCTGCAGCCTGACGTCTTCACCCCGGACGGGCCGACCCAGGCCGACGATCCGATGCTGCTGTACTTCACCTCCGGTACCACAGCGAAGCCGAAGCTGGTGCGGCACAGCCAGCGCTCCTATCCGGTCGGGGCACTGTCGACGATGTTCTGGCTCGGGCTGCAGCCGGGCGACGTGCACCTGAACATCTCCTCCCCCGGCTGGGCCAAGCACGCCTGGAGCTGCTTCTTCGCGCCCTGGAACGCCGGCGCCACCGTGTTCGTCGTCAACCAACCGCGGTTCGACGCCAAGAGCCTGCTCGCGACCATCGGCCGTTGCGGCGTCACCACGCTGTGCGCGCCGCCGACGGTGTGGCGGATGTTCATCCAGGAGAAGCTGGCGGAGTACAAAGTCAGCCTGCGGGAGGTCTGCGGCGCCGGCGAGCCGCTCAATCCGGAAGTGATCGATCAGGTCAAGGCTGCGTGGGGGCTCACCATTCGCGATGGCTACGGCCAGACCGAGACCACCGCGATGGTCGGCAATTCACCGGGCCAGAAGGTGAAGATCGGCTCGATGGGTCGGCCGCTGCCGGGCTACGTCGTCAAGATCACCGATGCCGACGGTCAGCCCGCCAAGGAAGGCGAGATCACGCTGGCGCTCGGTGAAGCGCGCCCCGCCGGGCTGATGCAGGGTTATCAGGGCGAGGGCGGCAAGCTCACGGGCGCCGACGGCGAGGTGTATCGCTCCGGCGACGTCGCCTTCGCCGACGAGGACGGCTATCTGACCTTCGTCGGCCGCACCGACGACGTGTTCAAATCCTCGGACTACCGGATCTCGCCGTTCGAATTGGAGAGCGTGCTGCTGGAGCACGACCTTGTGGCTGAAGCCGCGGTGGTGCCGAGCCCGGATCCGATCAAGCTGGCGATCCCGAAAGCCTACGTGCTGCTCACCGCAAATGCCGAGCGCTCGCGCGATACCGCGCTGTCGATCTTCAAGCACATGCAGGGCCGGCTGGCGCCGTTCAAGCGGATCCGCAAGCTGGAGATCGTCAGCGAGCTGCCGAAAACGATCTCCGGCAAGATCCGCCGCGTCCAGCTCCGCCGCATCGAGCACGAGCAGGACCAGACCGAGAGCTTGCGCGGGCTCGAATTCTCAGAAGAGGACTTCCCGGAGCTGAAAGCCGCGCCGGCGAAGGAGGGGTGAGGGCGCAGCGCCCCCACCGGTCATTCCAGGGCGCGGGTATTCCGTAGGATGGGTTGAGCGCAGCGAAACCCATCAGCGTCGGCTCCGTGCGGCGATGGGTTTCGCCTCCGGCTCAACCCATCCTACGAGCCGTGCCGGGACGCACCGTCCTCTCGTTCGTGATTCCGGGATGCGCCCGAAAGGCGCAGGCCCGGAATCCATAACCTCTGCGCTATCGTCCTGATAGCAGCCTTCCGCCGATGTACCTCACTGCCGCTGCTGCGGCGTATGGATTCCGGGCTCGCCGCTGCGCGGCGCCCCGGAAGGACGTGGTGAGGGTGTGCTGATAACTGCTGGATTCCGGGTTTGTGGACGTTCGTTCGCGCCCCGAAATGACAGTTGTGTGGAGCCCCGCGCTTACTTGTATTCGCGCTCGTCCCACCATGGGAAGTAGGGCGGCATGTCGGCCGACACCTTGTTCTTGAACTGCGCCGGGCGCTTTTCCAGGAACGAGGAGACGCCTTCCTTGACGTCGTCGGAGCGACCGCGTTCGTAGATGCCGCGGCTGTCGATCTTGTGGGCTTCCATCGGATCGTCCGCGCCCAGCATCCGCCACATCATCTGCCGGATCAGCGCCACCGACACCGGCGCGGTCTTGGCGGCGATTTCCTTGGCGAGCGTACGCGCGGTCTCGAGCAACTGATCCGCCGGGACAACGCGGCTCACCAGCTTGCCGTCGAGTGCTTCCTGCGCCGGGAACACGCGCCCGGTGTAGCACCACTCCAGCGCCTGGGCGATGCCGACGATGCGCGGCAGGAACCAGCTCGACGCCGCTTCGGGCACGATGCCACGCTGCGAGAACACGAAGCCGAACCGCGCCGCTTCCGACGCGATGCGAATGTCCATCGCCAGCTGCATGGTGACGCCGATGCCGACCGCCGGGCCATTCACTGCGGCGATCACCGGCTTCAGGCACTTGAAGATGCGCAGCGTCACCTGACCGCCGCCGTCACGCACCTGCGGGTCGGAGTAGTCGGTCGAGCCGTCGGCGTTGCGGCGCACCGGGCCACGGCGGGCGTCGCGGTCGAAGGTGTCGGCGCCGGAGGATAGATCCGCGCCGGCGCAGAACGCGCGGCCTTCACCGGTGACGATGATGGCGCGCACGTTGTCGTCGGCATCGGCCTTGTCGAACGCCTCGATCAGCTCGCGCTGCATCGTCGGCGTGAACGAGTTCAGCTTGTCCGGCCGGTTCAGCGTGATGGTGAGGATTTGATCGGCGACCTCGTATTTGATGGTCTCGAACGGCATCTGGTTTCCTCCAGCGTGTTTTTTGTTTGTACGACGTCATGCGCGGGCTCGACCCGCGCATCCATCCTTATGAAGGAGATGGATGCGCGGGTCGAGCCCGCGCATGACGCCTTGTAGGATGGGTTGAGCGCAGCGAAACCCATCGCGAGGTCGGACGTGTGGCTGATGGGTTTCGCTGCGCTCAACCCATCCTACGCGTTCGTCACCGTGGCGCCACCGGCCACGGCTGCTGTTCGCCGCGAAGTCCCTCGAACGCCTTCGCCATCCGCAGCACGCCGAGATCGTCGAAGCGCTTGCCGACGATCTGCACGCCGATCGGAAAGCCCTTGGCGCTGTAGCCGGCGTTGATCGAGGCCGCGGGATTCTCCGCCATATTCCAGGGCACGGTATAGAGGATGTGGTCGAACGGAATATCCGGATCGTCGAGCGGCGAAGGCAAGTCGGCGGCGAAGCTCACCACCGGCGCCACCGGCGAGATCAGGTAGTCGATGTTGGCGAACAGCTTCGCGCCCATCGCGCGCACCGCCATGGTCTGGTTGAAGCCGCGCACCACCTCGACGCCGGACAGATTTGCGCCGCCCTCGGCCCAGCGCACGATGTAGGGCAGCACCTGCGCGCGCTGCGCCTCGCTGAGCTTGCTGACGTCGTCCCACATCCGGGCTCGCCAGAACGCGTCGAGCCCGTCCATCATCTCGCGGGTGAAGCCGAGCTCGACCTCCTCGACGATCGCTCCCTGCGCCGCCAGCAGCCGCGCAGCGTCGGTGACGACGCGGCGGACGTCGTCCTCCAGCGCCATGCCGAAGCCGAGATCGGTGAGCAGGCCGATTTTCTTGCCGCGCAATTCGGTGTCGAGATCGCTCCAGTCGAAATCGTGCGGCGGCAGGCTCATGCCGTCGCGGCCGTCGGGCTGCGACAGCACGCTCATCATCAGCGCCGCGTCGTCGACGGTGCGGGTCATCGGTCCGGCACAGCGGCCGACATAGGGCGGGTCGATCGGTATGCGGCCGAGCGAGGGTTTCAGCGCGAAGATGCCGCACCAGTTCGCCGGCAGTCGCACCGAGCCGCCGATGTCGGTGCCGAGATGCAACGGGCCGTAGCCGGCCGCGCCCGCGGCGCCCGCACCGGCGGACGAGCCGCCGGTGTTCTGCGACACGTCCCACGGATTGCGGGTGACGCCGTGAAAGCTGGAGAGACCCGACGACAGCATGCCGAAATCCGGCATCGTCGTTTTGGTCCAGAGAATGCCGCCGGCCTCGCGCAGCCGCGCCGCGGGCGGTGCATCGGCTGCTGCCGGCGTCAGCGGCGTGATCGGTACGCCGAGCGGCACCGGCGTGCCTTGCGTCGCCACGTTTTCCTTGACGGTCACCGGCACGCCGTCGAGCAGGCCTTGCGGCTCGCCCTTCGCCCAGCGCTCGGTCGAGGCCCGCGCGGCGCGGCGCGCGCCGTCGGGATCGAACGCGTACAGCGCGTTGAGATGCGGCTCCCAGCGCTCTGCCTGGGCGATCACCTCGTCCATCACTTCGGCGGGCGAGAACTGCTTGCCGTAGTAACCGGCGAGCAGCTCGGTGGCGGAGAGATCGTGCAGCGCGGTCGCTTTGGTGGTGATGCCATCAGACATGGGCGGTCACCTCGGCGGCTACCGGCAGGCGCGTTTCGACGATCCGCGCGAACATGCTGGCGCCGATCGGCAGGATCTTGTCGTCGAGCACATAGCCGGGATTGTGCACCGGCACGTCGCCGTCATGGCCGACCCAGAAATACGCGCCGGGGATCGCCTGCAGCATGTCGGCGAAATCCTCGCTGCCCATCTTCGGCTGCTCGCGCAGCTTGACGCCTGCGTCGCCGACCACGCCGCGTGCCACCTCCACGACGACGTCGCTCTGCTCCTGCTGATTCACCAGCACGCTGAAGATGTCGCGGATGTCGACGTGGATTTCGACGTCGAACGCCGCCGCGATGCCGGCCGCGAGCGCCCGCATCCGCGTCCGCACCAGCTTGCGGATGTCGTCGGAGAAGCAGCGCACCGTGCCGGCGAGCCGGGCTTCGCCGGGGATCACGTTGTAGGCCGAGCCGGAGTGGATCTGGGTGATCGACAGCACCGCGGAGTGCAGCGGGTCGACGTTGCGGCTGACGATGGTCTGCAGCGCCTGGCCGAGCGTCATCGCGATCACCACGGGGTCCTTGGAGCGCTCGGGCATCGCGCCGTGGGCGCCGTAGCCGGAGATGGTGATGTCGAAGAAGTCGGCGCCGGCCATCGCCGGTCCCGGCAGCACCGCGATCTCGCCATGGGCGAGGTCGGGGGCGTTGTGCAGGCCGTATAGCTCGTCGCACGGGAATTTCTGAAACAGCCCGTCCTTCAACATCGCGCGCGCGCCGCCGAGGCCTTCTTCGGCCGGCTGGAAGATGAAGTGCACGGTACCGTCGAAATTGCGGGTCTCGGCGAGATAGCGGGCGGTGCCGAGCAACATGGTGGTGTGGCCGTCATGGCCGCAGCCGTGGAAGCGGCCGGGGATCGTGGAGCGCCACGCCAGATTGGTGTGCTCCTCCATCGGCAGCGCATCCATGTCGGCGCGCAGCCCGATGCGCCGCCCGCCGTTGCCCTTGCCCTTCAGCACGCCGACGACACCGGTGCCGCCGAGCCCGCGATGCACTTCGATCCCCCATTGATCGAGCTTCTCGGCGACGATGTTGGAGGTGCGAACCTCCTCGAAGCCGATCTCGGGATGGGCGTGCAGATCGCGGCGGATCGCCGTCATCTCGTCGGCGAAGGCTTCGATACGGTCGATAGTCGGCATGCGCGGATCACCTCGGCTGTGGGCGGGTTCAGTGAGACGTTTCGGGCGGCCTGCATGCAAGGAACGGGCAACAGCGGGGCAGGGCAGAGGAGAGAAGCGGAATCGGCACCGGCTCGAGAGAGATCGCCGCGCCCGACGCCGCAGGCGCCGAGCGCATTCCAGCCGAGAATGCGGGGCGATGTCAAAGCGCGCGGCCGGCGAAGCCGCAGCATCGCTGCAACCCCGCTTTGCGTTGCGCCGCAGGGTCGATTATGAATGCGGCGCACTGGCGCGGAAACCGGCACCGTCACGGCCGCCGAGCCGGATGGCCACCGCCGTTGCCGCCACCTTGAAGGCGGCATCGCGGTCCGGGATGCGGGCGTGGCGAAATTGGTAGACGCAAGGGACTTAAAATCCCTCGGCTCGAAAGAGCTGTGCCGGTTCGACCCCGGCCGCCCGCACCAGCTGCCACCTGCAGTCCCGACAGATTTGTGATGCGATCGTCTTGGCTTCGAAGACGACATTGCTGACAACTGGCAAGACGCGCGGCTTTGTGATCGCGGGCAGCCGATTCAGAAAGAGTAGCGCCGTCGAAGCTATCGAATACTCTCCCGAGATGAGGGGGGCGAGGCTGTGGCTAAGAGTGAGACGAGCGGCCCATAGGAGTACCGCAATGCCATCATCAAGCCGTACAGCAGAACGTAGCTATCGATAGAGGGTGCCGTCGCCGTTGATGATCGCTATTCCAGCAGGACGCCCCTGAAGAATGAACTGGATCAGCGCAATTTGCCGAAGTCGGTCGATGACAATATCGAACTGTCGCCGTCTTTTCGGTCATGAGCCCAGCTCATACCGACTGCCGCGCGGCAACAACTATCCGATCCGCTTCACCATATGCACCACCCGTGCCCCGTTGTCCCGCGTCTCCAGCCGCTCCTGCGCGTAGCCGAGCGAGAAGTAGAGACGGATGTTCTCTTCGAACCGTTCGTTGGTGTAGAGCCGCAGTGTCGTTCGGCCCGCTGCTGTGGCGATTTGTTCAGCGAGGGCCATCAGGCGGCGGCCGTGGCCGCGTTTCTGGGCGTCGGGCGAGACTGCGACGTTGACAATCAGGAGGTTGTCGTCGCGGAGCTCGGTTTCAATCAGCGCGGCGAGGGCGCCGTCCGCTTCCAGCAGGTCGAAGCGATGTTCGCGGATCGCGACCGCGTAGTCGGCGAGCATCGGAAGCGGTTCGTAGCCGATCAGCGCCAGCCATTTGCTATAGGCGCGCATCGTCAGATCGGCGATTGCCTCGACGTCGGCGGGCGTGCCGCGCCGGATCAGGTCGGCCATGCGATGCCTCTTGTTGGGAGCGGGTTCACCCTGCTTCGCCGCGTACTCCGCCGGTCCGAATACACGATCCAGCACCGGCAGGATCGAGGTGTCGTCTTCGGCGCTTATGTCTTTCCCTGCGGCGAAGTGCCTGTCGCTGTCGCGCGGCACAGGCGTTGAAGCATCGCCGTGCTGGATCCTGGTCCGCCGGTCGGACAGCAAGCGCGACCAGTAGTGATCGAGGTGGATCAGGTCAAGCAACCGCCGGTCGCCCTGCAACCGGCGAGCCATGGTGTCGATGATGTCCATCCGCTGATGCTGGCGGGCGGCGGTTTCAGTGTCCTCGTCCGATCGCGATCTGATAGACTCCGATCACCACCTCGAATGCAATCAGCAACACCACGATCAATTCGAGGCGCAGCGCGCGGCGCGTGTCGATGATGTCGGCCAGCGTCGCAGCGGTCTCGGAGATCACCGCGAGCTTGCGGTTCAACGTCTCGACCCGCTCACGCAGTTCGTACTCGTCCTCGAGCCGGGCGTAGAGCCGCTCCAGATCGGGGCGGTCCCACAGGGCGTCGGGTTTCTCGGTGATCGCGACGCGGCCGGATACGCGGTGCTGGACCAGGAGCGCCTTCCCGATCAGCCGCATCATCTCGGTGCGACTGCGCTTGGTGCGGCCGTAGTCGGACAGCTCCTTGGCGAACGGTTCGATGACTTCGAACACTTTGGCGGCTTCGCGCTCGTCATGTGCGAGCACGACACTCTTGGCGAGCGCGTCGGCGATCACCAGCAGCCGCTCGGGCGACAATTGCCGGAGTTGAATAGGGCCGCCGGCGGGGACCTGGTCCTCGCCGTCGACGGCGATCTCGACCGTTGCGGTTTCCTCATCGACGCTATCGAACAAGCCGCCGATCCGTGGCCGCAGCCGATCGAGAAACTCCTTCTCTTCGCTTGCCGTCAGTCCGATCAGCACCACCACGCCGTAACGAAACAGCACCGCAATCCCCGATGCGCCGCCGCGGATCGCCAGCGGGACTGAGGAAAGTGCGTGTTGTTCGAACGCCGCAGTATTGATTCTCTCGCCGGGATACATGGCGTGAGCGTCGACTTTGGCGCCCATTGTTTCGGCGGGAAATGTCGGTTTGGTCGGCATGCTCTGTATCCAGAAGTGCTCGCTCGAGGTGCGAGGCAAGTCTATCGCATCCGATCATGTATTGGGGATGTCCGAGGCAGGTGGCCCGGTTCGCATCAGACCCGTTCGCTGTCCTCCGCCGGCCCGAATATCCGATCCAGCACCGGCAGGATCGATGCGTCGTCTTCGGCGTTCATGTCCTTCTCGGCGGCGAAGTGCCAGTCGCTGTCACGCGGCACCGGCGTCGAGGCGTCGCCGCGCTGGATCTTGGTCTGCAGGTCGGACAGCGAGCGCGACCAGTAATGATTGAGGCGGAGTAGGTCGAGCACCGGGCGGTCGCCCTGGAATGGGCGGCCCACCGTGTCGATGGTTTCGCCCCGCCAGTATTTGTAGAGATGCACGTTGCGGATGGCGCGAATCCAGCGCGGGTTGGCGATAGTCTTGGCCGAGATCTTCGACAGCGGTGAGCGCTTGGTGAAGGCGCGGCTGATCGGCACCGGCGGCCGCTGCTCGTGACCGGCCGAGCCGAAATAGGGTGAGAACACCCCGACGGCGGGCGCGCCGTCGAAACGGCCGAGCACGTCGGTGACCTTGCCCGCCACGGGGGAGAACAGAAACTCGTCGATGTCGATGAACGCCATCCATTTGGCGTCCAGCATGTGATGCTTGATGCAGTGGCGATACGCCGGCAACTGCCCGACCTCGACAGGCCAGTCGGTCAACGTCACCAGCCCGCGCGCGATCCACGGCGCCAGCACGTCGCGGAAGTGATCGGTGCTGAAATTGTTGTAGAGATAGAAGTGGCCGACGCCGACCGCCTCGTGGAAGCGCAGCCACTCGTCGAGGAACGGTGCCTCTTCGCGGAAGATCGCCACCACGGCCAGCGTCGGCACGTCGCGCTGCGCGACGATGCGGTCGCGTGCTCGCGCCCGCCACACCCAGGGGGCACGCAGCATTTGCTTCAATCCCGACACGGGTCGCTCCTTGGAAAGTCAGATCGATTGCGGCGCAACCCTGTTCCAAACCTGCGGATTTGGCAAGGCGAGCGATGCGCCGCGGAACGCGCGGTTACTTCACCAGCGTCACGGGTAGTTTGGTCAGGTGGACCACCTTGTTGGCGACCGAGCCGAGTACCAGGTTGCCGATCGCGCTACGTCCGCGAGTGCCCATCACGATGCCGCTGCAGTTCAGCTCTTCGGCGCGCTTGACGATGCGTTGCGCAGTGTCGCCAGTCAGGACTTCCGAAGTGAATGGGATCTTGGCGGCGGTCAGCTTGGTGATCGCCGGTTGCAGGATGTCGTCGCCGTGCTCGCGCTGCAATTCCTCCATCTTGTCCTTGGAGACGTAGACCGCGATCTCGCCGTACAGCGCCGGCTCGGGGTGAGCGTACACCAGCACCAGCTCGATCGGGACGTTGTCGTTCACCAGACCGATCACCCAATCCAGCGCGCGGCCGGCATTGGCGGAGCCGTCATAGGGAAGAAGGATCTTCTGCATTGGTGGCGTCCTGCTGGTGGAGGCTCGCTGCCGGCCACACTGCGGTCATCACAGCCTGATTTGACCCAAACCTCAACCTGGTTCACACAGCCGGTCACCATGACGCCGCAACGCCCGTCCGATTCCGCCGTAGCCCGCAATGCTGCCGCCGCCGCTCTGATCGCCGCCGCGCTCGGCCTGTCCGGCTGCGCCGGAATGGGCGACAGCGCGTTCTCGCAGGCGTTCGTCGATCCGGCCAAATACGAGCTGTTCGACTGCAAACAGCTCGAAGTGGAGCGCAAATCGCTCGATGACCGGCTCGCCAAGCTGGACGGCCTGATGCGCAAGGCCCAGACCGGCGTCGCCGGGCCGGTGGTGGCCGAGGTCGCTTACCGCAACGACTACATCAACCTGAAAGCGCAATCGCGGCTGGCCGAACAGACCTGGCGCGACAATCGCTGCACCGCGACGCCGGAGCCGCCGCCGGCTGCCGAGCCGGCCGCCGGCAAGCGGGCAAGGCGCGGGTCGCGCTGATCCCGCCGCAGTCCGTCAAGGCCAAGCAGCCGTTGGGCGCCTCACGGGCGCCAGTCGTAAATCCAGTTCTGCCGCGCCAGCAGCCGGTCCGGCCCGAGCGTCCGCATCGCGACGTCGCGAGCCAGCGCCGCGGCGCCGGGCAGATGGTAGATCAAGCCGTTCTGCCGGGCGAGCCGCTGCACCTGCTTGACCCGGGGGCGGCGCAGCGCCGCATAGCGCTGCAGTGTCGCCACGACCTCGGCGGCGGTGCCGCGGCCTTCGCCATGGCTTGCGCCGAGGCCGGCCGCCAGCACCGCGGCATCCTCGATCGCCATGCCGGCGCCCTGTGCGGCGAACGGCAGCATACCGTGGGAGGCGTCCCCTAGCAGCCCGACCGGTCCCCGGTTCCAGGCACCGCCGTCCGGCATCGCGAACAGCGCCCAGCGCGTCCAGTTCTCGACCGCCCCGATCAGCGCCTGGGCGCCCCCGGCCCAATCAGCGAACTGGGCGATGATCTCGGTCGGCTCCCCCCGCGCGCTCCAGCCGCGCTGGTTCCAGGAGCCGTTGACCACTGCCACGAGATTAATCCGGCGGCCGCCGGAGATCGGATACACCACCAGATGGGCGTCCGGCCCAAGCCAGAGTTGCACCCCGCGCAATTTCTCGCCATCGGGCATCGCCTCGGCCGGGATCGTGCCACGCCAGGCGATCAATCCGGAGAACATCGGCTCGATCTTGGGGAACACTCGGCCGCGCACTGCCGACCAGATGCCGTCGGCGCCGACCAGCGCCAGTGCCTGCTCCTGCGCGCCGCCGGCCGACACCGTGACGCCGTTGGCATGGGGGGCAACGTCGTCGAGCGCACAGCCGAGCCGCAGATCGATCGCGGGATGCGCGGCCACTTGTCCGGCCAGCGCGGCCTGGAGATCGGCTCGGTGCACCACCCAATACGGGGCGCCGGTGCGCGTGGGGACGTTGTTGATCGGCATCCGCACGATGCTGCGGCCGGAGCGGCCGTTGATCGCCGTGACGGCGTCCGGCGTCACGGCACAGGCCTCGAGCCGGGATCTCAGGCCGAGATCGACCAGAACGCGGGAGGCATTGGGAGACAGTTGCAGGCCGGCTCCGACTTCGTCGAGGCGCCCGGTCCGCTCCAGGACGACGACCTGGAATCCCTTGGCGGCCAACGCCAACGCCGCTGTCAGACCGCCGATTCCGGCACCGGCAACGACGATCGTGTGCGAAATCGCCACGTCGCGGTCAGCGTTTGATCAGGCGACCTTGTCTTTCAGCACGCATTCCGGCGGGCGGGCTTCACCCGGCTTCAAATCCTGCGCGTAGCGGTACAGTGTCGAGCAGTACGGGCAGATGATCTCGTTGTCGTTGCCGAGGTCGAGAAACACATGCGGGTGGTCGAACGGAGGAGCGGCGCCCACGCACATAAATTCCCGCGAACCGATTTCGATCGTCGCAACGCCGGCATCGTTCTGGAAGTGGGGAACCACGTGGTCGGACATTCAGCTCACCTTTGCTGACAGCGGAGGGCAACTAACAGTGCGGCGCACCATACCGGGGCCGCTGCCTGATTCCTAGAGCGGCCGCGTAGAGATTACCCGGCGAAATTCGACACAATCCCGTGCTGTGGGAGAAGCCCTTCTTTCGTCTGATCGGTTGTGTCGAAGTGATGACGCACCACATCTACTTGGGAGAAAAACGAGGAACCTGATGCGGCTGCAACTCGGCGTAGCGAAGCTCGGTCTTGCAATCAGCGCGGTGGCGCTGGTGGCCGTGTGGCCGCGCGCCCAGCACGGCGCCGCGATGATGGCCGCCCAGGACGACCCCGCGAAACTATCCGATCTGCAGACCGCCGAAGCATTGCGGCAGGATCGCGGCCTAATCGCACGGCAGACCGAGGCCGCGTTGTCCGCCGGCGATCCGGATCTGGCGCGTAGCTTCGTCGAACTGGCGAACGCCCATCAGGTCGCGCTGCCCGAGGATCTGACCCGGCGGGTCGATGATGCCGTGAAGTCCGAGCAGGCGCCGGCGCAAGTTGCGAGCCGGTTCGCGACCGGATTTGTCACCGGCCAGGGCGACGATCTGGCGGCGCTGTCGGGCACTGTCGCCGGCGACTTGTTCGTGTTCGGCGACGTCCGTGACGTGATCCGCGAGGGCAAGCATCTGGCGACCGGGGAGGCCGCCGATCATCTGGTGCTGGGTCTCGCGGCGGCCGGCATTGCGGTGACTGCGGCGACCTATGTCAGTGTCGGCGCTGCTGCGCCGGCGCGTGCCGGGCTGACGCTGGTGAAGGATGCCCGCAAGGTCGGCCGCATCAGCACTGGCCTTGCCACTTGGGCCGGCCGGTCGGCGCGGGAGATCGTCGATGCGCCGGCGTTGAAACGTGCCGTCGCTGACGCCTCGCTGTTACGTCCGGCTCGGACGATGGAGGCCGTAAAGGCTGCGGTCCGTACCGACAAGGCCGGGGGGCTGATGCGGTTCGCGAAGGATGTCGGCAAGATCGGCGAGAAGGCGGGTACACGCGGCGCGTTCGATGCGTTGAAAGTCGCCGAGAACCCGAAGGATGTCGCGCGGGCCGCGCGGCTCGCGGAAGCCAAGGGCGGTCAGACCCGCGCGATCATCAAGCTGTTCGGCCGCGGCGCGCTGCTGCTCGCGACCGGGGCGTGGAATATCGCATCGTGGATCTTCAGTGCGCTGCTGATGCTGTTCAGTATCGTCACCTCGCTGAAGGCCGGCACCGAGCGCCTGACGCAGCGCTGGCTCGATCGCCGTCGACGCAAACGCGTCAAACGTCTGCACGCGGAAGCCTGCCGCGCGCAACAAGCCGCGAGCGCCGTGTCAGTGGCGGGCACTGTGTCCACCTAGTGCGCCGCTTGCGAAATCACCGGACCTTTGTACGGTCGTTGCCGAAATGGACGCCGCTCGCCTCAAAATCGTCATTGCGAGGCGCGAAGCGACGACGCAATCCAGAAGCGTAGTGCCCTGCATCCCGATCGCTTCGCCAGCCATGACGCAGACGATGCTGATCAGCCGATAACCCCATTCCCGTAACGCTTACCAAGACACTGGACATCTGATGCCGAGCTTCAATCACGCCGGAGTGGACATTGCGTATCTCGACGAAGGCGAGGGAGAGCCGATCGTCCTGATCCACGGCTTCGCCTCGAACAAGAACGTCAATTGGGTATACCCGTCGTGGCTGTCGGAATTGAAGCGTGCCGGCCGGCGGGTGGTCGCGCTCGACAATCGCGGTCACGGCGAGTCGACCAAGCTGTACGATCCTGCGGACTACACGCTCGAAGCGATGGCCGACGACGCGGTGGCGCTGCTGGATCATCTCGGTATCGCGCGTGCCGACGTCATGGGCTATTCGATGGGCGCGCGGATCGGCGCCAATCTCGCGCGATGGCAGTCGTCGCGGGTGCGTTCTGTCGTGCTCGGCGGTCTCGGCATGGGCCTGCTCAGCAACGAGGGACGTCCCGGTGAAAACGTCGCGCGCGCGCTCGAGGCCGACGCGCTCGACGATGTCACAGATCCGGTCGGCCGCACCTTTCGCGCCTTTGCCGACCAGACCCGTTCCGATCGCAAGGCGCTCGCCGCCTGCATGCGCGGGTCGCGTGGACTGATGAGTCGCGAGGACGCCGCGCAGATCGCTGTGCCGGTGCTGATTGCGGTCGGCACCGACGACGACGTCGCGGGTTCTGCACACGAACTCGGCGAGATCATTCCGGGCTCGCAGGTGCTCGATATCCCGCGGCGCGATCACATGCGCGCGGTCGGGGACAGGGTCTACAAGGAAGGTGTTGTCGCATTCCTGGCGCGTCGGCCGTGAGCGCCAGCGCCGCGCTCTTGATTCCGACCGCATTGCGCCCAAGTTGATCTGCAGGCGCACCAGCCAACGGGGCTCGTCGATTTGGGAATATCGACCAGGTTCAATAGGTTAAGGATCTGCCGCGAACCCTTTCGAGGTGCCGCGACAGCGCCGTGTTCGCCGTGCTATAGTTTTGCAGTGACCCGATCGAGAGAGCCGGCATGGTGATGCATCAGATCAATCCGCAGAGTGCGACCGTCACGGCGCTCGATCCGATCTGGGAGCGGGTCCGCAACGAAGCCGAAGACATCGTGCGGCGCGAGCCCGAATTGGCGTCGTTCCTTTTCGCCAGCGTGCTGCACCACGACCGCCTCGAAGACGCGGTGGTGCATCGTGTCGCCGAGCGGCTCGATCACTCGGCGCTGTCCGGCGATCTGATCCGCCAGACCTACGAGGACGCGCTGCGCGACCAGCCGGACATCGGCAATGCGTTTCGCGCTGACATGGTGGCGGTGTTCGATCGCGATCCGGCGACGACGCGCTTCATCGATCCGCTGCTGTACTACAAGGGCTTCCACGCCATTCAGACGCATCGCTTGGCGCATTGGCTGTACGGCAAGGGCCGCAAGGATTTCGCGCTGTATCTGCAGAGCCGTGCTTCCGCGGTGTTCCAGACCGATATCAATCCGGCTGCCAAGATCGGCCGCGGTATTTTCCTAGACCACGCCACCGGTCTGGTGGTCGGCGAAACCGCGGTGATCGAGGACGACGTGTCGATTCTGCACGGCGTCACGCTCGGTGGCACCGGCAAGGAGCACGAGGACCGCCACCCCAAGATCCGCCATGGCGTGATGATCGGCGCTGGCGCCAAGATTCTCGGCAATATCGAAGTCGGCCATTGTGCCCGCATCGCTGCCGGCTCCGTGGTGCTGAAGGCCGTGCCGCACAACATGACCGTGGCCGGCGTTCCGGCGAAGGTGGTGGGCGAGGCCGGCTGCGCCGAACCGTCGCGTACCATGGATCAGATGCTCAACGCGATCGGGCTTTGATCGGTCGGGCCTTGATCGATCGCTATGCCGCCGCGGCGTTTGCGGTTCGCAACTTGCCGCGAGGGGTTGCGGCTGGCGCCGCGAGAAAGTACTGACGGCGACCCCGGCGGTGCCGACCGCGCGATGGACGTGTCGTCTGCGCCGCCGCTCAGTTGAATTGGAGATCACCGTGGACGTTCAGGAAGTCAGAAAACTCGATGCCTATCTCAAGCGGGTATTCGGCAATCCGAAGATCCGCGTGGTGCCGCGGCCGAAGAAGGAAGATTCCGCCGAAGTTTATATCGGCGAGGAGTTCATCGGCGTGCTGTTCGTCGATGACGAGGACGACGATCGCTCGTTCCAATTCCAGATGGCGATCCTCGAAGACGATCTCGCGGACGTCGGCTAAGCAGAAGCGACGCCCTCAGCCGCGTACATGGATCTGCGCGGCGAGCCGCGCGATCGCACTTGCGACCTCGCGCCACTGGTTCAGCCACTGGCGCGGAAACCGGAAGGTGATGTCGGCGCCTTCGATCCGCATTTCGCTGAGACACATTCCCGGTGTCTGGCGGTCGCGGGTGCAGCGTGCCGACAACTCCGGTTGCTCGGCGGTGAATAGATCTTCGCTCGCATAGGGCGAGCCATCGACGAACGGCCGCATCGTCAGCCCGTCCAGCGTCTGCGGCGTGACCTGAGCCAGATAGCGTGGATAGATCGTGCGCAGCCGCGTCTCCGGGGCCAGCGTGTCCTCGTGTGCGGCGATCGTGACGAAGATCCGATCCATCGGTTGGAACTCTGCGATCTCCTCCGCGGTCTTGTGCACCGCGCGCTCCGGCGGCGTCAGTGAAGGATACAGGAAGACGAGATCGACCCGCTCCTGCGGTCCGGACCGGCGCTGGTACTTCACCCGAAACGCCTTGGTCGGCACGTTGAACAGGGTGTCGCCGATCGTCACCGGCGTGCGGTCCGGATCGCCGACGCTTTGCACCTGCCAGGTCGGCCACAATAGATATGCGACGGCCGCGACCGCCGCCGCGCCGATGGCGCCACCGATCATCAGAGGAAGGCGGGAACTGGTCCGCGGGGCGCGACGTCGGCGCTGGCGGCCCGGAAGCGACGATACCAAAGTCATGACGACGCAGATGTCCGGCACACGAATCAGATTCGACTATGCCACGCGCCGAATCAGCACCGAACGGGATTGTGCGGCGCACGGCAGCAATTCTTCCGTCGTGCGTTAACCTTTTCTTAAGGCTATCGTGGCGGCCGGCACTGGATTTTGCGACACCTATGGCCGTACCGATCCGAGCCGGAAGCTGCCGATGTCGCCCGATGCCCTCAACAATCTGTTCTCGCTTCTGATCGGCTTTGCCGTCGCCGGCGCATTGACCAGCGCATATCAGGCGCTGGCGCAACGCCCGGCCGGGTTCGGCCTTTTGCAGCAGGGCGTGGTGCCGCAGAGCTTTGCGGCGCTGCCGTTTCTGATGTTCGCGGCGCCCTTCATCATCATGCGTAACACCCTGACCGGCCCGCGCACCTCCGATCTCCGCCGCGCGCAATTCGTAATGCTGGCGACTGTGCTCGCTGGCTTCTGGAGCCTGATGTCCGGAACGGTGGTGCTGATGGCGCTGCAGACTCTCGGTGTGTTCGCCTGAAAACCATTGCGTCGCCGGCTTCGCGTTGTCATGACGGAGCCGAAGACAGGAGACTGCGATGGCGATCTACGAACTCGACGGGCAGCGGCCCGAGCTTCCGGCGGATGGAAATTACTTCATTGCCGATAGCGCGTCGGTCATCGGCAAGGTCCGGCTCGGCGCTTCGGTGTCGGTCTGGTTCGGTGCTGTGATGCGCGGCGACAACGAGTGGATCGAAATCGGCGAGGGCTCCAACATCCAGGACGGCACCACCTGCCACACCGACCCCGGCTTTCCGCTCAAAGTCGGCAAGGGCTGCACCATCGGGCACAACGTCATCCTGCACGGCTGCACCATCGAAGACAGCGTGCTGATCGGGATGGGCGCGATCGTGATGAACGGCGCCAAATTGGCGCGCGGCTGCGTCGTCGGAGCCGGTGCCGTGGTTACCGAAGGCAAATCGTTCCCGGAGAATTCACTGATCCTCGGCGCGCCCGCCAAAGTCGCGCGAACGCTGACACCGGAACAAGTCCAGGCGATGCTGGCTGGAGCCGGGTTCTACGTCGCCAACGGCCAGCGTTATGCCAAGGTCCTGAAGAAGGTCGGGTGAGCGAGCGCGGGCGCAGCGCTCACGTTCCTTCCGCTTCGCGGGCCTCAATCGCGGTTGCGATCCGCTCGTGGCCGGCGGCCCACAGCGCGTGCTCTTCGCTGCCGTCGTGATACGGGTTCGCCTCGGCAGGAATGTTCTGGCGCGCGGCGCGTTCGCCCAGCATGAACGGGTCCGGATCGGCTGACATCGACTGCTCCTCAATGTTTGCGATGCGGAGCGGTCGCCGCGCTCTTGCGCAGCGCGTCCTTCAAATCGATCGGAACGCCGTGCTTCTTCAGCAGGTCGGCGAAGGCTTCGTCGGCGAGCTCCTGAAGCGTCGCCATCCGATCGCGGCCGAGCTGAGTCAGCTTGTCGAGAGTGTCGTCGTCGAAGCCGATCAGCTTGCGCATCGCGTGGTCTCCGCGACGTCAAGTTCCGACGCGGAAAAACGTTCCGGGAGCGCAACGGCGGAGCTGCGAGGTGAGGTGATTGTTGACCAAGGGCGCGGCCGCGACCGTCGAAGCGTGGAAACCAGCTCGACGCACTGAGTGATGCTCAAAAAGGAAAACCTCCGGCGGGGCATCGCCGGAGGTTCCTTGGAGGTTTACAAGTTTCGTAGGACTTAGAAGGTGCGCTGAACGCGAACCGCGCCCACCACAGTGTCCTGATCCTTGAACTGGTAAACCGCGGCCGGCTTTGTGCCGCCCGGCGACACCGGGGTAGTCGCGTTGGTGAAGCCAGTGTAGTTCTGATCGAGATGCATCCACATCACTTCGCCCGAGAACGTCAGGTTCTTGACCGGGGTCCACGAGGTGCGGGTACCGATCTGAGCGATGCTGAAGTTCGGGTTGCCGGTGAAGGCACCACCAACCCGATTGAACAGCGCGGCGGTATAAAGCGCGCCACCTGTGCTGCCGTAGTCAACGGAAGAATAGGCACCGAAGATCGAGGTCGCCCAGTTCTTGTTCCAGTTGTGGTTGAACGCACCACGGATACCCCAGGCCTTGGTGGTCTCGATGCCGCCGCCATTGACGAACACGCCGTCGACGGCCGTACCGAGGGCTACGCTCTGATAAGCAATGCCGTCGGCGTTGTTGCCGAACATCGAGAAGTAGTTCGGGCTGGTTCCGCCGATCACGTAACGGATCGCGCCGTCGGCGTAGGTGGCGTCGAGGTTGATCGAATCGCCCGGGCCGGTCGGTAGATTCTTGAGTGACAGGCCAGCAAGAACCGCGTAGCCCCACTTATCGCTCGGGTGGCCAGACCATTCGTTGGACGGGTTGTAGTAGCCGGCGCGGATCTGGTGCGCCGCAGCCGACACCTGGAACAGACCCCAGGCTTGGTCGACGCGGATCTTGCCGACGATGTCCGGAATGCTGGTGCCGGCCGCGTAGCTGGTGCCGGTGTAGCTGCCAAGGCCGCCCAGCCAGGACGCCGGAGTGCCGTTGCCGGGCGTAACGTTCAGCACGGAAATGTTGCCGTTCGAATTGCCCTGCGCCCAGCGATAGCTGCTCTGGTCTTCAAGGCTGAACGACGCCGAAACGCCGTTGCCGAATTCGGCAGTGTAGCTCACCTGATTGATGCCGGTCGAGGTGTCGTCGCCGCCGAGCAGGTTCGAGGTGATGTTGCCCGGACCGCCGTGCCACGGGGTCGAGAACGCCGAGACCGCCTTACCGAAGGTGAAGCCGGCAAACTGCACGAACGCGAAATACACGCCAACATTGCCCGCAGCCGTAGTGTCGCTGCCAGTGGTCCAGGTGAACACAGAGTCGAAGTAGGTGCGGACCACGCCGTATTCGGTCGCCGTGCGGGTGTCGATGTTCAGGTCGGCGCGCGAACGATAGATGGTGTTGTTCGACAGCCGGTTGCCCTGACCGGCGGGGCCGTTCCACGACGGGGTTTCCGTCATCCCGCCGGCATTGAACGCGTACTCGGCGCGGATGTAGCCGCCGAGCTTGATGCAGGTGTCGGTGCCCGGGATGTAGTAGAAGCCGGCGCCGTACAGCGAGCAGACCTTCACATACTCGACCGCCTTGGCCTTGAGCGGAAGATCGGCCGCCTGCGCACCAGCGGTGGCGACGAGAAGCGCCGCACCACCGAGCATAAGGCTCTTCGCAAAATTCATCGTAAACCTCCAAGTTTGCCTAGAAGGGCATGCCGACCGGTGCTGAGCGCCGGAAATGGCCCGCCCGTGAACCCGACTGTCCGTTGCCTTGGCGCCGGACAGCTTTGAGCCGGGACGACTTCGAGGTTGCCCCCCTCCGTCAGGGAACTAGATACATAACAAAAATAGCTAACGAAAGGATCGAACGATGATGCGTCGCGTCATCGGCCGAAGCTGTGGTATTGCAGCAACAGAGCGTCATGATTCTGTCATGACCAAATTCCGTGTGTCGGACTTGCTCGACGCCGCTACGGCTCGGGTCGGAAAACGGCGACAGGTTTGAATCCAATGAGCTTTCCGGCCGCCGGAAGACCTATTCGAGACGTTTGCGATGAACAACGGTACGACAGGAACAGAAATTGGTACCTTTGGTCCCAGCTCAGGATTGCGTACATAGCGCAGTCCCGGCTGCGCCGCGATTTCGGGTTCGTCCGAGTCGACAAACAACAAAAGACTGTTCGGGCATGATTCGGAGGGCGCGGCATGCCGCATCGGAGCAGGGAGCAGCGTCACGGCGAGCCCGCTGGGCGGGCGTCGGCAGTGCCATCGTCATCTCAGGAGGCTGAGGCTGCCGAGCCGTTCGAATCTCTGCAGCCCTGTGCGCATCGGGATTTCGGGCTATCTTACCAGGTGATCTGGGATTTCGTCTCGATCAGCAACAATCTCGAGGACATGCGACGGGCGTGGGCCAAGCTGTTCGGGATCAGCGGCTCGCAATGGCTGATTCTGATGGCGATCGCCGATCTCGATCAGGGCAATGGAGTTTCGGTCGGCGAGGTGTCGCAGAAGATCCACGCGGTCTCGACCTTCGTGACCACCCAAACCAAGATCCTGGAGCGGCTCGGGCTGCTCAATCGCGTGCCCTCGACCGCGGATGCCCGCGTCGTGCTGATGTCGCTGTCCTGTGAGGCGCGGGCCAAGATCGAACGTCTTTCGCCGCGCTGGGAAGCGTTGCACGAATACATCTTCAGCGACTTCGACGCCGAGGCGCTCAACGACGTCAAAGCCAAGCTCGAGCGGCTGAAGCACCGCACCAAGCAGGCGATGCAGCGCGTGGTCGACGAGTCCTGAGCCAGCCTTTCGCGCCGCTTTCTCAGGTCCCCCAAAAAGTTGTGGCCAGCCTTGGGGGAGGCTGGCCACGCACGATCCGGTCTGGGACGGGGAGGGGTGGGGATTCGACCGGGTCGCGTTTCTCCTGGTGTGTCGTTCGTGGTCAGCGCTGTCTGGCGCTGGCGGTTGCCACTGCCGGACGGCCGTCGCCGAGTGCGACCCAGGTGTTCGGATCGCTCTGAGACTGCCGCTTGACGAAGCGGTAGCCGGTCTCGGTCCAGGCGACGACGTCCTCGTTCTGGTTGTCGAGGATGAATTCGCCCTTGTCGGTCTTCACCGTTAGCACCGCGTGGCCTTCGTTCTTCTTGTCGCGGACCACGGTGATCAGCAGAGCTTCGCGCGGCCAGCCGGCATCGATCAGCATCTTGCGCTTCAGCAGCACGTAGTCTTCGCAATCGCCGTAACCGTCGGTCGGCAACGACCACTTTTCGATCACGCCCCAATGGTCCATGTCGGTCAGCGGTTTGACGTTGTCGTTGACCCAGCGATTGACCTTCAGCAGATCCTGCCAGGCGGTCTGCGTGAGAACGATGTCGCGAGCCTGGCTGCGGCCGCCCCGGCACTCCACCGGATTGTCCGAGCAGAAATCGATCCAACCGATCGGCGCGCGCGCCTCGTCGCCGACGCTGGCGTAGCGAACTCTGTTTTCAGCTTGCGCCGTCGCGGTCAGCGCGACGACGGCGGCGATCACCGCAAGCCCCCGAAATCCCCTGTTGCCCGACATTGTGGCCCCCGTTTTCTTGTTGGGACCATCATTTGCACAGACGATTTGCAGGGCCGCTAAGTCGACTAAGTAAAGTCGAGGCGAATACTCGTAAAACTAGCCGCGAATTCGATCTATACTTGAATCGAATTTGACTAAAATTCGAGATATCGGGATTTGATTCAAATTTGAGGAATTAACGCGGAAATTGCTGCGGGACACGGTTTGGTCACACGTCCAATTGCACGCGTTAACCGTGTCGCTTAGCGCGCATACGGGTCCGATGATGGCGTCGAGGGGGAATTATCGCTCTGCTGGAGCGCCGAAACGGCGTCCGCCGCGGGTGATTTCGTTCACCGCGCGGTAACGTTGTCTTCGAGGGTTTCCTCGAGCTGCTCGTGAGTGAACTCCAGCGCAAAGCCGTCGTCGAGATGACGGACGACGTGAGCGGCGACACGGCCGAGCAGGACTTGTGAGTTCAGCGCCGGGCGTTGCTCGGCGGCGATCGCCGCGCCGGAGCGCGACATATCGATGATGCGGCAGCTCATCCGGCTGCCGTCGTCGAGCGTGAGCACGGCAATCGGGTTGCGCGGCACGATGCGGTCGTGACGACGGTCTTCCGGCAGATTGAGAATGTCGCGATTGGCGAGCCAGGTAAGTTGCGCGGCGAGCTTGTCGCGCTTGCGTGGGGTCGCCGCCAACGTCATCGCGAAGCCGTTGTCGATGATGCGTGTGATCTTCCCTTCGACGCGACCGATGTGGTCGAGATAAGCGATCACCCGGTCCCCGACATTGCCGATCCCCGGTGCCAGCAACGCCAATCCGCCGGGCGACATGTTGACGACCTGGCACGGAAACTCGCGGCGATCGGGCAGCATGTAGCGGCCGAGCAGGTGAACTTTCACCCGCTGGAAGCGGCGCCGCTCGAGCGAGGCCGGCTGAACCGTTGGTTTTTGCCACAACAAAACTGAAATTCCGATAGCCGGTCGCGCTGCCGTCACATGCAGCCTACGGCCGTCACGGTTAACGCCCCGTTAGCTCTCTGCCGCGCTGGTTGCAGACGCGGCGCCGGTCGCGCTGCGCTGAGTGCTGCGGTGCGGGAGAAATCTCGCGGCGCACCGCATTGCGATGCAGCTCAGCGCGTAGTTGTACGAAGTGGACTTTGCTCGTGTCTCAACCGATTAAGGTGCATCGGGTGCCGCATTTGCAGCGGCGGAGTCGAGGAAACGGGGCGGAGGGCGTCGCGCGGTGTCGTGCGTAGTCCCGGGGCGGGGATCATGGCGATCAGTCAACCAGCCAACGAATTGCTTGCGGCGTTACAGGTTGCGGATCTGGATCTGCTGCGGCCGCATTTGCGGACGATCGATCTGAAGTTCGGTCAGGTCCTGGTCGAGTCCGGGGCACCGCTGGAGCGGGTGATTTTCCCTCATGGCGGCATCGTGTCCAGCATGATTCACCTGAGCAAGGGGCAGGACATCGAGGTCGCGGCGATCGGTCGGGACGGAGTCATCGGCGCCGAGGCGGTGAACGAGACGGTGGCGGTAGCCACGGCGGTCGTTCGATATCCGGCGACGGCATCGGTGATCGACTGCGCGCATTTCCGGCATGTCGTCGACGTCAGCCCGACGCTCCGCAGTTTGTTGCTTCGCTATCACTGGGTGCGATCGGTCAGGGCCGAACAGATCGCAGGATGCAATGCGGCGCATTCCGCCGAGTCGCGGCTGTGCCGCCGTCTGCTGCAATCACGCGACCTCGCCGGCAGCGACTGTATGCAGCTCGGCCAGGACCTGATGGCGCAGATGCTCGGCGTGAAGCGCAACACGATCTCGCTGATTGCGCACGCTCTGCAGCAACAGGGGCTGATCCGCTACAGTCGTGGCCGGCTGGCGATCACCGACGTCAACGGACTGATCCAGCGCTCCTGCGAGTGCTACCGGGCCGATCGCGGCGGGTTTGCAGCCTCGCCGGTCGAACGTCGTTCCAGCGTGATGATGCCCCGGATGGGAACGGATTGCGCCGAGTCTCAGCGGCTGCCTTCATAAACCGTCAGGCCGCGTACTACCTGCAGCTTGCGCAATTGGCGCGGCGCGAAGCGGCGCGGCTGCTCGCCGGCGGTTCGCCATGAGTTCAACCGCAGGCCGGTGAGCGGCCCGATCACCCGGTCACCGAGCGGCGCAAGCAATCCTGTCATGCTCAGCGGCGTATGGGCGCGCGGCGCGAACGGCAGAAGCAGGAGTTCCAGCGCGACCGGCGTGGTGTTGGGCGCAGTGGCGGTGACGCCGGCGACCACCGCAATGGTGTCGCCGGCAACGATATCCAGCACCTGCTGCACTGCGAGCCGCTGCTCGAGCACGAACTGCGTCGTCAGCTTTTCGCCCTTCAGGTCCTGGCCGAGCAGGGCATTCAGCCGGGTGCCGGCGAACCGGAACGGATAGCCGGTGGCGTCGCAGGACACCACGAACATGTCCCCGAGCAGGCTGCGCAGAGCGTCGGGCTCGACCGCGCTGCGATCCGGGGCGGGGGCGCCGTCGCGTTGCTTGTCCCAATAGGCGAAGAACGCTTGGCTCGACGGATGCTTCATGGACGACCTTGGTTCGCGGTTGTCGCGACCGGACGGCATTGGGACAGGACTGTCCTGAATTCGCCCGGCGCGACGCTCCTGGAGTGTTGTGCAGGAGGCTCGTTGCAGCGTCCATGCCGGCCAGCGAGAACGGCGGCGTCATGCCCGGCTTTGCGTCGTTAAGGTTAAATTAACTATGGCGTTGCCCCCGGAGGAACGGCGGCTAGGGTATCCGCATTGCTGCGTCGGACGGACTCCAGACCTCCGGCGCTGGTGATGACAGGGTGGCCGAAAAACAGGCCGGCCGCGCACCGGAGAGGCGAATGCCGTCGTGGTGCGAACGATGTCGGCACGGACCAGGGGAGGGCTTTCTCAGAGCCCTCCCTTTTCCGTTGATGCGAATGCATCCTATCCTCAAATCTTTGAAATTGCGTGATTATTGACCCTCGCGGGTGGACGAACTACCGTCGCGGCATCGGGGAGTAGCGGCGCGCTGAGGCGCGCGGTCGTATCAACAGACTCGCGACAAGGTTCGCGTGGTGCGATCAACCGGATGAATCCGGTGCAGCGAGACCGTGACGGCAGGCGGCTGTTCCGGACAAGGCCCCAATTCCGTCCGGTCTCGACGTCCGCTGATGGGGCTCACCGATGTCTCCCGTATCTATTGCGGTGCTCGCCGTGGGCATGTCTGTCGATGCCCTGCTCGCATCGCTCGGCCGCGGCGCCGCGATGCGGCAGGCGCGGTGGTCCGAAGCGCTGCGCACCGGCGTCGTTTTCGGCATTGTCGAAGCGATCACCCCGCTGATTGGCTGGGCTGCGGGATTCGCCGCCAGCCAGTATGTCGCCGCGATCGACCATTGGATCGCGTTCGGTCTGCTGGCGATCGTCGGCGGCCGGATGATGTTGCATTCGTTCAAGCCGGCGAACGAGCGCGCCGCCGCTGTGGCCGGCGGTTCGCTGTGGGTGCTGATGGCCACGGCCGTCGGCACCAGCATCGACGCGATGGCGGTCGGCGTGTCCCTGGCGTTCTTGGACGTGAACATCCTCGTGATCGCCGCGGCGATCGGGTGCGCCACCTTCGTGATGTCGACCGGCGGCATGCTGGCGGGCAGGCTGATCAGCGGATCGTTCGGGCGCTGGGCCGAGCGGGCCGGGGGGCTGGCGCTGGTCGGCCTCGGGTTGTCGATTCTGGTGAACCACCTGAGCGCCGGGTGAAGTCCGCGACCTTGCCTCTCGCGCTTGGTGCCGGTTTTCCGTGTTTGCGAAAAGTGCTCTAAGGGATCGGCGCCTCCGTCCCGCGTCTCGCATCAGGTCGTCTGCTTTGGAAGCTCCGCTCGAACAGAACCAATTGTCGCCGCCGCAGCCGCCACGCGAGCCCATCCTGACCCTGCCAGGGGCGGTCACGGCCTATATCGCGTTGCTGGCGGTGATCCATCTGCGCACGCTGCTGTCGCCGGAATTCGAATACTGGACGATCGAAGTCTTCGGGTTCATCCCGATGCGCTACGATCAGACGCTGCTGGACTCGCCGTTTCCCGGTGGCACCGGCGCCAAGATCTGGACTTTCGTCACCTATTCGCTGCTTCACGCCAATCTCAGCCACATCCTGTTCAACGTGCTGTGGCTGCTGCCGTTCGGCAGCGCGTTGGCGCGGCGGTTCGGCGCCGTGCGGTTCTTCGTGTTCATGGCGGTGACCGCCGTGGCCGGAGCGTTCGCGCATCTGCTGACGCACGCGCACGAGATCGCGCCGATGATCGGGGCTTCCGCGTCGGTGTCGGGCGCGATGGCGGCGGCGATCCGCTTCGCCTTTGTCCGCGGCAGCTTCCTGTCGCTGCGACGGGGCGATGCCGATGCCGCGGCGCGGGTGCCGGCGCAGCCGCTGACCCGCGCGCTGCGCGACCCGCGGGTGCTCGCCTTCCTTGGTATCTGGTTCGGCATCAACATCATCTTCGGTGTCGGGTCGATCGCGATCGGTAACGAAGGCGCCAGCGTCGCCTGGCAGGCGCATATTGGCGGCTTCTTCGCCGGCCTCTTGTTGTTCTCGTTGTTCGATCCGGTGCCGCGCGCGCCCGATGCCGCGACCCCGTGATGCGCTGCGGTCATCGTTCGCAGTTGCGAGAGTTTTGATTCATCGCTGAAACGCCGCAATCTTGCGGTGTCATTGCACCCGGCGCCGTTGAGCGCCGGGCTCGGAATGGGGATTGGCGTGAAGAGTACGCCGATCTGGTCGAGCGCCCGTTCCGCCCATCGCCGTGACTGATCCGCTGCAAGTGTCACAACGAGAGCCGCCCGGCTCGGCCGGCGGCCTATGGGAGGCGACCATGACCGTGCTTGCGATTCTGGAATCCAAGGGGCGTTACATTCACACTGTCGAGGCCGATGCTCGGCTCGCGGTCGCGGTGAAAACGTTGGCCGAGCGCCGCATTGGGGCGGTGCTGGTCATGAACGGCGCTCGGCTCGAAGGAATCTTGTCGGAGCGCGACGTGGTTCGCGTACTCGCCGACCGCGGCGCTGCGATGCTGGATGCGCCGGTCGGCGCGGTGATGACGCGGGACGTGATGACCTGCCGCCAGGACGACACCGTCGGTCAGATCATGGAGCGGATGACGGCGGGCAAGTTCCGGCATCTGCCGGTGATGGAGCAAGACCGCGTCGTCGGACTGATCTCGATCGGCGACATCGTCAAATCGCGACTGACCGAATACGAGCACGAGCAGCAGGCGCTGCACGACTATATCAAATCGGCCTGACGGCAGCGGCCTGACTGTGGCTCAGGCGCGCGCGCCGTCGAGAAACAGCGTCCAGGCCTTGTCGAAATAAGCGTTCTGGGCGCGGGACGACGCATAGGTCGTGCCGCCCAGCATGGCGTTGAGCATCGGCCCGACCGCGATGCAGTTGATGAGCTGTGCTGCGAGAAAGCGCGCGTCGCCGCGGGCGAGGGCGCCGGCGTTCTGTGCGTCGTCGATCAACCAGAGCAACCGATCCATGATCGGATCATCGGTCCGGCTTGCGACGGCCTGTCCGACCACCAGCGCCTCGCTGAACGCGATCCGCTTGAACGCGATTAGCGTCGGATCGAGATTGACGGCCAGTAGCCAGCGCGCCGCGGCGCGGAGCTGCGTCAGCGCGTCGCCGGTCTGTGTCGCCATCGCGGTCTGGAAATGCG
The DNA here is from genome assembly GCF_053772255.1 of Rhodopseudomonas parapalustris. Taxonomy (NCBI): domain Bacteria; kingdom Pseudomonadati; phylum Pseudomonadota; class Alphaproteobacteria; order Hyphomicrobiales; family Nitrobacteraceae; genus Rhodopseudomonas; species Rhodopseudomonas parapalustris. The sequence continues at coordinate 100,171 of NZ_JAMKBZ010000001.1, read as the reverse complement.
CCAGCGTTTGCACGCGGGCATGCTCGACCACGCCCTCGAACAACGCCAGTTTCGACGGGAAGCGCCGATACACCGTGTCCTTGCCGACGCCGCATGCGGCCACGACCTGCTCGACCGAGGTCGCGGCGAAACCCTGCTGCGCGAACAGCCGCGACGCCGTCTCGATGATGTGAAGCGACTTGGCTTCGACATCGCTTTTGCGCGGGCGGCCGCCTTTGGAAGTGATCGTCGAAGTCGGCATCGAGGTCCTTGATCGTCGGTGCGACGAGGCGAGTCTTTCGAGCAATTCCAATCCCAGATTTGCAATCGGTTGGCAATCGATCTGGACAGGACGGTCCCGTCCCGTTTATTTCCCCGCCCGCCTGTGAAGGCGAGGTATCTGGGGGAGAGCGGATGGGACACCAAAATAAGATCGTCGCCGGAGTCGCGGTTGCGCTATCGCTGTCGGGCGGACCGGAGGCGATGGCGCAGAGCGCCCAGGAGACGTCGGTGGCGTTGCCGCCGGTCACCGTGCAGTCCTCCGAACGTCGCGCGGTACGCCGGGCGCAGCCGACTCCCGCGGCTTCGCGCGCGGTGCCGGCGCGAACATCGGCGCGAGAACCTGCGGCGCCCGCGGCGCGGCCGGTCAACGCGAGCAACACGTCCGATCGCTATGCCGCCCGGACCTCGGCGACCGCCACCAAGACCGACACGCCGGTGCTGGAAACCCCGCAGTCGATCTCGACCGTCACCCGCCGCCAGATGGACGACCAGAACGTTCAGACAGTGGCCAACGCGCTGCGCTACAGCGCCGGGGTGCTGTCGGATGCCGACACCAATTCCCGCTACGACAGCGTCTTCATCCGTGGCTTCGGCGCGTTCGGCACCGCGACCAACTACGTCGGCTTCCTCGACGGGCTGAAGCTGCCGCGCGGCCAGGCCTTCGCCAACACCGCGATCGATCCGTTTCTGCTCGACCGCGTCGAGGTGCTGAAAGGGCCTTCGGCGGTGCTGTACGGGCAGACCAGCCCGGGCGGTCTCGTCAATCAGATCAGCCGGATGCCGAGCGCAGTGCCCTACAATGAAGTTCGCGTTGAAGGCGGCAGCTATGGCCGCTTCCAGTCCGGCATCACCAGCCAGGGCGCGCTCGATAAGGATGGGCATTGGCTGTACAGCCTGAGCGCGATCGGCCGCACCTCCGGCACGCGGTATGACAATGTCGACGAGCAGCGTTTCGCCGTCGCGCCGGCGCTGACCTGGGCGCCGGACATGGACACGCGTTTCACCATCCAGAGCTACTACCAAAAGGACCCGAAGGGCGGCTACTTCAACTCGCTGTATCCGACCTCGCTGGCGCCGCTGCAGTACCGGCCATACCTGAACTCCAAGCTCAATGTTGACGATCCCGGCTTCGACTCGTTCGAGCGCGAGCAGTACGGCATCGGCTATCAGTTCGACAAACGGCTCAACGAGGTCGTCAGCGTCAAGTCGAGCCTGCGCTATTCGCACGTCGACATCGATTTCAAGTCGCTGCAGATGAGCGGACCGCTCACCGCCACCGGCACGATCCCGCGCTGGGCGCTGCGCTCGATCGAGGACGTCGGCGGCCTCTCCACCGACAATCGCGTCCAGTTCGATTTCGCCACCGGCGCCCTGCAGCACAAGGTCATCACCGGCGTCGATTATCAGAACACGCTCAGCAACTGGACCTACCAGCTCGGCGGCGCGACTTCGCTCGACGTTGTCAATCCGCAGTACAATCAGCCGGTCGGTCCGCTCGCGTCGTTGATCGACAGCGGTCAGAAGCTCACGCAGACCGGGCTGTATGCGCAGGACCAGATCAGCCTGGGCGGCTGGCGCGCCACGCTAGGTGTTCGCCACGATTGGGCCGAGCAGAGCACCGAGAGCCGTCTTGCCGGATCGCGCTCCAATCAGTCGGACGACAAGACCACCTATCGGGCCGGCCTGCTGTATCTGTTCGATAACGGCGTCGCGCCCTATGTCAGCTATTCGACGTCGTTCGAGCCGGTCACCGGCGTCGGTGCCGACGGGCAGCCGTTCATCCCGACCACCGCCGAGCAATACGAAGGCGGCATCAAATATCAGCCGACTTTCCTGCCGATCCTGTTCACCGCGTCGGTGTTCGACATTCGCCAGCAGAACGTGCTGACGCCGTCATCGGTGCCGGGCTTCAATGTTCAGCAGGGCGAGATCCGCTCGAAGGGCGTTGAACTCGAAGCCCGCGGCAACGTCACCGACAGCCTCGAGCTGATCGGCGCCTTGACCTTCCTCGATACCCGTGTGGCGAAATCCACGACTGTGTCGATCATCGGCAACCGGCCGCAGGCCGTGCCGGACTTCTTCGGCTCGATGTGGGCGAACTACACGTTCCGGTCAGGCCAGGTCAGCGGTCTGACCTTCGGCGGCGGCATCCGCCATGTCGGCGCCAGCTACGGCGACGATGCCAACACGCTGCGCACACCGGCCTATACGGTGGTGGATGCGGCGTTGAAATACGACCTCGCGAACGTCGCGCCGCGTCTGAAGGGCACGACCCTGACGCTCAACGTCAACAACCTGTTCGACAAGGAATACTATTCGAGCTGCTCGTCGGGATTCTACTGCCAGTTCGGCAATCGCCGCACGGTTCTGGCGGGGATCAAGTACCGGTGGTGAGGATCGACGCCAGAGGGGCGCGCCGCCGATGACGCGGCGCGCCGTTAGGCTGTGGGTGTGGGTGCATCGCTGGAGCAGCCTTGTCTGCACGCTGTTCGCGCTGCTGCTTTGCCTCACGGGCCTGCCGCTGATCTTCAAGGACGAGCTTGGTCCTGATCTGCAGCTGGCGGCCACGACGGCGGCGCCCGGCACGGTCTCGGTGGATTCGATGATCGCGCGGGCCTTGGCGGCGCGGCCCGGCGAGGTGGTGCCGTATCTGTTCTACGATCGTGATCATCCGATTCTGAAGGTGCCGACCGCAGTCTCGATGACGGCCGATCCGGCCACGTTTCACTATCAGGTGTTCGACACCCGCACCGGGCGGCAGATCGAGATCCCGCAGCCGAACGAGGGCTTCCTCTATGTGATGACGCGGCTGCATCTTGATCTATTCGGCGGTGTGCCGGGCACGCTGTTTCTCGGCTCCATGGGCCTGCTGCTGGTGATCGCGATCGTCTCCGGCGTCGTGCTGTACGGTCCGTTCACGCGGCGTCTTGCGTTCGGCGTCGTCCGGACGGACGGCAGCCGCCGGCGCACATGGCTCGACCTGCACAATCTGCTCGGCATCGTGACGCTCGCCTGGTTCGGCGTCGTCAGCTTCACCGGCGTCATCAACACGCTGGCGGCGCCGATCGAACTCGCCTGGCAGGCCAATCAGCTCGTCGAGATGGCGGCGCAGGCGAAGCCGGCCGAGATCGAAGGACAGCGTGCATCGATCGACGCGGTGCTGCGCGACGTGCGCGCCGCGGTGCCCGGCATGAACGTGATGACGGTGGCGTTTCCGGGAACGCCGTTCGCCACCCCGTCGCACGTCGCGATCTTTCTCACCGGCAACACGCCGATCACGAGCCGCATCCTCAAGCCGGCGCTGGCGGATGCGTCGACCGGGCAGGTGGTTTCGGTGCGCGACATGCCGTGGTACGCGACCGCACTGTTCATGTCGCAGCCGCTGCATTTCGGCGACTATGGCGGGCTGCCGCTGAAGATCATCTGGGCGTTGTTCGACGTCGCCACCATCGTGGTCCTGATCAGCGGCCTGTATCTGTGGTGGGCGAAGCGCCCGCGCCGCGGCGATGTCGAGCCTGCCGGAAGCGCCGCATCATGAGCGCATTGCGACGACAATGGCTGTGGCCGCTCGCGCTCGCGGCTTCGACCGTATTCGGATTGCTGTCCGCCCTGATCGGGGAGGGCGGCCTGTGGTGGCTGCTGTGCTGGGGCGCGCTGGCGTTGCCGCTGGTGACGATCGCGCTGTGCGTCGTCAGGCGTGGCCCCTGCGGCGGCCATTGATCGGGTCGCCGCTCAGGTTTCCACCGGCACCGTCGCCTTGGGCTGCGGAACGGCTTCCTCGATCGTCTCGCGGATCGAGTCGATCGCCCGCTCGGCGGCGCGGGCACCGTGCGCGATGATCTCGTCGGCACGGTGGAAATCGAACCAGCCGATCCGGCCGACCCGCGGCGAGATCAAGAGATCCGGCGGATCGCCAGCGAGCCTGGCCCGGGTGATGCGGTCCTGCATGATGTTGAACGCGTCGGTCATCACCTTGGAGATGCCCGGACGTTCGGGGCTGCCGAACAATTCCTGTTTGACGAACCGTTCCGGCGAAAAGAACCGCGTGAAGCCGCGCTTCGGCGATACCGGTTCCTCGGGTTCGGGCTCCGGCGGTGCCGGCATCGCGTTGCCGTGAGAGAAGATCGTGGTGCCGTGGCCGAACACGTCGCTGGAGACGTTGGCGGCGATCACGATTTCGGCGCCGAGCGCGCGAGCCGCCGACACCGGCACCGGATTGACAAGTGCCCCGTCGACCAGCCAGCGGTCGCCGATCAACACCGGCGAGAAGATGCCGGGCAGGGCGTAAGAGGCGCGCACTGCGTCGACGATGCGGCCATGCGTCAGCCAGATCTCGTGACCGGTCGCCACCTCGGTCGCGACGCTGGCGAATTTCTGCGTCAGATCCTGAATCAGGATCTGGCCGAGCGTGGCGTCGAGCTGCGCGGCCAGTTTGCTGCCGCCGATCAGGCCGGAGCCATTGAGCCGGATGTCGAGATAGCCGAAGATGTTGCGCGGCTGCAGTCGCCGTGCCCATTCCTCCAGCGTGTCGAGATGACCGGCGACATACGCGCCACCGACCACCGCGCCGATCGACGTGCCGACCACCACGTCGGGCGTAATGCCATTGGCCAGCAGGGTGCGCAGGATCCCGATATGAGCGAAGCCCCGTGCCGCGCCGCCGCCCAGCGCCAGCCCGATCACCGGCCTGCGGATGCTGTCGAGGCCGACCTTGTCCTGTGCCGGCGGGTTCGCATGCCCGCGTCCGATCAGATTTTCCAGCACGGCTCTCTCCTGAACTCGTCGTCCATTGCAGTCATTGCAGTCCGGGCCGATCCGGCTCGCGACTCGCGTCGCTTCATCGTGCCACGGCGTTCTGAAAGCATGAATAATGCCTTGGGCGGCTGGGACTAGGGGAGAATCGTGACGCAATCACGAGCAACACGCCCATACCGCCCAGTTCAGTGCCGGCTCGGCCCGGCACCGGACCGGCTTGAATTTGCCGCGTTTTCGGTGAAAACCATCGCGATGGATTTCAGGGGTAACATCATCGGGAGCTGGCTGCGCAGGGCGGCCCGTTGGGGAATGGTCGGCGTGTGCGTGCTGGCGCTCACCCAGCCCGCCGCCGCGCAATTGTTCGGTGAACGGCCGCCGCCGGTGCCGCCGGCCTCGGTCCCCGAGCCGCCCGCCGGTGGAGCGATCAGCCTGGCGCCGCAGGGCGGCCCGGCCGCGGTGCCGAATCTTCCGGCGCCGCTCACCCAGCCGCCGGTCGCCGCGGTCACGCCCCCGGCGGTGTCTCCGCTGCCTCCGGTTACCGCCGCGCCGCAGGGCGTCTTGGCGCTGACCGCGCGCTACGGCAAGGACCAGCCGGTGATCAACAGCGGCTTGGTGTGGCGGGTGTACTCCGATCGTCCCGACGAGAGCGGTTCGATCAAGCTGGTGCGCGAGGACCACGGCGCCAACCCGAACATCCTGCTGCCGCCGGGCAACTATGTCGTGCACGTCGCGCTCGGACTGGTCAGCGCGGTGCGGCCGGTGACGGTGAAGGCCGATACCGAACGTGAGAATTTTGTGCTTCCCGCCGGCGGTCTTCGGATCGAAGGCAAGGTCGGCAGCTCGCGAATTCCGTCCAATCAGATCTCGTTCACGATCTACAAGGGCAGCCAGTTCGACAACGCCCAGCGCGCGCCGCTGCTGCCGAACGTCGCCGCCGGCGACGTCGCGCTGGTGCCCGAAGGCACCTATTACATCGTCTCCAACTATGGCGACGCGAATTCGGTGGTGCGCTCCGACATCCGCGTCCAGGCCGGCAAGCTCACCGATGTCACCATCACGCACCGCGCCGCGGTGATCACCTTGAAGCTGGTGGGCGAGAAGGGCGGCGAGGCGCTCGCCAACACCTCCTGGTCGGTGCTGACGCCGGGCGGCGACGTCATCAAGGAATCGATCGGCGCCTTCCCGCGCGTGGTGCTGTCGGAAGGCGAGTACCGCGCCATCGCCAAGAACGAAGGCAAGGTGTTCGAACGCGGCTTCAACGTCGTCAACGGCGTCGACGGCGAAGTCGAGGTGCTGGCGCGCTGAGACCTCGCGGCCACAATGGGCGCAGCGTCACAGTCCTGAACGCGAAATAACCATTCCGCGACTTAAAACCTTCATAATCAGGGGTTTGCGCCTCGCGGCGCGCTGCGTTTACATCGTCTTAATCGGGAATAGCTCGACTGCGCCGCAGTTCTCATCCGCGGGGCGCTACTCGTGTCGGCTGCCGTCACTCAACTTTCCGAAAATTCGACCAGTCAGCTTGCTGCCGATTTAACCGTGCTGCAGCGCAAGTGGTATGCTGCGATCCAGCCCGGACAGTCGCTGCCGAGCTACGAGGAGGTGATGCTCGGCAGTCTCGGCCGGCTCGCCGATCATCTGGTGCTGCTGGAGATCGACGGCGAGACACCCGAAGTCTCGCGCACCGGCCGCTACGCGCAGCAATGGCTCGGGGACGAGCGCTGGGACATTCCGCTCGATGCGCTGTCACCGGATTGCGGCACCGCGCTGGCGCAGGCCGCCTCGGGCGCGCTGCAGAACAAGCGGCCGCATATCGGCACCGCGCATTGCGTTCGCGACGGCATCGTGCAGCGCTACACGCTGCTCGCGCTGCCGACCGCCTCGCGCTGGGGCGGCACGCTAGTCGGCGTCTATGTCAACGAAGAGGCGCAGCGCTACAATCTCTTGGATGCGATCTTCTCCTCCACCGACGACGGCATCGTCGCGTTGACCGCGATCCGCGGAGCCGATCGCCGCCCGTTCGATTTTCAGATTGTGCACGTCAACCAAGGCGCGTCGCAATTGCTGCGGCGAACGGTGAGCGAGCTGCGCTGGAGCCGGCTGTCGGTCGGGCATCATCTGCTTTGCACCCCCGACGTCGCCGGCCGACTGATCGACCTGGTCGATGCCGACGCCTGCATCACCTTCGCGGTCGACAGCGGCGATCGCAATCTCAGCCTCAGCGCCACCGCGTTCGGCGACGTGGTGTCGGTGACGATCTCGGACGTCACCTCGCTGAAGAAGCGTGAGGAGTCGTTCCGTCTGCTATTCGACGGCAATCCGATGCCGATGTGGGTGTTCGACGCCCAGACCTTCGAATTCCTCAGCGTCAACGACGCCGCGGTGGCGCATTACGGCTATCCGCGCGAGCGGTTCCTGCGGATGTCGCTGCGCGAGATCTGGCCGCGCGAGGAGTGGATCGCGCACGGCCAGACGCTGCTGGAGATGCGCGACAGCTATCAGTCCGAGGGCAATTGGCGCCATATCAAAGCCGACGGCTCCGAGATCCATGTGCTGACGTTCGGTCGCCGCGTGATGTTCGACGGCCGCGACGGCTTTCTGGTCGCCGTGGTCGACGTCACCGAACGCCGCAAGGCCGAGGCCAAGATCGCCCACATGGCCCATCACGACGGGCTCACCAATCTGCCGAACCGCGCGCTCTATCAGCAGCGGCTGGAGCAGGCGCTGGCGCAGGCGCGCGGCAGCGGCACGATAGTCGCGGTGATGTGCGTCGACCTCGATCTGTTCAAGAACGTCAACGACTCGTTCGGCCATCCGATGGGAGACCGGCTGCTGCGCTGCGTCGCCGAACGGCTGCGGCAACAGGTCGGCGACGGCGATCTGGTGGCGCGGCTCGGCGGCGACGAGTTCGCGATCGTGCTGACCTCGCTGCCGACGCCGAACGAAGCCAGCAGTTTCGCGGCGCGACTGATCGAGATCCTCAGTGCCCCTTACGACATGGACGGCCTCGAAGTGGTGATCGGTGCATCGGTCGGCATCGCGCTGGCGCCGTCCGACGGCGACGAATGCGAGGCGCTGTCGCGCAATGCCGACATGGCGCTGTACCGGGCCAAGGCCGCGGGCGGCGGCTGCCATCATTTCTTCGAGAAGGAGATGGACCGCCAGGCGCAGATCCGGCGCGATATGGAGCTCGACCTGCGGCAGGCGTTCGCGCGCGGCGAGTTCGAACTGCACTATCAACCGCTGATCGACCTGGCCGAAGACCGCATCGGCGGCTTCGAGACGCTGCTGCGCTGGCGCCATCCCGAGCGCGGCATGATCTCGCCGTCCGACTTCATCCCGGTGGCCGAAGACATCGGACTGATCGTCGGCCTCGGCGAATGGGTGCTGCGGCAGGCGTGTCTGGAAGCCGCGTCGTGGCCGTCCGACGTCAAGGTCGCGGTCAATCTGTCGCCGGTGCAATTCCGCAGCCGCAACCTGGTGCAGGTTGTGATCTCGGCGCTGGCGCAATCGAGCCTGGTGCCGCACCGGCTCGAGCTGGAGATCACCGAGTCGCTGTTTCTCGCCGACAGCGAGGCGAACCTTGCGACCCTGCATCAGCTCCGCAGCCTCGGGGTGCGGATCTCGATGGACGATTTCGGTACCGGCTATTCGTCGCTCAGCTACTTACGCAGTTTCCCGTTCGACAAGATCAAGATCGACCGTTCGTTCGTGAAGGATCTGACCGAGCGGCCGGATTGCCTGGCGATCGTCCGGGCCATTGCCGGCCTCGGGCGGAGCCTCGACATCACCACGCTCGCCGAAGGTGTCGAGACCATCGAGCAGCTCGATGCGCTGCGCGCTGAAGGCTGCCACGAGGTGCAAGGATTCCTGTTCAGTCCGGCGCGGCCGGCTGCGGAGATCTCCGGGCTGCTGATGCGGTTTGGACGACGGGCCTCGCAGGCGGCGTAGAACTCACCAAACCGTCAGCCGACGCCGTCGCCCTCTTTGCCTGCGCGCGGGGAGGGGTGCCGTCGAGGCTCAGAACCTCGTCACCACCTCCGACAGCGTCGGGCGCGGCCGATCCTCGATGTCTTTCTGACGGGTGCCGATGTGGATGAAGCCGGCGAGCTTTTCGTCGCCGCGCAGGCCGAGGCCGCTCAGCACTTCGGGATCGAACGCGATCCAGCCGGTCAGCCAGTTGGCGCCGTAACCGAGCGCGGTGGCGGCCGAGACGATGTTCATGCAGCTCGCGCCGGCGGACAGCTCCTGCTCCCAGACCGGCACCTTGGGGTGCGGCTTCGGCGACGACACCACCGCGATCACCAGCGGAGCTTCCAACAGTCGCGCCTTCTCGGCGGCGATCTCGGCCGCGGTTGCGCCAGGGTTCTTGCGGGCGAACACGTCGGCGATCACCTCGCCGGCGCGGGCGCGGGCATCGCCTTCGAATACGATGAACCGCCACGGCGCGATCTTGCCGTGGTCCGGCACCCGTGCGCCGATCGTCAGGATCGTTTCGAGCTGGTCGGGCGAGGGACCAGGGCCAGTCATCTCGCGCGGTTTCACCGAGCGGCGGGTTTCGAGGAAGGAAATGACGTCCGACATGGCGTGGCTCCGGCGATCGGGTCGCATGATGATCGGTGGACCTTCTAGCAGAGAATACGCGTCCGATCGACTGTCGGAGCGCGTTTCAGAGAGCTTCCAACAAGTCGCGATGCCGTTTCACGGATCGCGCGCGGTGGTTGGCAGTGCCTGCGGCACAAGGATTTCCGAAGTTTAATGAAACGCGGCCGGTCGTCCGGCCGTTGTCCGGGCGAACTCGACATCGTGGGTTCTGCCGACCGATCACCGGAAGTCGATGACCGCGTTCGACAGCTAATTTGAGGAGAAACGATCATGCTTCGTGTCAGAACAACGCTCATCGCCATCGCTCTCGCAACCACCGCCCTCTGCGGCGCCGTCTATGCGGCGGATCACCAGGCTGCTCCGGATCAGGTCGCCGCGCAGGACTTCTCCAAGCTGTCGAAGGACGGCTTCAACGCATTCCAGGACATCCGCGAGGCGCGGCTGGCGCTGTTCAACGGCAAGCCCGAGGCGGCGCGCAAGGACGTCAACAAGGCGATGGAGTCGCTCGAGAAGAGCAAGACCGACGACTCGGTGTTTCTGAAGGCCGAGGCCGACATGAAGCTGATCCCGCCGAACGCCGACAAGTCGCAGCAATCCGATCATCAGAGCACGGCCTCGACCACGCCGGTGAAGTGGCTGCCGATCAACGGCACCATCACGGTGCAGGAGGACTACTCGGCCGTACCCGCCAAGGTGGCCGCGATGAAGACCGCGAATTCGCAGCTCAAGGCCGGTAAGCAGAAGGAGGCGCTCGAGACGTTGAAGATGAACGACGTCAACGTCGCGGTCTCGCTCGAAGTTGCTCCGGTCGACGCCACCCTGAAGGGTGTCGATCAGGCGTCCAAGCTGCTCGATGCCGGCAAGTACTACGCGGCTAACGGCGCGCTGATGCAGGTCGAGAACGGCGTCCGCTACTCGGTGGTCGATATCCAGGACAAGGCGCAACCGCATACGGCGGCCAACAGTTCGGCTCCGGCCGCGAAGGCCGCGCCGACCACCAGCGGCCAAGCGAGCGCCAAGCCCGCGGCGGCTAGCCCGTCCGCGACCACGCCGTCGCCGGCAAGCTCGCCGACCCATTGATGATCGTTACGGTCGAAGCGACGGATGATCTCCGGCCGTCGCTTCGGCCGGCCCCGGCAGGCGGCGGCATTTGCAGGGACGCGAATTGCTTCTGCAATGCCGCTGCCGCCGGTCGGGTGAGCGAGGGCAGGTCGCCCCCGCTCGAGGCAGTCGGCCTACTCGGCCGCGACGGCAGGTGAGGCGTGCATCCGCTTGACGTCCGGCGGGGTCGCCTCGTCCACCAGCGCGGCGATGGCTTCGTCGGTGGGCATCACCTTCTGACCCTCGCTGCCGAGCCGGCGGACGGAGACCGAGTGGCTCTCGGCTTCCTTCTTGCCGACCACCAAGAGGGCGGGGACCTTGGCGAGCGAATGCTCGCGCACCTTGAAGTTGATCTTCTCGTTGCGCAGATCGATGTCGGCGCGCAGGCCGGCCTTGCGCAGTGCCGCCAGCACTTTCTTGGCGTAGTCGTCGCCTTCCGACGTAATCGTGGTGACGACGACCTGCACCGGCGCCAGCCAGAGCGGGAAGTTGCCGGCGTAGTGCTCGATCAGGATGCCGGTGAAGCGCTCCATCGAGCCGCAGATCGCGCGATGCACCATCACCGGCGCCTTCTTGGCGCCGTCGGCGTCGATGTAGAACGCGCCGAACCGCTCCGGCAGGTTGAAGTCGACCTGCGTGGTGCCGCACTGCCAGTCGCGGCCGATCGCGTCGCGCAGCACGTATTCGAACTTCGGCCCGTAGAACGCGCCTTCGCCCGGGTTGATCTCGGTCTTGATCCGGTTGCCGCCCTTGGCCTTGATCTCGCTCAGCACCGTGGCCATCACGCGCTCGGCGTGATCCCACATCTCGTCGGTGCCGACGCGCTTCTCGGGGCGGGTCGACAGCTTCACCGTCAGTTCGCCTTCGAAGCCGAAGTCGGAGTAGGTCGACAGGATCAGGTCGTTGATCTTGATGCATTCCTCGGCGAGCTGCGCCTCGGTGCAGAACACATGCGCGTCGTCCTGGGTGAAGCCGCGCACCCGCATCAGGCCGTGCATCGCGCCCGACGGCTCGTAGCGATGCACCACGCCGAACTCGGCCATCCGCAGCGGCAGGTCGCGGTAGCTCTTCAGGCCGTGCTTGAAGATCTGGACGTGGCCCGGGCAGTTCATCGGCTTCAGCGCGAACCAGCGCTTGTCCTCGGCGTCCTCGCCGGCGGACTGCGCTGCGAACATGTTCTCGCGGTACCACTCCCAATGGCCCGAGGTCTCCCACAGCACCTTGTCGAGGATCTGCGGCGCGTTGACCTCGTCGTAGTCGCCGGCGAGGCGGCGGCGCATATAGCCGACCAGCGACTGGAACAGGCTCCAGCCCTTGGCGTGCCAGAACACCACGCCCGGACCTTCCTCCTGGAAGTGGAACAGGTCGAGTTCACGGCCGAGCTTACGGTGGTCGCGCTTCTCGGCTTCCTCGATCTGATGCAGGTAGGCGTCGAGGTCTTCCTGCTTGGCCCAGGCAGTGCCGTAGATGCGGGTCAGCATCGGGTTGTTGCTGTCGCCGCGCCAATAGGCGCCGGCCACCTTCATCAGCTTGAAGGCGGTGCCGATCTTGCCGGTCGACGTCATGTGCGGGCCGCGGCACAGATCGAACCACTCGCCCTGCTTGTAGATCTTGATGGTCTGGTCTTCGGGAATGGCGTCGACCAGCTCGACCTTGAACGCTTCGCCGTTGTCGGCGAACACCTTCTTGGCTTCGTCGCGGGTCCAGACTTCCTTGGTGAACGGTTTGTCGCGCGCGATGATCTCGCGCATCTTCTTCTCGATCGCGGCGAAGTCTTCCGGGGTGAACGGCTCGTTGCGGAAGAAGTCGTAGTAGAAGCCGTTCTCGATGGTCGGGCCGATGGTCACCTGGGTGCCCGGCCACAGGCTCTGCACCGCTTCGGCGAGCACATGGGCGCAGTCGTGCCGGATCAATTCCAGCGCGCGCGAATCGTCACGGGCCACGAAATCGATCGCGGCGTTGTCGTCGATCGGATCGGCGAGATCGGTCAATGCGCCGTTCAGCGCCATCACGACGGTGCGCTTGGCGAGTGAGGGCGAAATGCCCTTAGCGATATCGAGCCCGGTGGTGCCGCGCGGATATTCGCGGGTTTTGCCGTCGGGGAAGGTGATGGTGATCTGGTCCATGGGGGCTACCGGCTTGAGGTTGGAGAGGGTGTATTGGAAGCCGGAGGTGGACGCGGAAGGCTTGTCGCCCGAAAGCTTGTCGCCCGAAGTCTTATCGGTCATCGGAAGGCTCCTCTGGCTCACTCCTGCGTACGAGCGCAGGTAAGCGGAAAGAGGCTGTATAGCAGGGGAATCGGACGATTCAAGGAACCAGGTCCGGTCGCCGGTTCGCAACGGCCGGGCCGATCCCGCGCGTGATGCCCACACGCTTGCGAAATTTTAATGCATCTGCATGAAAATCCTGCTAGCGTTTGCAGGGTGTCCCGCTCGTTCGCCCCCACCGCCCTGATGCTCGGCAATTTCGTCACCGGAACCTCGGTTCTGGCGCCGGCCGGCATGTTGCCGGATCTGGCGTCCGGGCTCGGGGTGACGATCCGTGACGCCGGGCTGCTGATCACCTTCGGGGCGATCGTGCTGTGCATTGGCTCGCCGCTCACCGCTTGGCTGACCAGCCGGATCGATCGCCGGCTGCTCTTGACCACGACGCTGGCGGTGCTGGCGCTCGGCAATCTCGCTTCGGCGTTTGCGCCGAACTATGCGGTGCTGCTGGTGCTGCGGCTGGCGATGCTGTCGGTCGGGGCGCTGTACACGCCGCAGGCCGCCGGCGCGGTGGCGCTGATCGTGCCGGCCGAGAAGCGCGGCGGCACGATGGCCTATGTGTTTCTCGGCTGGTCGCTGGCGGTGGCGCTCGGCGTGCCGCTGGTCACCTTCGCGGCCGATCATGCCGGCTGGCGCGGCGCCTATCTGACGGTGGGCTGCATCGGCCTGATCAGTTTCATTTTGCTGTGGTTGCGATTGCCGGGCGGCTTGACCGCATCGCCGGTGAGTCTGCGCACCTGGGCCGCCGTGGGGCGCAGCCGCCGCATCCTGACGCTGCTCGGGGTATCGTCACTGCAGACCTCCGGGCAGTTCGTGGTGTTCACCTTCTTCGGGCCGCTGCTCACCGGCTTGACCGGCGCCGGGCCGGGGGCGATCGCGTTGGTGTTCGCGATCTACGGCGTCTGCGGCTTCGCCGGCAACGTCATTGCCAGCCGCATCGTCGATGGCTGGGGCGCGTATCGCACCTCGGCGCTGTTCACCTCGCTGATGCTGGCGGGCGTCGCCGGTTGGACCTTCGGGGCCGGGCATTTTGCCGTGATGGCGGCGGCTGTCGCGGTGTGGGGGCTCGGCTTTGCGGCGTCGAATTCGATGCAGCAGGTCCGCCTGGTGACGGCCGATCCGATGCTCGCCGGCGCGACGGTGTCACTCAACACCTCGGTGCTGTATGTCGGCCAGGCCGTTGGTTCGGCGATCGGCGGCGCGCTGTTCGCGGCCGGGCTGCTGCACGTCAACGGTTACGTCTCCACCGCAGTGCTGGGGCTGGCGCTGTGCATGGTGGTGCTTGCGACGCGCGACCGCAACGCTTGAGTGCGCAGAAGCCGCATTTCCTCGCGATCCGCATTCGCACGTAGTTCGCTCCGGTCAGCAGCAGGCGGGTGCCGATCAGCATCGGTGCGCTGGTCGGCGAAGCGTGGGGCGGGATCAGCGCCGCGATCGCAGTGAACAACAGGCAGGTGTGCAGCGCCAGCCTGTGGTGCAGCGGCAGCGCGGAGGCGGGCGGGGCGTCGATCGAACGGGCGGCCATGAGATTCTCCAGGCGGATCCGTGATCGGCGGCGTCATCAGCGCACGCCGATCGCGATGTATCGGGACGTGCGTTGATTGACGTTGAACGCTTACGGCCGGCGGCACCGGCGCAGGACGGCGGGGCACGCGGCCCCGTCGGGGTCTCAGGCGAGTCGCATCGACAGCTCGACATCGCCGGCGAACGGCACAGACAGATAACCGTTCGCCGGATCGCGCACGCGGGCGAGGTAGTCCGGGCAGTGATCGGCATTGTCGGCCACGATCAATGCGCCCGTCGCGAGTCGGCTTTCGAGCCGGTCGAGGACGTCGGCATACAGCGCCTTGGCGCCGTCGAGCAGCACGAGGTCGATGCGATCCGGCAGATCTCTGCTGAGCGTCTGCAGCGCATCGCCTTCGCGGAACTCGACCAGATCGACAAGGTCGCCGGCTTCGAGGTTGGCCTCGGCTCGGACCAGCTTGGCGTGTTCGAACTCGGTGGTGATCAGCCGGCCGCCGCCATTGTCGCGCAGCGCTGCGGCCAGATGCAGTGTCGAAATTCCGAACGAGGTGCCGAACTCGACGATCGTCCGGGCGCGGCAGCTTCGCGCCAGCATGTAGAGCAGCACGCCGGTCTCGGGCGACACCGCCAGCGCATAGTCTTTCAGCCGGCCGTACAAGGTGGCGTAGTCGGTCTTGCTGCGCATCATCTGCATTGTGCCCGGCGGGAGCTGGTCGAGCTGCGGTGGGGCCGCGTCGGCTTCGTCGAACAGCCGCGCCAGCAGCGGTGCCAGCGGTGGGGTGGTGAGGGTGGTCATTCCGAACTCCGAGGAGAGTGGTCCGCGCGATATTGCGCGCTCTCAGAAATACGAATAATTATTCGCATTCGCTAATCGCATTCCCCGAGGGGCCGATGGCCGAACGCCGAAGTGGTTCAATTTTCTCGCGAAAACAGCCGAAACAGGCGCGCTCGACCGAGCTGGTCGCGGCCATTCTGCAAGCCGCTGTTCAGGTTTTGGCGAAGGAGGGCGCGCAGCGTTTCACCACCGCGCGGGTCGCCGACAAGGCCGGCGTCAGCGTCGGTTCGCTGTATCAGTACTTCCCCAACAAGGCCGCGATCCTGTTCAGGCTGCAGAGCGACGAGTGGCGGCAGACCTCGCAGATGCTGTGCGACATTCTGGAGGACCGCAGCGATCCGCCGCCGCAGCGGCTCCGCCGGCTGGTACACGCCTTCATCCGCTCCGAGTGCGAGGAGGCCGAAGTGCGCGGCGCGCTCGACGACGCCGCGCCGCTGTATCGCGACGCGCCGGAAGCCCGCGCGGCGCGCAGCGCGATGGACGGCACCATGGCGGCATTTTTGCTCGAGGCGGCGCCGCACAGCTCAGAGGCCGCACGCCTGCGGGCGGCGGAGCTGATCAGCCGCACGATCGCCGCGCTCGGCAAGGACTTCTCCAGCCGCCCGCGCACGGCGGCCGAGATCACGGCGTATGCCGACGCCGTTGCCGATATGCTGTGCGCTTATCTGAAAACCCTGCGGCGAGGTTGAGATGACAGCGACATCGATGCTCGTGCGGCTGTCGATCGCTTGCGGGACCGCGGCGACGCTCGCCGGCTGCGCGGCGATGCCGGCGCCGACCTGTGTGCCGCCGTCGCGACCGATGCTGAGCGCGGAGCTGGCGTTCGGCCGCAATATCGGCGACCGGCTCGGCGTCAGCGATGCGGAGTTCACGCGCTTCACCGCCGAGGAAATCACCCCGCGGTTTCCGGATGGGCTGACGGTGGTCGACGGCGCTGGGCAGTGGCGCGACAGCGAACGCGGCGCCATCGTCCGCGAGAAAGCCAAGCTGGTGACGCTGGTGTTCGGGGAAGATCCGGCCAAGCGCGTCGCGCTGCGCGAAATCACCGAGGCCTATAAGCAGCGCTTCAAGCAGCAGGCCGTGATGGTGGCGGTGCGGCCGAGCTGCGTCAGCTTCTGAGCGCAGCGGCGGTGCCGCGGTCGGTGATCTGATAATGCGTCGCGCGGGAATCGACCGAGGAGCGTTTCAGCCAGCCGAGCGTGACGAGGTCTTCGAACGGCTTCTGCTCGCGCGTGCCGAACACCTGACGGCGGCCGCCGGTCGTATGGATGTCGCGGATGAGCTTGAAATCGTCGGCGGTCGCCATCGTCGTCTCCAGCCGGGACCGCGCAGCCAGCGCTCCGCACGCTTCAAGTTGTGGAGGTCTTGCGGGCTCGCTTCTTCGGCGCTGCCGGCGGGGCGGCCAGAGCCGCGGCGGCCTGTTCGGCTTCGCGCGCGAGTCGCAGTTCGCGCAGCCGCGCCATGTTCTTGCGCGCGGCAACCGCCTCGCGTTCGATCTCGGCCATCCGTTGTGCGCCGTCCTGCTGCTCGACGAGCTTGCGGCGGGCCCGTTCGATGCTGGTCGGGGAGGGCCCGGTGGTCTTGTTTTCGCTCATATCCGCCTCGTTTCGGTACGCGCGACAAAACCCGCTCGATCGCAAGGATCGAACGGGCCCATCTTCCGTTTCAGTACATCCGTGAAACGGAGACGCTGGATCAAGCCAGCGTGAGGTTCTCGGCGCTGCTCTTGCCGCGCATCTTGTCGACCTTGACTTCGAACGAGACCTTCTGGCCTTCGGCGAGGCCCGACAGTCCGGCGCGCTCAACTGCGCTGATGTGCACGAACACGTCGTTGCTGCCGTCGCTCGGCGCGATGAAGCCAAAACCCTTTTGGCCGTTGAACCACTTTACGGTACCTGTCGTCATTTCCGTTCTCCAAAGCATATCGCCCGCGCCAACATGGCCCGTGACGTTTCAACTAATCGATGACTTTGGGAAGGAGCCCGCGGGCGCATTCAGAAAGGCACAGCGGCTAATCGAATGATCAGCACCGTATAGCATATGCGCCCGGCATACAAGGACTATATTGCCGCGCGCCGTGTGGATGGGCTGCAACCGTACCGATAGAGACAATCGCAGCGTCTTCGCCTATCGGTTAGTTCCGCTTCCACAGCACGCGTTTCACCTCGCTATGCCAAGCTTCATGCTGTCCCACGATCCGATTTTGACCTGGAGTATCGTCGCTCTCGCCACCGCAGGCGTGATCATTCGTCCGCTGCGCTGGCCCGAGGCGGTGTGGGCGGTGGCGGGCGCGCTGGCGCTTGTCGTGCTCGGCCTGCTGTCCTGGCAGGATGCGCTCGCCGGCGTGCGCAACGGCATCGACGTGTATCTGTTTCTGATCGGCATGATGCTGATTGCGGAACTGGCGCAGCGCGAGGGGCTTTTCGATTACCTCGCGGCCTACGCGGTCGAGCACGCCAAGGGCTCGCCGCAACGTTTGTTCCTGCTGGTCTATGCGGTCGGCGTTCTGGTCACGGTGCTGCTGTCCAACGACGCCACCGCGATCGTGCTGACGCCGGCGGTGTACGCCGCGACGCGTGCTGCCGGCGCGACGCCGCTGCCGTATCTGTTCGTCTGCGCCTTCATCGCCAATGCGGCGAGCTTCGTACTGCCGATCTCCAATCCGGCCAATCTCGTGGTGTTCGGCGAACACATGCCGCATCTCGGCGGCTGGCTGCAGCAGTTCACGCTGCCGTCGCTGGCGGCGATCGTCGTCACCTATCTGACGCTACGGTTCGCGCTGAGCCGTGCGCTCGCCGGTCAGACGATCGAAACCCAGGTGGCGACGCCGCATCTGTCGCGCGGCGGCAAGCTCGCCGCGGTGGGTATCGGCGCGATCGCGATCGTGCTGCTCACCGCCTCGGCGCTCGACGTCGCGCTCGGCCTGCCGACCTTCGTCTGTGGTCTCGTCACCACCGCCGCCGTCCTCGCAGTGGCGCGACAATCGCCTGTTCCCTTGCTGAAGGGGGTGTCGTGGAGTGTGGTGCCTTTGGTCGCTGGTCTGTTCGTGATGGTCGAGGCCCTGAGCCGCACCGGGGTGATCGGCGCGCTCGGCGGCCTGCTGCGCGAGGCCGTCGCCGACGCGCCGCGGCTCGGCTCGTGGGTGGCCGGCATCGTCACCGCGATCGCCTGCAACATCGGCAACAACCTGCCGGTCGGCCTCGTCGCCGGCTCGGTCGCGGCCGACAACCACCTGCCGCGCGAGACCATCGCGGCGCTGCTGATCGGCGTCGATCTCGGGCCGAACTTCTCGGTCACCGGTTCGCTCGCCACCATCCTGTGGCTGGTGGTGCTGCGGCGGAACCAGATCGAAGTCACTGCCTGGCGGTTCCTCAAGCTGGGTCTGATCGTGACGCCGCCGGCGTTGATCGCCGCGCTCGCCGCGGCCGTGTGGTGAGCGTAGTGCCGCGCTGATGACGTCGCGCGCCGTTCCAGCACGAGCGCGTGATCGGTTCTGGCGAGGGCAGGGGGGGTATCTATATTCCCAGCATCCTCCGTCGTACCGACCATTCCCGCGTGAGACGTTTTGTGCTGATCCTGTTGGTGTTGCTGGTCGTGCCGATCGCCGTGTCGGCCGGAAAATACTGGGTGGGCGATCGCGGCGTCGATTGGCAGAGTGCCGACCGCTCCAGCGCAGGGCTGTTGCCGCCGGCCGTGCAGCATCCGGACGCGATGGTGCGGGTGTTCGCCGCGCGCACCGTGCGGTGGCGCGGCATCTTCGCGGTGCATAGTTGGATCGTGGTCAAGCCGGCGGGCGCGTCGCGTTACACCCGCTACGACTACACCGCGTGGGGCATGCCGATCCGCGTCAACGGCTTCGTCGCCGATGGTCGCTGGTTCGGTGACGAGCCGCAACTGATCGCGGCGGCCGATGGCGAAGCGGCGGCGGTGATGATCCCGAAGATCGAAGCCGCGGTGAAAGGCTACAGGCTCGCCGCCTATGGCGACTATCGAGCCTGGCCGGGACCGAACTCCAACACCTTCGTCGCCGCGGTGCTGGCGGCGGTGCCGGAGCTGCGAACGACACTGCCGCCCACCGCGATCGGAAAGGACTATCCGTGGGACGGCGATTGGATCGCTGTGACGCCGTCCGGCACCGGCATTCGCGCTACGCTCGGCGGTTATTTCGGGCTGACGCTCGGCTGGATCGAAGGCGTCGAACTCAACGTGCTCGGCGCGGTGCTCGGGCTGGACCTGCGCCGGCCGGCGATCAAGCTGCCGGGGCTCGGCCGGATCGGCCTCAGTCCGGCCTAACCGGCGGATGCGCGTCGCAGCCGCATGACGGGGCATGCTCCGGTGGCGGCGCGTTGACGCCGCGCCAGCGGGCATAGCGCCAGGGCAGATACCAGCGCGCGCCGGGCGGTGTGGCCTGCGGAACTAAGTCGATTCCCGAGGTGCCGAACGGCTGGCAGCGCAGCAGCCGCGCCAGCGTCATCCAGCCGCCGGCCCACAACCCGAACCGGCTGATCGCCTCGTCGCCGTACATCGAGCACGTTGGCCAGTGCCGGCAATTGTAACCGACCAGCGGCGACAGCGTGTGGCGGTACAGCCAGATCAAGCCACGGCCGGCGTTGCGCGGCAGTCGCAGCAGGGCGTCGATCCAGTTAGTTGCGCCAGTTGGTAGTTGCATGAGCAGATGCCGTTTCGACGAGCGGCGCTTTGCCTGGTTCCTTTGCGGGGAACTGCAGCGCACCGACATTTGCGCAACACTTCACCTGAAACTCGCGCCCAGTTGAGCGCAACGCAGCAAAACGCGGTGGTGTTTGGGTCTGAACGAAGTTAGCTTTTTCACAACGGTTCGGTAACAGAGGCGTGACAGATTCGGGTTGGAACTTGTCACGCGGTGCTGCTGGAGACGAGGGAAGCTAGGTTGGAACGCGTGGTTCTCTCCTGTTTGACCGGTTCGGCGCTGTGGCGGGTCGCAGTGCTCGGGCTCGTTCTACTGGGGTTCGCGGCCGACAGCAGCATTCCCGTCACGGCAGGCGCCGCGAGTCTCGAAGCCCGGCGGCAGCCGATGAAGTTCGGCTGGGTCGCCTGCGATCCGGATTGCGGCGGCTGGATCAGCGCCGTCGGCATCGTCACCACCGACACCCCCAAGGATTTCGAGGACTTCGCCCGCGACCGCAATCTGACCGGCGCGACCGTGGTTTTGGATTCGAGCGGCGGCTCGGTCAACGACGCGATCACGCTGGGGCGGCGCTGGCGCAAGCTGGGGCTGGCGACCACGGTCGGGACCAGCGTGCCGGCGGCGTCGCCGCTCGGCAACCGGCCGCGGATCGACGGCAAAGCCTATTGCGAATCCATGTGCGTGTTCCTGCTGTTGTCCGGGCAGGCCCGATACGTGCCGGAAGGCGCCCGCGTCCGGGTGCATCAGATATGGATGGGGGACCGCGCCGAGGATGCGCGTGGCGCCAGCTACACCGCGCAGGACATGTCGATCGTCGAACGCGACATCGGCCGGCTGGCTAAGTTCACCTTCGAGATGGGCGGCACCGGCGATCTTCTGTCGCTCGCGCTCAGCGTGCCGCCGTGGGAAGATCTGCACGAATTGTCGCGGGCCGAGCTGCAAGATACCAATCTGATCACCACACAGGCGATCGCCGATCTGTTGCCCGGGCTCGGCAGCGAACCGGCCAGGACGGTTGCCTCGACCATGCCGAAGCCGGTGCAGGACCGGTTCGCGTCCCAGCCGGCCCCTGCCACCAAGACCGCCGAAGCGCTGCCCACCGGCGGCACGGCCGCCGCGCAGCCGGGGCACTGATCCCGAAACGTCATTCCGGGCGCGCGAAGCGCGAACCCGGAATCCCGAGATTGTTGTGCGTTGTTTTTCACAACGTCGAGATTCCGGGTTCGCGAGCTGCGCTCGCGCCCCGGAATGACGCTTGTGGTTCGAGATCGTTGGGGCTGAAGAGCCTCCGCCGAGCAGCGATTTAAGCCGTCGCCTTGGCGCCGTCGCGCTCGGCTTCGATCTGGCCGATCGCGTCGACCACGGCGTCGAAGGTCAGCAGCGTCGAGGCATGGCGGGCCTTGTAGTCGCGGACCGGCTCCAGCATCGCGATGTCGGCCCATTTGCCGTCGGGCGGAGCGCCGTTCTCTTTCAGCATCTTGCGCACGGTCTCGCGCAACGCTCTGAGTTCGTTCGCGCTCGAGCCGACCACATGGCTCGCCATGATGGACGACGAGGCCTGGCCGAGCGCGCAGGCCTTCACGATGTGGGCGAAGTCGGTGACGGTGTCGCCGTCCATTTTGAGGTCGATCGTCACCGTGGAGCCGCACAATTTCGAATGCGCGGTCGCGCTGGCGTCGGGATGCTCCAGTCGTCCGATCCGCGGAATATTACCGGCCAGTTCGATGATGCGCTTGTTGTAGACGTCGTTGAGCATGCCGCGAATTCCGTGCCGGCGCTCGACACGCCGGTCGCCCGGAGGCGGCGACCTTGGCGGTTCCGGCTTGTCGTCTTATATAGGAAGCGTGGCTTTCGAAATGAAGCCTCACCGTGCGGCCGACTCTGCCGCGCGGAGGTTGCGAGCCGAAATCGGTCAGACACTTGGCCGGTCGGGCTCGCCGAAGGGATCAAGACGACCGGCTGTTGTCCGCCCGTCTGCCCGGTGACACATCCGGCCCCCGAAGGCCGGTCGAACGGAGAGAAGATGGACGCCAAAATCAAGCCGATCCGCGGCAACATGCCGGCCGAGGGCCGCCCCGACTTCCAGCCCGCCGAGCTCGACCCGTCCGAGTTCCTTGAAGTTGCGGTGCAGCCCGACCAGCCACGCCCGTCGCGCGCCGAAGCCGAGGCCGCGGTGAAGACGCTGCTGTCCTATATCGGCGAGAACACCGATCGAGAGGGGCTGGTCGACACCCCGCGCCGGGTGGTCGAAGCCTATGACGAGTTGTTCCAGGGCTATCATCAGTGCCCGAAGGAAGTGCTGGAGCGCACCTTCGGCGAAACCGCCGGCTACGACGACTTCGTCCTGGTCCGCAACATCAGCTTCACCTCGCATTGCGAGCACCATGTGATGCCGTTCTACGGCAAGGCGCACATCGCCTATACGCCGGTGGAGCGCGTGGTCGGGCTGTCGAAGCTGGCGCGACTGGTCGATATTTTCGGCCGCAGGCTGCAGACCCAGGAGCATCTCACCGCGCAGATCGCCGCAGCGATCGACGAGGTGCTGAAGCCGCGCGGCGTCGCCGTACTGATCGAAGCCGAGCACACCTGCATGTCGGTGCGCGGCATCGCCAAGAAGGGCGCCACCACCTTCACCAGCCGCTACACCGGCGTGTTCCGCGACAATCCGGCGGAGCAGGCGCGGTTCATGACGATGGTCAGGGACCGCGGCTAACACGCGAATCCTGCAAGGCAATTCAATCGTGTCCAGTGAAACGCGTTCAACTTCTTCACCCGTTGTAGCCGATGACATCGAGGAAGGCGTTGTACTGCGCCCGAAATTCGATTCGCACGGGCTCGTCACCTGCGTCGCCACCGACGCGCGGACCGGCGACGTGCTGATGGTCGCGTTCATGAACGACGAAGCGCTCGATCGCACCATCCAGACCGGCGAGGCTTGGTACTACAGCCGCTCGCGCAAGCGGCTGTGGAAGAAGGGCGAAACCTCCGGTCACGTCCAGAAGGTGCTGGAGATGCGGGTCGACTGCGATCAGGACGCGGTGTGGATCAAGGTCGATCAGACCGGCGGCGCGGCCTGCCACACCGGCCGACACTCCTGCTTCTATCGGCGCATCGACCGCGGCGGCGACGGCGTGCCGGTGCTGATCGAAACCGACGGCGAGCGGAAGTTCGACCCGGACAAGGTCTACGGCAAGTAGCCGAGCGGATCAGGCGAGCCGGCTGGCGATCTCGCGCTGCTGTTGCACCAGGTCTGGACCGGCCTTCGCGTCGGTCGGGTCGGCGATGCTGTCGATGTAGTCCATCGCCGCGGATCGCAATTCGCCGTCCTTGAGGCTGATCACGCCCGACAGCGTCTGAATATTCATCGAGCGGATGTTGTAGTTGGTCCAGGCGCTCTGCTGTTGCTTGCTGCCCGGAGCGCTGGAGCCTTTTTCCTTGTTGTAGAGCTCCAGGGCGGCGTTGGCCGCCTTCAGCGAATTGAGCCCGGCGATCGCTTTCAATTCCTTGGCGAGATCGGGATTGTCCGCGAAGAACTTCTCGATCTTTTCTTTCCACGGCCCTTCGGTGGTGACCTTGCCGAACTTGTCGACCTGCAGCCGGACCGCCTCGTCGAGATTGACGTTCATGCCCTTGAATGCGTCGGTCAGCTTGGCGGTCAAGGCGTCGGTGCGCTGCAGCAACATCTCGTCGAACGACAAGGAAAGCTTGGCGGTGGCCGCCTTGTCGGCATTGGCCTTGTCGAGGATCGCCTGGGCGCGCTCGGACAATTGCACCGTATCGGTGGACGCGGGGGTCGACTGACCAGCCGCCGTTCCGGAGCGGTTGGCGCCAGTACCGGCGGCGCCGGCCTGCAGGAGATTCGTCGTCTGCGCCCAGCTCGATGTCGCGGTGGAAGAATTGGCGATCGCGGTCATGGCAGCCTCGCGCGTCCGAGTCCGG
This sequence comes from Rhodopseudomonas parapalustris, assembly GCF_053772255.1. NCBI lineage: Bacteria > Pseudomonadati > Pseudomonadota > Alphaproteobacteria > Hyphomicrobiales > Nitrobacteraceae > Rhodopseudomonas > Rhodopseudomonas parapalustris. The sequence continues at coordinate 76,221 of NZ_JAMKBZ010000001.1, read as the reverse complement.
GAAGAATCTCCAGACGACCACCAGGAATAGAACCAACTGCCGAGTTAAGACAAAGTTAAACGCCGGCTGTTCGGGCCGACACCGCTCACGCTTGGCTGCTTTAACTCCTCGTTAACCATGATTGCTCAAGGTTGCTCACGGTGGAATGGGCGCTTCCGCGCGCGAGTGGCGCATTGGAGCGGGGCAGGGCGATGGCGGCTGAGGTCTCAAATCCGGCGGTGATGATCGTCGATCCGGCGCGGACCAAGGTCGCCGGCGCGATCAAGCAGGCTGCTGGCCAGACTGGCACCAGCTTTCAGTATCTGCTCGCCACCGCCAAGATGGAATCGGACTTCAACCCGAACGCCCAGGCCAGCACCTCGTCGGCGCAAGGCCTGTTTCAGTTCATCGAGCAGACCTGGCTCGGCACCGTGAAGGAAGCCGGCGCCCAGTTCGGCTACGGCCAGTATGCGGATTCCATCACCCGCTCGGCTTCCGGCAGCTACTCGGTCAGCGACCCGTCGGCGCGCGCGGCGATCATGAATCTGCGCAACGACCCGGTGGTGTCGTCGGCGATGGCCGGCGTGCTGACGCAATCGAACAGTTTCAAGCTGACCGGCGAGATCGGGCGTCGTCCGTCGGACGCTGAACTGTACATGGCGCATTTCATGGGCGTGGCCGGTGCCGCCAAGCTGATCAACGCTGCGAGCGACACGCCGAACGTCGCCGGCGCCGCGCTGTTTCCGTCCGCCGCCGCCGCCAACCAGTCGATCTTCTACGACCGATCAGGCAACGCCCGCAGCGTCTCGGAAGTGTATTCGAATCTGACCTCGCGCTATCAGGCCGCCGCCAATGCGCCGGCGACCCAGAGCGCGATCGCGTCCGTTGCCGGCCTGCCGGTGACGCTGGCCTCGGCCGCGCCGCCGGCGCCGGTCGACAACGCTGCGTATCTGGCGAGCTTCCCGGACGTGCGCAACGTGACGCCCGCCCAGGCCGGCGATGCGGCGCGGACTGCCACGCAGCGCGGTAATGAACCGATCTTCCGCTCGCTGTTCCTCGGCGGCGACCGCGCCGAGCCGGTCTCGCCGGCGGTGCAGTCGTTGTGGACGTCGCCGCCGCAGAGCCAGATCCAACCGCAAACCCAAACCCAGACGCCGGATCTGTCGCGCACCCCGGAAGTGCGCAAGCCGTCTCCGCTCGATCTGTTCAGCGACCGCAACGGTACGTTCGCGAGCTGAGCGCTGGTTAGCCGTTCCGCTTCCGGCGGCTGCGTTGATGTTGCACCGAGTTGAGAAAATCCTTGTCGGCCTCGATCCGCTTTTCCAGATAGCCGACGACGGCTTTGATCCGCGCGACGTGCAGCAGGTCCTCGTGAACTGACAGCCAGACGTCGCGGGTGGTGAAGAGCTCGGGCATCACCGGCATCAGCTCGGTGTTGCCCGCCGCCACGTAGGACGGCAGCATTGCGATGCCTTGCCCGGCCGAGACGGCGATCGACTGCGCCACCAGGCTGGTGCTGCGAAACACCGTGTGCGGCGGTCGCAGCACGTCGGACAACCAGCGGTTCTCCTTGCTGTAGATGTAGTCCTCGATGAAATCGATGAAGGCGTGGGTCTCCAGCTCCTTCACCGTCGTCGGGGGACTGCGTCCGGCGAAATACGCATCGGTGGCGTACAGCGAGATTCTGAATTCGCCGACCTTCTTGATCGACAACCGTTTGCCGTGCGGCCGGAAGAAGCTGACGAAGACGTCGGCCTCGCGCCGGCTGAGGTCGAGCAGCCGCGTATCGGTGATCAGCTCGATCTGGATCGACGGGTAGATCCGGTTGAAGTCGGCGATACAGCGCGTCAGATAGAAGCTGCCGATCCCTTCCATCGCGGCGATCCGCACCGCGCCGCCGGCGTCCGCAGTGTCGGTCCCGATCGCTTCGACGATGGAGTTCGCTTGGCTTTCCATGCTTTCGGCGTATTGCAGCAGCCGCATGCCGATTTCGGTCAGCGTGAAGCCCGCCTTGCTGCGCTTGAACAGCGTCGAATTCAGGCTGCGTTCCAGTTCGCGGATGCGGCGGCTGACGGTGGTGTGATCGACCTTCAGCTTGGCGGCGGCGCGCACCAGACTGCGTTGCCGAGCCACCTCGAGGAAGTAGACGACATCGTTCCAGTCGTAGCGGATCTTGCGCTGAGCCTTGGCCACCGTCTCCTGCCGTCCCGCGGGCCGACCGGCGCTGCTGCGCCGGTCCCGCACCTTGATCGGCCGGTCACTGGTCAAGTGGGCTAGGCCGCGACGATCGGAGCGTAAGTCTCCACCAGGCGGTTTGCAAACATGTCGACCTTCGGGATCATCAGCTTCTGCCGGCAGACCGCCAGATCGATGTGCTTGGGCATCACCGCGCCGAGCTTCATCACCCGGGGCGCGGCGATATTGATGTCCCATTGCGGAAAGCCGGTCGGCGGGATGACGACGCTGCCGCCGGGGTAGGGGCTGTCGACCCGGTTGGCGAGCACGACCGCCACACGGTTGTCCTCGGCGCGCGGCACGGCGAGCAGCTCGCGCTCGAACGGCTCGCGCAGCGCCGCCGGCCACAGGATGATGTCGGCCGCGCCGATCCCGAGGCTGCGCGAGGTCTCGGGAAACACCGCGTCATAGCCCGACATCACGCCGATCCGTCCGAACTGTGTGTCGAACACCGGATAGTCGTGGCCGGCGACCGCCCATTTGCGCTCCTCGGCGGTGAGATGCGTCTTGCGATAGCGGCCGATCTCCTTGCCGTCCGGCCCGACCAGCACCGTGGTGACGTAGAGGCCGGCGGCGGCGCGCTCGACGATCGGCGCCGCAATCAGGCAGCCGTAGCGGGCTGCGATCTTGGACACCGCGGCGAGGTTCGCTGCGGCCTCGTCGGCCGCCGCCGCTGCTTCGGCCGGCGTCAGGATGTACTGCGCGCTGAAGGCGTATTCGGGCAGCGTGATCACCTTGGCGCCGAGCTTGGCGGTGTGGTCGACCATGTCGAGCACGTCGGCGACGCTGCAGTTCTCCGTGACGTGGATCTGCACCGCCGCGACCTTGGTGACCGATTGCGACGGGATCAGCGGGCGGTCGGCGATGCCGGCGACCGGCGTCTTCTCATAGGGCAATGCCATGATGCCGTAGGTCTCGGGGCGGCGATCGGCGATCTTGTCGTTGGCGGTGTAGATCGACTTGTCGGCCGCGGCGTCGAGGTCGATCGTGGCGATCGACAGGCCGTGGGTGTCGTAAGGCACCTTCGACAGCACGCGTCCCTTCGGATCGACGATCATGCTGCCGCCCGGATAGTAGATCGAGCGCTCGTACCCGGCCTTGGTGGCGGCGACCAGCCAGACGCCGTTCTCGTAGGAGCGCGCCGGACCCCACATGTCGGCCTGGTCCATCGCGAAGAAATTCGCCATGTCGACGATCACTTCGGCGCCCTGCATTGTCATGGCGCGGAAGATCTCGGGGATGCGGCCGTCGAAGCAGATCAGCAGGCCGATCTTGCCGAGGTCGGTGTCGACCACCGGGCAGCCGCGCTCACCGAACGCGAACCAGTTCTGGTCGTGGGTGGCGAGGAACTGCTTGTGATAGTGGCAGGCAACCTCGCCGTTGCGGTCGAACATGATGCCGGTGTTGAAGATCTTCTGTTTGGCCGGATCCCATTCGGTGATGCCGCTGGCGATGTAGACGCCGTGCTTGCGGCTGAGAGCCGCGAGCGCCTTGACGAACGGGCCGTCGGTCAGCGTTTCGGCGAGTTCGCGGCAATGCTCGGGCGAGTCGAACAGATAGCCGGTGTCCATGCATTCCGGGAACACGATCAGCTCGGCGCCCTGGCGGACCGCGTCCTCGACGTAAGCCGTCGCCAGCGCGATGTTGAAATCGAAATCGCCCAACTTGGCGAGTGTCTGCACCGCAGCGGCGCGAAACCGGCGCTTCGTCATGTCAGTCTCCAGATTGTAGGGTTGGTTTGATCGATCGGAAGCCGGCTCAGCCGGCGCCGGTCATTTCTTGACTTCCTGCCAGAAGCGATCGAGGCAGTGGCGCTTGAGCGCCATGAACGCATCGCCGGTGGTCACTTCGAGATTGCGCGGCCACGGCAGATCGATGTCGACGATCTCGGCGACCTTGGTCGGCCGCCGGGTCAGCAGCACCACCTTGTCGGCCTGTTCGATCGCCTCGTCGAGGTCGTGCGACACCAGCAGCATCGTAGTCTTGGTCTTCATGAAGATCTTCTGTAGCTGCTCGCGCATCGACATCGTCATCTCGTAGTCGAGCGCCGAGAACGGCTCGTCGAGAAACAGCACCTCCGGCTCGGTCACCAGCGCGCGCAGGATCGACACCGTCTGCTGCTGACCGCCCGACAGCGTGTAGGGATAGGCGTTCAGATCGATCCGGATCTCGAACTCCGCCAGCAGCTTCTCGATCCGCCGGTTGCGCTCGGCTCGCGGCACGCCCATCACCTTGAGCGGGTAGTGGATGTTGTCGATCGCCTTGAGCCACGGAAACAGCGCCTCGCGATAGTTCTGGAACACGTAGGAGATCCGCGTCTCGGCGATGCGCTGGCCGTCGTACAGCACCTCGCCGGAGTCCATCGGCATCAGCCCCGACACCATGTTGATCAGCGTGCTCTTGCCGCAGCCGTTGGGGCCGAAGATCGAGATGAAGTGCCCGAGCGGCAGCTCCATCTCGAAATCGTCGTAGACCACCGCGTCGTTGAAGGTCTTGCGCAGGCCGCGGATCGTCATCAGCGCCTGCCGTCCGCCCGGCCGCGCAGACGGCGCGGACGAATCCACCGCGGTCATGGCCGGCCGGGCCCTGGAGACGCTGCTGCTGTTCATTCGCCGAGCTCCGCCTTGGTCAGCAGCTTCTCGCGGACGTTCAGCGGCCCGGCCATCACGCCTTCCTTGATGAAGATGTCGACCAGCGCCTGGTAGGACTTGATGTCGGTGTCGTCGAGCTCCTTGAAGCCGCGCAAGTAAGGCTGCGCCACGAGGTCGAGCTGATCGGCCTTGATCGCCGTGTAGTGCGGCAGCACCGCCTTGTACTTGGCGAAGTCGGCGTTCACCAGGTCGGTGGCCTGATCGATCACCGCGACCACGCGCTTGGCGACGTCGGGGCGCTCCTGCAGAAACTTGGCGGTCATCACCGAGGCGCCGGAATAGAACGGGTCGGCAATCACCACCGAGCACGGATTGGTCATCGCGCGCTTGGCCTTGCCGGACGCCACCGCGATCGAGCCGACCGGCTCCAGCGACAGCGTGGCGTCGACCGTGCCGCCGACCACTGCCGGCACCTGCATGGCGACCGCGAGATCGACCAGCTTGACGTCCTTGTCCGGATCGAGGCCGGCGGCGCGCACCATGTGACGGGAGATCGTTCGCCACTGGATGCCGGGGACGTGGCCGAGCGTCTTGCCCTTCAGGTCGGCGAACGACTTGATGGTGCTGTCCGGCTTGACGATCAGCCCGTCGTTGATCCGGTCGACTTTGATGCCGCCGCCCTGCAGCCCGAAGACCTTCAGCTTGCCGGGGAATTTCGACTCCGCGATCATCGCGATGCCGGCGGCGGCGCCGGGCGGTCCGAAATCCGCGCGGCCGGCGATCAGCGCGTCGATGATCTGGTTCGGCGACTCCATCTTGTTGGAGTCGATCTCGATGCAGGCCTTCTCGAATAGCTTCTGGTCGAGCGCGACGTAGTAGGCGGTGGTCTGCATGATCGGCAGCCAGGCCGCCGTCACCTTGTCCATCTTGTCGCAGGCCGCCTGCGCGCCGCTCGTGGCGGAAAGGGTGGCCGTCACCGCGGCGGCGAACAGAAGTGATTTCGACATCGTTGTCTCCTTGTGAACGGGGGCAGCGGGGCGGGTCATTTGCCCGACCAGTGGATGATCGAGCGCTCGAGAAACAGCAGGATCAGATTGAGGCCGTAGCCCATCGCGCCGGCGATCAGGATCGAGCCGTACATGTCGGTGAGCGAGTACGAGATCTGCGCGTCGATGATGCGGTGGCCCATGCCGTCGGTGGCGCCGATGAACATCTCGGCGACGATGATCACCACCAGCGCCAGCGACACCGCGGTACGCAGCCCGATGAAGGTCTGCGGCAGGGTCTCGAAGAAGATCACGTCGCGGAAGATGCGGAGCGAGGAGGCGCCCATCGAACGGGCGGCGAGGATTCGGGTCTGCCGCGCGTTCATCACGCCGTAGGCGACGTTGAACACGATCACCAGCCAGGCGGCGAACGCCGCCACCGCGATCTTGGCGAGGTCGCCGAGCCCGAACAGCAGCAGGAACAGCGGGAACATCGCGGTCGCCGGCGTCGAGCGGAAGAAGTCGACGATGAACTCGACCGAGCGATACACCGCCGCCTTGGCGCCGAGCACGATGCCGATCGGCACGCCGGCGACGATTGCGATCGCGATCGAATAGGCGACGCGGACCATCGTGTACCAGAAATCCTTGGTCATGCTGCCGGACCAGATCGCGGCTGCGGTGTCGCGCAGGGTGTCGGTGGGCGAGGGCAGCAGGTCCTTGTTGACCCAGCCGGCGCGCGCCGCGATCCACCAGACGCCGAACAGCAGCAGCGGGCCGATCGCGAGCTCAGTGGCGCGCCGCAGCCGCGCCGTGGCGGCTTTCGAGATCACTGACTGCACAACTATCTCCGGATGGTTGGGCTGATGTGTTGGTGGGCCCATCATCGCCGAGCGGAGCGGGCTGAAAAGGACGAATTGTGCAACGCAATGTGCAAAAATGCATATCCAACCGGTCACGGCTGGCGATTAATTTGTAATCATACACTGTCGCGTTTGTGGGCGGCCGCCATCGTCCGGCGTCCGGCGTCCGGCGATGTGCTGGATCGACCATGATCGCGTACTAACAACCCCGCGTGCGGATGCCGTGGCCGGCGGGCCGCTCCGCTGGTGCGGAGGGCCGTGGCTGCTGGCGGAATTGAAGGAGCGGAGGCGCGCGGCCGCGCCTCACTCGGTCAGAATGGCCGGATACAGCGTCTTCCAGAACGCGCAGTGGTGCTGTGCTGCGGCGTCGAACGGGCCGAGCTGGCCGGGCGTGAGATTGAGCACCTGGGTGTCGCCGGTGAACTGCGGCCACGCCGGGGCGCCGTGTGCGGACGGCGTGCCCTTCTTGGCGAAGCTGGTCCAGTACGCCACCATCTGGTCGGCCAGTGCCTGCGAGGCCGGCTTCAGATCGGGGCCGGCCAGCGCGCGGGTGTTGTCGTAATGCGGGAACAGATACGGCAGTTCGGAGGAATGCACCGCGCCCATCTCGAAGCCCGGATCGGCGGTGACCGGCGGCGCGTCGCGGTCGCCGAACACGAATTCGTACACCGGCACCGATTTGCGCAGCAGCTTGGCGGTCTGCAGATAGATGCAGTTGTTGATGCCGACATCGGCGCGGAAGTCCGACCATGCCGTGCCGAGCGCGCTCGGCGCCGACGTGTAGTTCGCCAGCGGGTACTGGGCCAGCACCTTGTCGGTGTGCTCGCCATACACCGCCTTGAGCTGGTCGGCGTAGGTGTCCGCGGTGATCTTGTCGCCGGCCTGCACCGCATAGGCGACGTAGAGCCGGAGTTCGTCGCGGGTGCCGCCATTGATCATCGGCACCTTGACGAATTTGCCGGCGGGCAGCGCCTCGGCGCCCGGCAGCGGCACGGTCTTGGCGCCGATCACCGGCAGGAAGGTGACGATGCTGGAGCCGGCCACCTTGGTGCCGGCGTCGAGCAGTTCGTCCACACTCTTACCGCGCAGACAGGACAGCGCCGTCGCATTGTCGCTGCAGCCGGCTTGCGCGGCGACTTTCTCGCCGACCTTGTTGCCGTCGGCGACGCTCGGCAGCGGGGTGACGCAGCCGGCGCTCTGCACGATCGCCTTGTTGAACAGGCCCGCGGTCTCGTCCGGCGCCAGGATGTGCATGCAGACGCTGGCGCCGCCGGCGGATTCGCCGGCCAGCGTGACGTTGTCCGGATCGCCGCCGAACGCGGCGATGTTCTGCTTCACCCAGCGCAGCGCCAGCCGCTGATCCTCCAGGCCGTAGCCGCCATTGTGATCGGCATCGAACGCCGGATGCGCGGTGAAGCCGAACACGCCGAGCCGGTAGTTCATCGACACCACCAAGACGTCGCCCTGGCGCGCCAGATGGTCGAGCGGATACAGCGCGCTGGAGCCGCCGACGAAGGCGCCGCCGTGAACCCACACGATCACCGCGCGCTTGCGCGCGGGCTCGCTCGCCGGCGCGGTGACGTTGAGATACAGGCAGTCCTCGTTGTTACTTGATTCCGGAATGCCGTAGCGCTTGGCCTGCGGGCAGGCGCTGCCATAGGCGGTGGCGTCGCGCGTGCCCTGCCACGGCGCGGCCGGCTGCGGCAGCGCAAAGCGCAATTCGCCGACCGGCGGCTTGGCATAGGGGATGCCCTTGAACTCCCGCACGCCGTCGTGGACCGCGCCGCGCACCGTGCCGAGCGTGGTCGTCACCAGCGCCGGATCGCTGGTGGTTTCGGCTGCGACCGCAGCGGTCGACCATCCCGTGCCGACAAGGAGCAGGGCCATCGCCAGCGTTTGCGGGCGTATCGTTCGGGCGATGTCGGGCAAGGCGATCCTCCGGGATGACGCGGCTGCAATGTCCGCTGCCGTGCTGTTAGCAAGCGGCGGTTCTTGCGAGGTTAAGTCCGAGGAGCGGTCGCCGCTGCGCCACGCGTGATTAACGAAACGTCAACATTCGCAGCCGGTTATGGTGAACCCTTTGTTAAGAGGCATGGTTTATTGATCGTTGACGAGAGGCGTCCTCTGGGCGTGGGGTGAAGTTGCGTCGGCCGGAAGTGTCATGATTGTTCGGCAATTCATCAGTTGGATCCGTCACGCACCGGCCGGCGAACGCGCCGAAGCCACCCGCGCTCTCGCCCGAGCCTGGTTGATTTCCGATCTTTCGATCGATGACCGTATCGCCGCCGAAGGCGCGCTGCTGTTGATGCTCGACGATCCGGCTGCGCAGGTGCGCAGGGTGATCGCCGAAGTGTTCGCGTCTAGTCCTGATGCGCCGCCGACGATCGTGCGGGCGCTGGCCGCCGATCAGGCCTCCGTGGCGCTGCCGGTGCTGGAAGCCTCGCCGCTGCTGCTTGATGCCGATCTGGTCGATATCATCGCGACCGGCGACAACGCGGTGCAATGCGCGGTGGCGCGCCGCTTTCAATTGCCGGCCGCGGTGTGCGCGGCGATCGCCGAGGTCGGCTCGCCCGCAGCGGCGCTGGAGCTGATCGAAAATCCGCACGCCGAGCTGGCGCCGTTTTCGTGGGACCGCATCGTCGAGCGCCACGGCCATCTCGCCGCGATCCGCGAGTCGATGCTGGCGCTGCCCGATCTGCCGGCCACGACGCGGCTGGCGCTGGTGGCGAAGCTGTCCGACACCTTGCAGCAATTCGTGGTGGCGCGGGGCTGGCTCAGCGCCGACCGCGCCGCGCGCGCGACCGGCGAGGCGATGGATCGCTCGACCGTGGTGATCGCCGCGGGCGCCCGCGGCGCCGACATGGCGGCCTTGATGCGGCATCTGCGCCAGACCCGCACGCTGACCGCCGGACTGATCCTGCGCGCCCTGCTGTCGGGCAATCTGCCGCTGGTCGAGCACGCGCTCGCCGAACTCTCCGGCACCGCGCCGTCGCGGGTCGCGGCGTTGCTCGCCGATGGCGGCCGCACCGCGCTCAACGCGCTGCTCGGCCGCGCCGGCCTGCCGGAGACGGTGTTTCCGGCCTTCCGCGCCGCGCTCGCCGCCGAGCGCGAAATCGGCTTCGTGGCCAATGAATCGGGGGCCGCCCGGCTGCGCCGCCGCATGGTCGAGCGGGTGCTGACCCAGTGCGAGACCGATCCCGACGCCGCCGGCCCGCTGCTGATTTTGCTGCGCCGCTTCGCCACCGAATTCGCCCGCGAAGAAGCCGCCGCACTGCGCGACGAAGTGATCGCCGAACAGCAAGCCTGGACCTACGCGCCGGTCGCGGCGTAGCGCGGCCCGCAAGCCAACGATGAGTCATTCCGGGGCGGTTGCGTAGCAAGCGAACCCGAAATCTCGCGCTGTTGAGCGCTCGGCGTTGTCACAACCTCTGGATTCCGGGTTCGCCGCTGCGCGGCGCCCCGGAATGACAGGCTCTCGGCGAACCTACTCCTCCGGCACCAAGCTCGGTGCGAGGATGGCTTCCAGGTGTTCGGGGCGGTCGCGGTTGACGGCGGCGAGGTAGTCGTCGGCGACGCCGCGCAGCTTGCGGTTCAGCGCGCGCTGAACTTCGGATTTCTGGCCGCCGGCGCCTTCGCGGACGATCGCCTGGATCGCGGCGACATGGTTGGCGATCAGTTCGTCCGGCACCTTGGCCAAATCAGGCGCGTGCTCGATGATCCGGCACAGGCTGGCGGCGGTCGCGGCCGCGGCCGGAAAGCCGAAGGTGGTAGCGTCGCCCTTGATGTCGTGCGCGGCGCGGAACAGCGCGGCGCGGTTGTCCTTGGTGACGCCGTCGTGCAGCAGCGCGGCGTGAGCGGCGGCGAGCCGCTGGCATTCCTCCGCCATCCAGTCGCCGAACTCGCCGGACAGCGAGGCCAGCGCCGCTTCGGCGCGCGCCACCGGATCGTCGGCGGGCTCCGCCGGGGTGTCCTCGGCCAGCCGCCGCATCGCGCGGCGCAGCGGGTTGGCCTGGGTGATCACCTGGTGGGTCGGGAAGGTCGCGACCTGAATGTCGCCGGGGCGTGGCTTGCTCATGGCTCTCGATCGCCTGCTAGGTGTTGACCCGGGCTTTGTCGAGCAGCGACGGCTGCTGGATGATGTCCGCTTCGCCGCCGTGGCGCCGCTCCGGGCCGATATAGCCGGCGGTGTTGTTGCGGCGGCGGTCTGGGCCGAAGTAATTGCGGGTGCGGATGAACGGGCGCGGGCTCGCCACCACGTTGAGGATGCGCTGATACAGCCCCTTCGAGGAGATCGGCTTGGCGAGGAATTCGGTGACGCCGGCATCGCGCGCCAGCGTGACGCGGCGCTTTTCCGAATGCGCGGTCAGCATGATGATCGGCGCATACGGATTGCCCTTGGCTTCCGGCTGCCGGATCATCTGCGCCAATTCCAGCCCGTCGAAGATCGGCATTTCCCAATCGGTGATCAGGATGTCGGGCGAATAGTGGCTGTACATTTCCAGCGCGGTGGCGCCGTCCTCGGCCTCGTAGACTTCGCGGGTGCCGAACGAATGCAGCAGCGTGCGCAGGATGCGCCGCATGTGCGGATTGTCGTCGACGATCAGGAAGCGCAGCTTGTTGAAGTCGATCCGGTACATGGCACGGCCCGGGCGCGCTTTGCGCCGATAAACGTTGCGTTAACGATAGCGGTGCGTCGTTAAGGAAGAGTTGAGGGGGAAGCGGCCGGCGCTGGCCGGCGAGGGAGTGCGACTTTCGGCTGCGACTGCGTGGCGCAGCCTTGCCGAATCCGCCGCCGCCACAACTTAGTGGCGATGGAACCCGAAATCGGGCCGACTAGGGGTTCTCCTGATTCGGATGGCGCGCATGACCACGACCACCCCGCATTGCCCGGCCTGCAACGTTCCCTTGGAGCTCACCGCCAATCGCCCGCTGGTGCAGGGCTATCAGGTGCGCGAATACAAATGCGCGACGTGCGAGACGATCACCCACCGCGCCACGCCGTGGGACCACTCGCTCACCGAGCCGCACGGGCATTTCTATCACGAGTAGCTCGTGCTGCACTGCACAGGCCGCTTCATCAAAGATTAGCCATCGCGCACGACAGACGCCCGCATGCGCCGGCCGGTTGTCGCCGGTCATTTCTGGTTATGACTCCGGCGCCTAGCATCGTGTATCGTTCGCACAGCGACGCAGTCGGCCCGCCGTCCCGGCACCGGCCGCGCGCCAATCGAGGAGAGGAACGACCATGGGTGACGATGTCGTCGCGTTCGCAGTGTTCACGCTGATCTGCAGCGCCTTCCTCGCCGGGCTGATGCTCACCTACACCCGCCGCATCAACCGCCTCCGCAACACCGTGTCGGCTCTCACCGAACTCGTCCCGCAACCGGTCCCGGTGCGCAGCAAGAAGGGCTGAGCGCTCAGGCCTCTCCCCACGAGTCATTCCGGGGCGCTTGCGCAGCAAGCGAACCCGGAATCTCGCTCTGCGAAGCGACCCGCCATGTCGTGAAGCGCGCGCCGGTCGTCTCTGATCGCCTCGTGATCCTGCGCTGCGCCGCGCAGCCGTTCGCGCGGCGCGCCATTGCTGCTATCACGCGTGGGGCAGGCCAGTGCCGGCCCGCTGGAGCAGCAGACGGAGGCAAGCATGGCAGTCGAGAAAGTCGCCCTGATCACCGCGGGCGGCAGCGGCATGGGCGCCGCGGCGGTGCGCCGGCTCGCCGCGGACGGTTTTCACGTCGCGGTGCTGTCGTCGTCCGGCAAGGGCGAGGCGCTGGCGCGCGAGCTCGGCGGCTTCGGCGTCACCGGGTCGAACCAGTCGAACGACGATCTGAAGCGCCTGGTCGATCAGGCGATGGCGCAGTGGGGCCGGATCGACGTGCTGGTCAACAGCGCCGGCCACGGGCCGCGCGCGCCGATCCTCGAGATCACCGACGAGCAGTGGCATCAGGGGCTCGACGTCTATTTCCTCAACGTCGTCCGCGCGACGAGTCTGGTGGCGCCGATCATGCTGCAGCAGAAGGCCGGCGCCATCATCAACATCTCGACCGCCTGGGCGTTCGAGCCGAGCGCGATGTTTCCGACCTCGGCGGTGGCGCGGGCGGGGCTCGCCGCCTACACCAAGATCTTCGCCGACCAATACGCCGCCGACAACGTCCGGATGAACAACGTGCTGCCGGGCTGGATCGACAGCCTGCCGGCCACCGAGCAGCGCCGCGACACCGTGCCGATGAAGCGCTACGGCACCAGCGCCGAAATCGCCGCCACCATCGCCTTCTTAGCTTCCGACGGCGCCGCCTACATCACCGGGCAGAACATCCGCGTGGACGGCGGCCTGACGCGGGCGGTGTGACGGCGCGGCGCCCGCGGACCGCAGGCCATTCAGGGGCGACAACACAAGCCACACCTCGCGGCCTCTCCCCACGTCATTCCGGGGCGCGAGCAACGCTCGCGAACCCGGAATCTCATGCAGCGAAATTTGCGTTCGCCGGCAGATCAATCGTTCGGCCGCAGCCTCCGCAACGAGTCGTCCCCGCGCAGGCGGGGACCCATATCCCCTGGCTTTGCAGATGAGGGAAGGCGTTTGCCGCTGGACTTCTCAATCGAGATGCTGCGTCGTCCCCGCCTGCGCGGGGACGACAGGTTGATAGGTCGTAGCTGTGGTCATTGAGGCCCGGCCGTTCAGTTCGGACGGGAGCGCTATGCGACCTTACGCAACGCGAAGCTGATGCCATCGGTCGTGCTGACGTAGCCGAGCCGCGCCAGCGATGCCAGCACATCGGCGACCTTCTTCTCGGTCGACTTGGTCCGCCGGAACTGCGCAGCAAGGCTCTTGGCGTCGAGCGGGGCGGCGGCCGCGGCAAGTGCGGCAAACACCGCGGCGGTCTGCTCCACGGCGCCGGCCGGGAACGACGGCTTCTGCTGGGTCTGGCCGAGATCGAGCGTGGCCGCGATCTGCGCGCCTTCTTCCTTCGCCGCCTGCTGGTCGACGCCCTTGGCGAACCGCGGGATCTGATAGTCCGGCCGCAGCCAGCGCACCAGCCCGCGCTTTTCCTCGGCGGCGCGCTCTTTGTTCAGCGCGACAAGCCGCGCCAGGATCTCGTCGTCGGACAAATCTGCCGGCCAGCCGTAGGCCTCGGCCACGGCCACATCGAGCCTGTCGTGCAGCTCTTTGAGGATCAGCACGAGCCCGTCGTCAAAGATGCGCTGCTCGTCCGGCGTCAGCACATTGCTATTTCCATCCTGCCCCAGCACACTTCTCTCTCCGTCATGGCCGGGCTCGTCCCGGCCATCCACGTCTTTCCTGGCTCTGCGGCCGGAAGGCGTGGATCCCCGGGACAAGCCCGGGGATGACGGCTGTGCGTGGGGCACCGCGCCCGCCCTGATCCGCTCCAGCACGTTGTACAGCCCGGTCAGCGTCAGATGCGGATGCTCCGCCAGCACGCGCTTGCGATGCGCGTCGAGTTCTTCGGCGATCAGGCGAATTGTCTGCTTTTGAATCGGATTGGCGTCGGGGAAGGGGAAGGGATCGAAGACTTTGGATTTATTCCAACGCGGATCATTTCCAACGCCTAACCAGCCACCAGCAGCCAGCGACCAGACAACATGGATCGTTGAGCTCAGAACGCCAAGAAGAAACGGATCGGATGTCGCAACGATTACCAAGCCATCGTCGCATACTATTTTCGAACTGACGAACTGGAAAACGCGGTGCTTTGCGGTATCAACCGTAGCAACATAACGTTCAAGGTCCTCAAGGGCGGGCCTTAATTCTCTTCTCGGCTCGCCGAATATCCACCAATTCTCGCGGTAAGTAGCTCTATTGTTGTTGTCTCTCTCGGGTTTCACTCTAAGCGATAGATGTTGATAGGCCTCGGGGAAGTCTCGGCGGATTTCGTCTACAGTTCTGCCGAAAAAGTCGATCACTCGAAGGTCGCGGGATACTTGCGCAAAGTCGCGACCATTTCGATATGGACGAATGAACTGGTCTAGTCCCTTACGCGTCCCAAGTCCCAGTTGAATTGCTTCTTTCTCTGTAACAACGAAGCCGCGACCGTGAAGTTTGACGCCATCATGAGCAAGTCCTTCATTGGCGAGTAGCTTGGCTGCTGAATTGACGTCGGTTCCGACCGTCAGATCGGAGTGGATCGTTCCAACGCGTTCAGTGAACTTGATCTCTGGCTCATCAGTTTCAAGTCGCGCTTCGGACATGACTTCTCTGAGGAGACCGGCATGTCTCCCTGGTGTCACAACCGTCATAGCGATTCTTACGGCTGCTGCTCCCTGTGTCGCCTTTGTCCATGGATGGTCAGGAACTGCCATGGCGATTGAGATCGGTACCTTTCCATCAAGGTGCTGCTTAATAACTCGTCGAGAAAACTCTTGGGTGATGGAGTTCGTGGTCACGAAGCCGAATCGTCTAAGGAGCGCTCCTTTTCGCACCAAGACCCCCGCTGCGTGATCCCACCAGTAAACTACAATATCTGCACCGCCGTTGATGTGTTTGTGCGAGGCCCATACTGCTTCTGCGTACTCGTCCCCAAATTCGCGTCTGAAGTCTTGGCCTGCAGTAAAAGGCGGATTCCCGACGATGAATTCCGCCGCCGGCCATTCCGGTTGGCGCGGGTTAGGATAGGTCTCTTTGCCGTCCACGATTTTTGGCAGCGGCGCGCCGTCCCAGTCGAGTACGGCATTCTTGACCTTGATGTTCTTGAATGCGCGCAGGATCGGTTCGTCTGGCGGGGCGCCCTTGGTGCGGAAGTGCCATTGCAAGTAACCGATCCAAAGCACCAGCTCGGCGATCGCTGCGGCGCGCGGATTGATCTCGAGGCCTAGGAACTGGTGCGGATCGACCGTGTGCGTGTCGAGCCAGTCGATTGCCTCCTGACCTCCGAGTGTCTCCAGCGTTTCGATGACTTCGCCTTCGAGCTTCTTCATCTGCTCAAGGGCGACATAAAGAAAGTTTCCGGTTCCGCAGGCCGGGTCAAGTACACGCGTTAGGCAAAGCTTCTCGTGAAACGCCTTAACGACTTCTCGGGCGCTCTTGTAAAGCGGATCAGCTGAGCGACGGTCGTTCTGCTGTACCAGCTCTTCTGCCTGCCGCCGGAAGTTATCGGCCGTGGCCACGACGAATTGCCAATCTTCACGCAGTGGCTCGACGATGGTGGCGATCACCAGCCGTTCGACATAAGCGCGCGGCGTGTAGTGCGCGCCCAGCTTCTTGCGCTCGCCGGGGTCGAGCGCCTGTTCTAGCAGCGTGCCGAAGATCGAGGGATCGACCTCGTTCCAGTCGTATTCGGCGGCGCGGCGCAGTTCGCCGATCTCCTCGCGGCCGAGCGGCAATGCGGCGCGGCTCTTGAAGAACTCGCCGTTGAATTTCTTCACCTTGGCCTTGAGCGCGTGCGCCCATTGCCCGGTGTCCATCGCCTCCCAGAGCTGACCGACGTCGTGGACGAAGGCTTCGGGATTGCGCTCGCATTCCTCCAGCAGGTCCTTGAACGATTTCTCCGGCAACAGGCCGACGTCCTCGGCGAACATCGTGAACAGGCAGCGCATCAGGAACATCGCGACGTCGTCGGCCGGATAGGTCAGCTTCTCCAGCGCGAGCGAGACCTGTGCGAGGCGCTTGGCGATGTCGCGCGTGACCTTCGCCGATTTCTGCGCCGGATCGAGCGCTTGCGGCTCCAGCCAGATCTTGCGCAGCCGCTCGCGCACGGCGTCGTCGCGCAGATCTTCCAGATAGATGCGGAAGCTCTGACGATCCGGAAACTGGGTGTAGTTTTTGCCCTGTCCGCTGAAGTCGGCATAGACCTCGATGCAGTGGCCGACGTCGCACACCAGGATGAAGGGCGGCCAGCCGTGCGAGGCGGGCAGGGCGCGGGCGTATTCCTCGGCCTGCCGCTTGGCGTTGAGCATCAACACATCCCAGGCGCGATCGGCGCCGCGACGGCCACGCGTTGCATGAGCTTTATCGGGATGGAACAGCTCGGTCTGGTTCTTGATTTCCTTCTTCTGCCCTTGCCAGCGACTCTGCTTGGCTTCGAGCACGAAGCTGTTCTTCTTGTAGAGGTCGATGCGGCCGTAAGACGCCGAATCCTCGGCGGTTTTCTTCACCACGCGTTCGAACACGTAGTCGTTGTGCTCATGCGTTGCATCCGCCGGGTCCGGCTTAGGCAGCCCCAGCAACGCGATCAATTCGGTGAGAAACGAGACGTAGTTCGCGCGCTCCTGCCCGCCTTCACGGCCTTGCCAACGCGCGATGAACTCCTCGATAGACGTAACGCTTGTATTCCCCATGAATGCAACTTAGCGAGGCCAAGTGGGTCCGTCCACGACAGCGTGGAAACGAAAGCGCTGCGCCCCGTCGCCCCCTCAATACCCAAACTGCTCGCTCAAGATCCGCTCCTCCAGGCTATGTCCCGGATCGAACAGCATCCGCATCGCGATGGTTTTGTCGGAGATCACTTCGACGCGGCGGACGTCGCGGGCTTCGTCGTGGTCGGCGACGGCGGCGACCGGGCGTTTGTCGACTTCGAGCACCTCGATCACCACGAAGGCGCTGTCGGGCAACAGCGCGCCGCGCCAGCGGCGCGGGCGGAACGGCGAGATCGGGGTCAGTGCCAACAGGTGCGCGTTGATCGGCAGGATCGGGCCCTGCGCCGACAGATTGTAGGCGGTCGAGCCGGCCGGGGTCGCGACCAGGATGCCGTCGGCGACCAGCTCGCTCATCCGCTCGCGCTCGTCGATGATGATGCGCAGCCGCGCCGCCTGATGGGTCTGGCGAAACAGCGACACCTCGTTGATGGCGTGATGGATGTGCACCTCGCCGTAGATGTCGGTGGCGCGCATCAAGAGCGGATGAATCACGGTCTCGCGCGCGGCGGCGAGGCGGGTGCGCAGATCGACCGTCGAATACTCGTTCATCAGAAAGCCGACGGTGCCGCGATGCATGCCGTAGATCGGTTTGCCGCTGCGCATTTGCTGATGCAGCGTCTGCAGCATCAAGCCGTCGCCGCCGAGCGCGACCACGATGTCGGCGTCCTCCGGCTCGGCGTTGCCGTAAAGCTGCACCAGCTGTGCCAGCGCGGCCTGCGCCTCGGCGCTGGTCGAGGCGACGAAGGCGATGCGGTCGGTCGCGATGCGCGGCGTTGCGGGGCGGGACGAAGGGGTGCGGTCTTGCCGCGCGGAGTTGCTCATCGAAGGCGGCCTCTGACGGCGGCGGACGGCGCGGTGCGGGCCGCCTGTCACCGCCGCCGGTCTATACGAGGTGTCCTGGCATTGTCGAGCCGGGCAGGCGGGGGAGCGGCTTTGGTGCATGACCAACAATTCATGCTGATGAACGGAAGCCGACGGCTGCCGTCAGGTGCGGTTCAGTGCCGCAGCTCTAGGGTCGGCACCGTGATCGAGCACCCGGCCGCTCCGGCCCCGCGCTCCGATCAAGCGAATTTCGACCCGACCCTCGAGGAGATTTGCCATGATCAAGACCGTGTCCGCTGCGCTCGTTGCCGTTTCGATGCTGGCCGCCCCGGCGCTCGCCGCCTCCGCCGACAAGACCCCGGCTGCGCCGGCCACCACTCAGACCGCGCCGGCCGGCAACACCGCGCAGGCCGCGCCGATGCAGAAGCAGGCCGGCAAGCATGTGCAGCGCCAAGTCGGCAAGCATCATGTCGGCAAGCATCATGCGGCCAAGCATCGCGCCAAGCACCAGGCGATGCAGGCGCCGGCCGCCAAGCAGCATCTGTCGAAGGCGTCGATCCGCCACATCGCTCCGAAGCGCGGCTGATCGCCTCCGCGCATCGATGCCCGCCGTGCCGCGTTTCCCCCCGCGGCACGGCGGGCAATTGATTTCGCCGCGCGGCGCGCTATTGCATCAGGTCATGCGCCGTCCTGCGATCCCGTTGCCGACCTCACTGCTGCCGCTGCGTGCCGTGCTGATGCTGCCGCTCGCGGCGGTGCTCGGCGCCTGCGCGATCGGCGGCTCGGCGTCGTTCGACAGCGATCCGCCGCAGCCGTTTCCGCAGAACTATCGCAGCGAGATCCCGGCCTTCCTGCGCACCTATCTGAACCAGCCGGCGGGGCTGCGCGATGCCGCGATGGCCGAGCCGGTGCAGCGCCCGGTCGACGGCCGGACGCGCTGGGTGTCGTGCCTGCGCTTCACCCCGCGCGGCGGCGCCCCGCAGAGCATGGCGATCGTCCATGTCGACGGCCGGCTCGACCGGGTCGCGCCGGAGGACGGCGAGCTGTGCGCCGGCGTCGTTTATGCGCCGTTTCCCGAGCTGGAAAAATTGTCGCGCTGATCCCGACCGGATCGCAATCCGCAGCGACTCATCTGATGCGAGCACCGGCATGGCCGGGTTCCCGAGTGTTGCGGCGTCGTCACAGTCCTGCTGAATGATTGCTACGCCGTCGCCACCGGGCAACCAAACGATTGCCATGCTGTTTTGAGCACATCGGAACGCATCGAAAGAGGGACGACGATGAAGACGATGAAGAACACTCTGCTCGGCGCAGCGGCGGTGATCGCGCTTTCCGCTCCCGCATTCGCCGCCGATCTGCCGCCGCGGCCCTACACCAAGGCGGCGCCCGCCTATACGGCGCCGCAGGTGGTGTACAACTGGACCGGCTTCTATGTCGGCGGCCATGTCGGCGGCGCCTGGGCCGGCGACAACAACATCACCGGCAATTCCGGCCGCTTCTTCGGCGGTGTCCAGGGCGGCGCGGACTATCAGTTCGCCACCAACTGGGTGATCGGTATCGAGGCCCAGTATAGCTGGATGTCGTCGAACAACACCGGCGTGATCTTTCCCGGCGGCAGCACCGCCACCGAAGACACCCGCGGCCTCGGCTCGGTCACCGGCCGGCTCGGCTACGCTTGGGGGCCGACGCTGGTCTACGCCAAGGGCGGTTACGCCTGGCGCGACAGCGACCTCAGCGTCGCCTCGCTCGGCGGCGTGCCGTCCGGCTACACCACCAGCGGCAGCCGCAACGACGGCTACACCGTCGGCGCCGGCCTGGAATATCTGTTCGCGCCGAACTGGTCGGCCAAGGTCGAGTACCAGTACTACAAGTTCGGCGACACCACCTTCACCGGTGGCCCGGCCGACGTGGTCGGGACTTCGTTCCGCAACGACGAGCACACCGTCAAGGCGGGTATCAACTACCGCTTCGGCTGGGGCGGCCCTTCGGTCGCCAAGTACTGACCGACGCCCAACTCCGTCGCACCCATTCTCGCTTGAGGGCCGGCCGTCGCGCCGGCCTTTTTGCGTGCGCGCCGAAGGGCTTAGCGAAGCGGGAATCGAAGGTTAACGAGGGTTAAATCCGGCGAAAAATATCGCTTGGGACTCTGGAGCTAGAATCACCCGATGGTCCGGTCATGACATCGGGTTCCAACATGACGACGATCCTGAAGACCCGCATCGACAGTGCGCCGTTCGGCCTCACTCTGGCTCTGCTGGGAGCCTGTGCGGTCAATCTCACCGTGCTGATGCGATGGCTGTGAACGCCGCAAACGCCAGCGGCAGCCGCATTGACCGGCATCAAGGCCGGGGCGTGGCGTGCGGCCGATAATCGCGCAAGTTGCGGTGCCGCTAATGCGGCGCCGCGGGCCGCGGGCGGCCTTGCTGGAGCCGCTGCGCCCGTCCCTTGCGGAGGACCGATCCGATGAGCGAGAGCGACGTACTGGTGGTGGCTGCGGCCGGCCTGTCGACTGTGGTGATCTGGCTCGGCGTTGTGATCCAGGGGCGGATCTCCGCCGCGCTGGCGTCGCGGCACTGATCGGGCGCAGTCAGGCGACCGGCGAGCCTTCGATCACGATCCACGGCAGCTTGCAATCGGCGGCGACGTCGTAGACGTCGACTTGGCCGCAGCGGCGGCACTCGTAGGTGCGGTGTTCGCTGCCACCGGGCGCGGGCGAATTGCGCGTCAGGTTCGCAACCGCCCCACACGCACCACAGGGGTGGAAAAAGTAGTCCCGGTGCTGAAACGATCGCATGCCGACGTATCCTGTAAAAAGGTAACGTGATATTTTTGGCGCCAATGCCATTGTGTGATTTGATGAAAATCAAGCCGGACGAAATTTGTTCGGCTTGATTAAGAGTTAGGCCAGTCTGCCGGCCCCCGGCGCGGCATCGATGGCGCAGCCGGAAAGGTCTTCTCGGGAAGGCGTGGTGCCGGCGGAGAGGATCGAACTCCCGACCTTCGGTTTACAAAACCGCTGCACTACCGCTGTGCTACGCCGGCATCGGGCAGACAGCTAGCAGCGCCGGTGCGGATCGACAAGGCCGCAGCAGCGCTTTCCGGTGGCGCGGGAGGGGGCGATTGAAAGCCGGCGTTAACGACGTTGCGGCGGAACGCAGCAAGCGGACCCGAAACCGTGCTCGCGCGTTAGGCTTACCGGCTGCTCGCGGCCGTGCCTTAACCCATCTGCCAGGCTTTTCCCTTACCGTTTGCCACATGTCCGATGTTTTCACCTTTCGGCGCCTGGTCCAGGCGATGGTGCTGCTGACCGCGACCGCGGCCCCGGCTTTCGCCGAGAGCGGCGGACGGGCGATCGTGATTCCCGGCCGGCCCGGCGTGCCGATCATCATCAACGGACGCGATGCGTCCTATGCGATGATCGAGGGCGATTGGGGGCTGGAGCGCGGCACCCACGTTCAGCCGACGATCTATGGCAGCCGGCGGGTGGTGTATCCAGAGGTCGGCCACTATTACCCCGGCTCAAACCGGCTGCCGGGCTACGGCCGCCTCGAGATCGAGCCGCCGCCGGACCGCAAGCTGCCGAAGCCGGCCGAGAGTTTCCATCAGTCCTGGGGCGCGGAATCGCTGCCACCGCAGCCGGCGCCGCCGACCCCGATGATCGAGCCCCAGGTGCTGATCGCGCCGCCGTTCGACGAGGCCCCGCGGCCCGGCCCGCGGCCGTACCGGTGATGGCGGCCGTGCCCTCGACCACGATCTCGACCGACCACGATCTCGACGACGACATCGAACAGGAGCGTAGCATGCGTAACATGATTTCCGGACTGGTCGCGGCGGTCGCCGTGGTGACCGTGAGCGCCGCGCCGGCGCTGGCCTGCGGGGGAGGGCTGTTCGGCGGCGGCTGCGGGACGTGCGGCCCGGTGGTCAGTCCGTGCGGCAACGGCTACGCCACGTTTGAAACCGGCTACGGCTATGGCTATGGCACCGCGGCGTTCGAACGCCTGCCGGACCCGACCCGCTATTATTACGTCAACCAGGGCCCGGCCTATACCGGCCCCGGCCAGTTCGCGCCGCGCCCCTATTACGACGAGCGCGCCGTCTCGGTGTATCGCACCGGCACTGCCTATACCGGCGGCGCCTATGCCCACGCGATGACCCATCAGGTGATCGGCGAACCGTCCTGGGGCCCTGTGATGGTGCGCTATCACGGCCGCCACCACGCCCGCTCCTGGGCGCACCGTCACCCGCATGCCGGCTGGCACCGCGGCCATCGCCCTCATGGGCCGATGCGTCACCACCGCTATTGATCGGCGTGTTGCGGTTTCGGCGTTAGCGGCGGCCCATCAGGCCGAGGCGGCTGGCGCCGATGTACAGCGCCAGCGCGGCGGCGTTGGAGACGTTGAGGCTCTTGATCTCGCCCGGCATGTCGAGCCGGGCCACGGTGTTACAGGTCTGCCGGGTGAGCTGCCGCAGGCCCTTGCCCTCCGCCCCCAGCACCAGCGCCAGCGGCTGGTGCAACTCGACCGCGGCGAGGTCGTCGTCACCCTCGCTGTCGAGGCCGACGGTAAGGAAGCCGCGGTCATTCAGCTCGGTCAGCGCCCGGGCAAGGTTCTGCACCAGCACCAGCGGCACCAGCTCCAGCGCGCCGGAGGCAGACTTGGCGAGCACGCCGGTGGCCTCCGGGCTGTGCCGGGCGGTGGTGACGATTGCCTGGACGGCGAACGCCGCGGCCGAGCGCAGAATCGCCCCGACATTGTGCGGATCGGTGATCTGATCGAGCACCAGCACGATGCCGTGCTGGGGGAGGGTGTCGATTCGCGGCGTGTCCAGCGGATCGGCCTCGGCCAGCATGCCCTGATGCACCGCGTCCGGCCCGAGCTGGCGGTCGATCTCCGACGGCCGGACGATCTCCGGCGCGATTCGGGTGTCGATGTTCTCTTCGGCCAGCCTGCGGGCGGCATTTTCGGTCAGCCACAGCTTGCGAAACTTGCGCTGCGGATTGGCCAGCGCCGCCGTCACGGTGTGCCAGCCGTACAGGATCACGGGCCCGTCGCCGTCGCGTTCGCGGGCTTCGCGGCGGAACCCGGCAGGGCGTGGCTTGCCGCGGGGCGGGCCATCGCGGCGGGAAAAGCGGGGATTCGGCGGTCTGTCGCTCATGGCGGCGCTTGTCTCACGCTCTCTTGCACAAGGCAATTTCGCTTAGATCGTCCGATATGACGAAGGAGTGTCGAAATCGTCATGGGGTTGGTTGACTTTAGGGGGCCGCATCGCCCATAACCGCGCCGCGTTGCAGGCCCGCCCGCGGGCTCGCTGCGGCTTCCGGTCCCGGTTTTGCCTGCCACAGGCGTTCGGCCGGCGGCACGGGCGGGGGAGTGTCCCGAGTGGCAAAGGGAGCTGACTGTAAATCAGCCGCCTCATGGCTTCGCAGGTTCGAGTCCTGCCTCCCCCACCATCCGACAAATTGCTGAAAAGATTAACTGATCGACGCGCCGGCGAAAGCTGCGGAACCACGCGCTCGAAGTCAGCGACAGCTGGGGTCGGGCTTGGTCGAGATTGTTCGGCCTACGGCGGCAGTTTCAATGATATTCCAATGCAAATGGCGGACGTCGCGTCATCTTTGAAGCCTGTTGCCTCTGGTCCCTGCTCAGTTCCTGGGCACGACGGGCGAGAAGCGAGCAGCCTCTCAATCCAGCGACGGCGCCTCGGTGTTCTGGTTGGCGTTCTGGTCAACGATACGCTGCATCATCGCGACGAACTGGACCTTCTCGCGTGTCGACAAGCCTTGCAGCGTTGCCTCGTGGGCCGAGCGCGCGGCGCCTTCAATCTTCGCCAGGAGCTGCGCGCCTGCCCGGGTCAGGCGACAGAGGCGTGCGCGGCGGTCGTCGGCGTTGACCGGTCGTTCGACCAAGTGGCGCGCTTCGAGGCGTTTCAGAGCGCCGGTGGTGGTGGTGCGGTCGAGCGCGATGTCGGCCGCAAGCGTTGTTTGATCTGCAGTTTTCCGCGCCGCGAGGGCAGACAGCAGGCTGTATTGGAGCGGCGTGACTTCAAATTGACCACACGCCTGCTGAAACAGCGCCACATGGATCTGGTGCAGCCGCCGGATCAGAAAACCGGGACGCTCGGCCAGCGGCCATGGTTTGTGCGCAGCCTCGGCCCCGCTGAAATGCTTCTGCCGCAAGCGTTTCTCTCCATCTCTCCAGGCTGACCGGCCACAGCCGCCCGCCGAAATCCAGTAACGCGATTCTCTACGTCCTTGGTCTCTTAGACTTTGGCATAGGTCTTGCTTGATGCAAATGCGAAGCATGCTTCGTAATTTTGGTCAGGTTCTTGGAGAGCGGTTCGATGTCGGTGAGTGCCAGCTTTGATCTTCTGTTGCGTGGCGGGCGAGTGATCTGCCCGGCCTCCGGCATTGATGGCGTGATGGATGTGGCGGTGCGCGGCGGCAAGATCGCGGCCGTGCAGAAGGACGTTCTGCCGTCGAGTGCCAAGGAGGTGGTGGACGTCGCGGGCCAGTTGGTACTTCCGGGTCTGATCGATACGCACGCGCACATCTATCAGTATGTCTCCGGACGCTTCGGCATGAACCCCGACATGGTCGGCGTGCGGTCCGGCGTCACCGCGCTGATTGATCAGGGCGGGCCGTCCTGCATGACGCTGCCGGGCTTTCGTCATTTCATAGCCGAGCCGGCGAAGTCGCGGGTCTATGCGTTCCTGTCGGCCTATCTCGTTGGCGGCCTCGAAGGCCATTACTACCCGCAGCTCTACAGCCCGGAGGGGGTTGATATCGACGCCACCGTGAAAGCTGCGCGCGCCAATCCCGACATCGTGCGCGGCATCAAGGCCCATGCGGAGATCGGTGGCTTCGCGCGCTGGGGCATTCGCGTCATCGAGATGGCAGCGGAGATCGGCCGCCGGGCCGAGCTGCCGGTGTACGTGCATTTCGGCCAGCTCTGGGGCCTGCCGAAGAGCGGCGCCAATGGCGAGGACGCCGACACCATCCTGACGCGCGTCATCCCGCTGCTGAAGGAAGGCGACGTGCTGGCGCATCCGTTCACGCGGCATCCCGGCGGCTTCATCAATCGCGAAGGCGTGGTGCATCCCGTGATTCAGGCGGCGATCGATCGCGGTCTGAAGGTTGATGTCGGCCACGGCAGCCACTTCTCTTATCGGCTCGCCAAGAAGGCGATCGCGGCCGGCATCGTGCCGACGACCCTCGGTGCGGACATCCACGGCTACAACACGCATGTGCCCGCGCCCGCCGGCACGCCCGATCAGCACGAGGACGAGGAGAATCATCCTTTCGCCGGTCAGGCCAAGTTTAGCCTGGTGCAGGCGATGAGTTCGATGATGGCGCTCGGCCTGTCGCTCGAACAGGTGGTGCCGATGGTCACCGCCAATCCCGCCAAGATGATCGCGCGTTCGGACGAGATCGGCGCTCTCAAGGTCGGCATGGATGCGGACGTGTCGGTGCTGACGCAGCGCGCCGGCCGCTTCGTGCTGCGTGACAACGAGAACACCGAAGTGATCGCGGACAGCCTGCTACAGCCGGCGTTCTGCCTGCGCGCCGGCACTCGCTACGACGCCGACGCGGCGATCCTGCCCGAAGCCGTCGCAGCCTGAGGAGGACATGGTGCACGGACTGATCGACCAGCATCAGGCCAGCGGGCAGGGGGTCGGCGCACGCCTGCCGCGCAAGGAGGACGACCGCCTGATGCGCGGTCGCGGCCAATACGTGGCCGACATCCGCCTCGCCGGTATGCAGGACGTCGCTTTCGTGCGCAGTCCGCTGGCCCATGCGCGGATCTGCGGCATTCACGTGCCGGAAGCGTATCGCGACCGTGTGTTCACCGCCGAGGATCTCGTCGGCGTCAATCCGATCCGTGCGGTCTCGGGTCTGCCGGGATTCAAGATTTCCGAACAGCCGGTACTCGCGACCGGCAAGGTGCGGCAAGTCGGAGAGCTGATCGCGATGTGCGTCGCGCCGACGCGTGCCGAGGCCGAGGATATCGCCGCCGCCGTGGTGCTCGATCTCGAAGAGCTGCCGGCGGTGCACGACATGCTGCAGGCCCGTGCGCCGGATGCGCCGCTGGTGCACGAGCATTGGGGCGACAACGTCTTTCTCGAAACCAACTTCGAGGTCGACATCTCGGCGGCACTCGACGCGCCGATCAAGGTGTCGCGCGAGATCAACACGGCTCGGCAGTGCATGGCGCCGCTGGAAGGCCGCGGAGTGGTCGCCAGCTTCGATCACCGGCTCGATCAGCTCGTCGTCACGACCTCGGCGCAGATGCCGCACATCAACCGCAACGGCCTCGCCGAATGCCTCGGCATGGATCAGGGCCGCATCCGCGTGATCTCGCCGGATGTCGGCGGCGGTTTTGGCCACAAGGGCATTCTGCTGCCCGAAGAGATCTGCCTGTCGTGGCTGACGATGCGGCTCGGTCATCCCGTGCGCTGGATCGAGGATCGTCGCGAACATCTCACCGCCAGCGCCAATTGCCGCGAGCATCACTACAAGATCACGGTCTATGCCGACCGCGACGGCAGGCTGCGCGGGATCGATTGCGAGGCGACCGTCGATTCCGGCGCGTACTCGTCCTATCCGTTCTCCGCGTGTCTGGAGGCCGCGCAGGTCGCCAGCATCCTGCCCGGGCCGTATGTGATGCCGGCCTATCGCTGCCGCACCTTTTCGGTTGCGACCAACAAATGCCCGATCCTGCCGTATCGCGGCGTCGCGCGCACCGGAGTCTGCTTCGCGCTGGAATTGATGCTCGATCTCGTGGCGGCCGAAGCCGGGCTGGAGCCGAGCGAGGTTCGGCTGCGCAATCTGGTGCAGCCCGACCAGATGCCGTTCGACAACATCACCAACAAGCATTTCGACAGCGGCGACTATCCGGAGGCGATGCGGCGGGCGCTGGAGGCCATCAATGTCGAGGCCCTGCGCGCGCGCCAGCGCCGTGGCGAGCCCGACGGTCGCCGTATCGGCCTCGGCCTCTCGATCTATTGCGAGCAGGCTGCGCACGGCACCTCGGTTTATTCCGGTTGGGGCATTCCGATGGTCCCGGGCGACGAGCAGGCGACGGCGCGGCTGACGCCGGACGGCGGGCTTGAGCTGCGCGTCGGCGTTCATTCGCACGGCCAGAGCATGGAAACCACGCTGGCGCAGGTCGCGCACGAGATGCTCGGCGTTGATGTCGGCAACGTCCGGATCATTTTGGGCGATACGGCGATGACGCCGTATTCGACCGGCACCTGGGGGTCGCGCTGCGCGGTGATGGCCGGCGGCGCGGTCGCGACCGCCTGCGGCGATCTCGGCGACCGGATCAAACGGATCGGCGCCAAGCTGCTGCAGCAGGACGTCGCCGACGTCGAACTGATCGACGCCGAAGTTCGCGGCCCGAACGGCAGCGTCACGCTGCGTGAGATCGCCCACACCTGGTATCGCCGCCCGCAGGATCTGCCGAAGGATGTCGATCCCGGAGGGCTCGACGTCACCTCCGGCTACAAGCCGCAGCGCGACAGCGGCACCTTCAGTTATGCGGCGCATGCCGCAGTGGTGGCGGTCGATCCCGATCTCGGCACCGTCGAAATCCTCGACTACGTGATCGTCGAAGACGGCGGCGTGCTGATCAATCCGATGGTGGTCGACGGCCAGATTTTTGGCGGCCTCGCGCAGGGCATAGGGACTGCGCTTTACGAAGAGATGCCGTTCGACGGGGCGGGGCAGCCGCAGGCGACGACGTTCGCCGACTATCTGCTGCCGGGGCCGACCGAGGTGCCGGCGCCGCGGCTCGATCATATGGAGACGCCGGCGCCCTATACGCGGTTCGGCGTCAAGGGCATCGGCGAGGGCGGTGCGATTGCGCCGCCGGCCGCAATCGCAAACGCCGTCAACGACGCGCTACGGCCCTGTGGTGCTGAACTGATGCGCTCACCGATCACGCCGCATCGCGTGGTCGAGGCGGTGATCGCGGCGCAGGGCGCGGGGAGGGCGGCCGCATGAAGCCCGCGCCATTCGACTACGCGCGCCCGCGCGACCTGTCTTCTGCGCTTGCGCTGCTCGGCAGCAACGCGGGCGCCAAGGTGATGGCCGGCGGTCAGTCGCTGGGACCGATGCTGAACCTGCGGTTGGCGCAGCCCGAGCAGATCATCGACATCACTGCGATCGACGAGCTGAAGCAGGCTGAAATCAGCGGCGACGAGCTTGTGCTCGGCGCTTGCATCACCCACGCCGACATCGAAGACGGCCGCGTCCCGGACGTCACCGCCGGCGCGATGCGCAGCGTCGCGGCCAATATCGCCTATCGCGCTGTGCGCAATCGCGGCACGATCGGTGGCTCGCTGAGCCACGCCGATCCATCCGCCGACTGGGTATCGGTGCTGACGGCCCTCGGCGCGCGGGTGACGCTGCGCAGCGCATCTGCAACCCGACAGGTGTCATTGTCCAATTTTATCGTCGGCGCGCTGCAGAGCTGTTTGCAGCCCGGCGAATTGGTGGCTGCGATCCATATTCCGAAGCGGTCGGCTACGGCTCATTGGGGCTATGTGAAGGCCTGCCGCAAGACCGGCGAGTTCGCGCACGGCCAGTGCGCAGCGCTGATCGATCCCGACGCGGGCTGGGCACGGATCGTTATCGGCGCACTCGATGCCACGCCGATCCTGATCACGGAGCCGGCCGAGCTATTCGGTGGCCGCATCGGCGCCGACTACAAGACCCGGTTCGATCCGCGTGTGGCGGACCGATTGCTGAACGAAGCAGGCGTCGCCGACGCCGCGCATCGCCACATTCATCTCACTGTGCTGAGGCGCGCATTGCAGGAGGCCGCATGAGCACGCTGGCCCTCACCGTCAACCGCCGCGCCGTCGATTGCCGTGCCGAGCCGCGCACCAGTCTCGCTGACGTGGTGCGCGATCATCTCGATCTCACCGGCACGCATCTCGGCTGTGAGCACGGCGTCTGCGGCGCCTGCACGGTGTTGATCGACGGTGTGCCGGCGCGGTCGTGCATCACTTTCGCTGCTGCTTGCGAGGGCGCCGCCGTCACCACCATCGAAGGGCTCGACGACGACGAGATCGCCACCGAGCTGCGTGCCGCCTTCACGCGCGAGCACGCGCTGCAATGCGGCTATTGCACGCCGGGCATGCTGGTGTCGGCACGCGACCTGGTGCTGCGGCTGCCCGATGCGGATGAGCAGGCCATCCGCGTCGGCATGAGTGGCAATCTGTGTCGCTGCACCGGCTATGTCGGCATCGTCCGCGCGGTGATGTCGGTGATTGCTGTCCGTCGGGCGCGCGGTCTCGCGGCCGAAGGGAGCGGCGAGCGCAAATTGGGGCCGGTCGGCTCCGGACATTGTGCGGAACAGACAAATCTGCGCGTCGCGACGGCGCAGACGATCGCGGGAGCCGCTGTCCCAGCAGCTAACGTTTCGATCGCTGAGTTCACGCCGGCCACGACGATCGAGCAAGCGTTCGAAGTGCCGCATCCGCCGTCGCAGGTTGCGGAACTGTTCACCGATGTTGCCGCGGTTGCCGCCTGCCTGCCGGGCGTGGCCCTTACCAACGCCGACGATCCGAGCCGGGTCGAGGGTGAGATCCGTGTGCAGGTCGGGCCGATCGCCGCGCAGTTTGCCGGCGTCGCCCGGATCGAGCGTGCCGACGACGGGCTCTCCGGCCGGATCATCGGCACCGGCAATGATCGCCGCAGCCGATCATCGACCCAGGGTGAAATCCGCTATCGGCTGAAGCCGTTGGACGCGGGGCGCGCGACGCGGGTCGACCTGACGATCGGCTACACGCTGACCGGTCTGCTGGCGCAGGTCGGGCGCAGCGGTCTGGTGCGCGATCTCGCGCGACGGCTGATCGATCAGTTCACCGGCAACCTCGAACGCAAGCTGTCCGGCGAGACGGTCGTGCCGGCCGGCGCTGATCAACATCTCAACGGGCTGGCGCTGTTGCTGGGCCTGATAAGGGCGCGGCTGCCGCGCTGGCTGGGAGGGACGACCCGCCGGTAGCGGTGGGCGAAGGCGACTTGCGACGGGCGCCGGGGGCGGCGTCCGATCAACCAAACAAAACGATCACGGAGAAACGAGGATGATGCGAACCCTGCGGACTGCTTCTCTCATCGCGGCGGCCACTGCGCTCCTGATGGGAACGGCCTCGGCCGAGACGATCAAGATCGGCGTGAACGAACCGCTGACCGGTGCCTTCGCGGCTTCCGGCACTTACGTCGTCAACGGCGCGAAGATTGCGGCGGACGAGATCAACGCCAAGGGCGGCGTGCTCGGCAAGCAGATCGAGCTGGTGATCGAGGACAACAAGAGCAACCCGACCGAAGCGGCGGCGGTCGCCGAGAAGCTGATCACCCGCGACAAGACGCCGGTGATGATGGGGGCCTGGGGCTCGAGCCTGACGCTGGCGGTGATGCCGAAGCTGATGGAATACGAGGTGCCGATGGTGGTCGAAACCTCGTCCTCCGGCAAGATCACCACCTCGGGTAATCCCTACATCTTCCGCATCTCGCCGCCGTCGGCGATCGAGGCTGCGGCGTTCGGCAAGATCGTCGATAAGCTCGGTCTGAAGAAGGTCGACTTCCTCGTCATCAACAACGATTGGGGGCGCGGCGCCGCCGAAGACTTCGGCAAGATGATGAAGGCGAAGGGCATCGCGGTCGGCCTGGTCGAGACCATGGACCAGGGCGCGCAGGACATGAGCGCGCAGCTCTCCAAGCTGAAGGGCTCTGACTCGGAGACCATCATCGTCACCGCCGCGGTCGATCAGCTCACGCTGCTGTTCAAGCAGGCCGCAGCCCTTGGCTTGAAGAAGCAGATCATCACCACCGGCGGCTCGCAGAACCCCGACCAGATCATTGCCCAGGCCGGTGCCGCCGCTAACGGCACCATGCATCTGACGACTTTCCTGCCGTGGTTCCCGGACAAGACGCCGAACCCCGAAGCGACCACCTACTTCGTCTCCGAATGGAAGAAGCGCGGTTTCGACTTCGCCGGTTGCACCGAGAGCTTCCGCGGCTATGACGGCATCCGCACCGCGGCGGCGGCGATCGAAAAGGCAGGCAAGGCCGAGCCGGCCGCGATCAAGGCGGCGCTGTGGGACATCAAGCTGAAGGGCCTCAACGGCGACATCGCTTTCCAGAAGTCTGGCCCCGCCGGCAAGGAAAGCGGTCAGAGCCAGCCCAACGTGTACCTGATCGAAATCGCGGACGGCAAAGTCGCGATGAAGGATCTCTGACCGCACGACACGACCGACGAGGCGCGACCCGCGCCTCGTCCTTCCCTGGAACGTGAGGATCGACCTTGGGCGAATTCTTTCAGCATCTCATCAATACGCTCGTGCTCGGCGGCACCTATGGGTTGCTCGGCATCGGCCTCACGCTGATCTTCGGCATCATGAATGTGGTGAATTTCACGCACGGCATTCTCTACACGTTCGGCGCCTACGTGATGTTCGTCGTGGTGCAGAAGTTCGAGTTGAACTTCTTCGTTGCACTGCCGCTTTCGATTGCGAGCGGCTGGGCGCTCGGCGCGCTGGTGGAACTGACGCTGCTGCGGCCGCTGCGCGGCTCCGACATCGACACCACCATGCTGGTGATGATCGGCGCCTGGATCGCGATGCAGTCGGCGACACTGTGGGTGTGGGGCGGTGTCGCCAAGTCGGTGCCGACGCCGTTCCCGGACGCGCCACTCGAGATCGGCCCGGTCTCGGTGTCGTGGCTGCGGCTGTTCGTGCTGGTGGCCGCCGGAGCGCTGATCGTGCTGACTTACGTCCTGATCAACCGCACCCGGCTCGGCAGCGCGATGCGCGCCACATTCCAGGATCAGGACACGGCGGCGCTGATGGGCGTCAACGTCAACCTGATCTACACCTCGACCTTTGCGCTGGGATCGAGCCTCGCCGCAGCGGCTGGCGCGCTGCTCGGACCGGTCTATGTGGTCTATCCGGCGATGGGCGATCTCGCGGCCGTCAAGGCGTTCGCCATCGTCATTCTCGGCGGACTCGGCAACATCACCGGCGCGGTGATCGGCGGCTTCATCCTGGCGCTCGCCGAAGAACTGGGCGCCGGCTACATCTCGTCCGGCTACCGCGATGCGATGGGCTTCCTGATCATCATCGCCGTGCTGATCTTCCGCCCGACCGGGCTGTTTCCTCGTGCGGAGCGCGTCGGATGAAATTGCTGCTGTCGATCGTCGTCGTCGCCGCGCTTGCCGCCGTTCCGCTATGGCTGAGCGATCCGTATCTGCTCAACGCGCTGATCACCACTGGGATCTTCGTCATCGGTGCAATGAGCCTCAATCTGCTGCTTGGCTTCACCGGCCAGCTCAGCCTCGGCCACATCGCCTTCTTCGGCATCGGCGCCTATGTCAGCGCGCTGACATCGCTCGGCTTCAGCGTCAGCCTGCCGTTCGGATTGCACGTCGTGCACGAGCCGTGGCCGCCGCTGGCCGGCTTCGCAATCGCCGTGCTGGTGTCGGGGTTGTGCGGCTATCTGGTCGGACGGCTGTCGTTCCGGGTGCGCGGGGCGTATTTCGTGATCGTCACCATCTCGTTC
Organism: Rhodopseudomonas parapalustris; assembly: GCF_053772255.1. Taxonomy (NCBI): domain Bacteria; kingdom Pseudomonadati; phylum Pseudomonadota; class Alphaproteobacteria; order Hyphomicrobiales; family Nitrobacteraceae; genus Rhodopseudomonas; species Rhodopseudomonas parapalustris. The sequence continues at coordinate 43,817 of NZ_JAMKBZ010000001.1, read as the reverse complement.
GCCGAGGTGGTGCGGCTGGTGGCGCTGAACTGGGTCGAGCTGACTCAGGGCCCGCTGGCGCTGACCAGCATCCCGCCGATGCAGGTCGGCTTCCCTGGGCTCGGCGAATTCGTCTTCCGCACCAAGCTGCACAACTATTATCTGGTGCTCGGCGTCGCCGTGGCTTGTTACCTGTTGATTGCGCGGCTGGTACGTTCCCATGTCGGCCGGGCGATGCGCGGGCTGATGGAGAACGAGACGCTGGCGGTGTCGATCGGCATCGACGTCACCAAGACGTTGACGCTGGCCGCTGTCGTGTCGGCCGGCATCTGCGGCGGCGCCGGCAGCCTCTACGCGCACTATATCAAGATCATCGATCCCGAAGTGTTCGCGTTCATTAATACGGTGACGATGGTGATCATGGTGATCACGGGTGGGAAGGGCACGCTTGCGGGTCCGGTGGTCGGCGGGCTGATCTTCGGCCTGATGCCGGTCGCGCTGCGGCCGGTGATGGCACCGGAGGCGCAGTGGATCGCCTATGGCAGTGCGCTGATCGTCATCCTGTTCATCATGCCGCGCGGCATCGTGCCGGCGCTGATGCAGTGGTTTCCGCGGATGAAGCCGGTGACGGCGCCCGGTTTCGCCAAGCGCGGTGTTGAGGAGAGCGCGTGATGACAGCTGCAGCAGCCTTGAAGCAACCGGCGGTGAAGACCGCGCTCAGCGTCGACAAGGTCGCGATGCATTTCGGCGGGTTGGTGGCGATCTCCGACATGACGTTCTCTGTCGGCGAAGGCGAGATCGTCAGCCTGATCGGCCCGAACGGCGCCGGCAAGACCACGGCGTTCAACGTCGTCACCGGCTTCCTCACGCCGACGCATGGCGATGTCACCTATCGTGGTCAGTCGCTGCGCGGAATGAAGCCGCAGGCAATCGCCGATCTTGGCCTGATCCGCACCTTCCAGCGGACCAGCGTGTTCCCCAACGACACGGTGTACGACAACGTGCTGATCGGGCTGCATCGCCGCGGCCGGGTCGGCGTGCTGCCGTCGGTATTGGGCCTGCCGCGGGTTCGCCGACTTGAAGTGGAGTTGAAGCAGAAGGCTGCCGAGCTGGTCGAATGGGTCGGCCTCGGCCGCCGCGCGGATGATCTGGCGGGCTCATTGTCTTACGGCGAACAACGGTTGGTCGGAGTGGCCCTGGCGCTCGCCGCCGAGCCGTCGATGCTGCTGCTCGACGAGCCGGTGTCGGGCATGAACGCGTCGGAAACGCACACCTTTGTGCAGCTCATCCGCAAGATTCGCGATCGCGGCATCACCATTCTGCTGGTCGAGCACGACATGCCGATGGTGATGAGCGTGTCGGATCGGATCGTTGTGCTGAACTACGGCCGGATCATTGCCGAAGGAACGCCGGACGTGATCCGCAACGATCCAGCGGTGATCGAAGCCTATCTCGGCCAGGGTGTGAAACATGCTTGAGGTGATCAACGCCGTATGCGGCTATGGCGGCGTCACCGCGCTGCAGGGCATCTCGTTCGAGGTCAAGGCCGGTCAGCTCGTCGCGCTGATCGGTGCCAACGGTGCGGGAAAGAGTACGACGCTGCGGGCGATCTCCGGCCTCGTGCCGCTGCGTGCCGGCGCGCTGCGGTTCGACAACGAAGTGCTCACCGGCGCGCGGCCGCCCCGCATCCTCAAATCCGGCATTGCGCATTGCCCGGAAGGCCGCCGTGTGTTCCCGCACATGACGGTCGAGGAGAATCTCGACATGGGCGCGTATTTGCGCAGTGACCGCTCCGAGGTCGCGGCCGACCGCGACCGGATCTATGGCGAGTTTCCCCGCCTTGCCGAGCGCCGCAAGCAGGCGGCCGGCACGTTGTCCGGCGGCGAGCAGCAGATGCTGGCGATCGGGCGGGCGTTGATGAGCCGGCCGCGGCTGGTGATGTTCGACGAGCCGTCGCTCGGGTTGGCGCCGAACATCGTCGAGCGAACCTTCGCGATCATCCGCCGGATCCGCGACGCCGGCACCACCGTGCTGCTGGTCGAGCAGAATGCCTTCGCGGCGCTCGATATGTGCGATCACGCTTATCTGCTTGAGGGCGGCCGTATCGTGCTGTCGGGCACCGGTGCCGAACTGATCGCCAATCCGCACGTCCGCAAGGCGTATCTCGGTGGCTGACGACCGCCGTGGTCCTGCATGGCCGCAGGACCAGTGGCTTCCGGTCTGCAGTCTGCCGCGGCTCACCGCAGCGGGCATCGTTGCCGTTCGGATCGCGGGCGTGGATCTCGTGTTGGTCGCGGACGGCGGATTAGTTACAGCCTGCGAGCGGGCCTGTCCGCATGAGCAGGCTGATCTCGCGTGCGGACGCCTCGTCAGCGGACGGCTCGCCTGTCCGCGCCACGACGCGTCGTTCAGCCTGATCGATGGCGCGATTTCGGACGGCTGGCCGAGCCGGCCGCTGCGGCTCTATCCGGTGCGGGCCGAGCGAGGCGAGGTGTTCATCAATGCCGCCTCGCTGAAGTCTGTGCGCTGAATCTCAGCCGACCAGCTCGCGCGCGGCCTTTACCAGTGCGCCTTCGGGGCGGCGCAGTTCGGCTAGGATCGAGAAGTGATCGTGACCGGGAAGCGGCAGCAGTCGCCCCGTTGCGCCAGCGGCCTCGCGACGCGCGTGCAGCTCCATCGAGTCGAGCACGAGCGCGGGCAGTTCGTTGGCGCCGTAGGCGAGATCGAGGCGCTTGTTGATCACCGGCAGTCGCAGCGGTGACAGCTTTTCGACTTCGTCATCGGTGAGTTGCAGCGCCTTGTTCAGCCCGGTGTCGCGGATCGGGCCGAGATCGAACACGCCGGAGATCGACAGGCCCGCGGTCACCAGCGGATGATCCAGCGTGATCGCCACGAGATGACCGCCGGCGGACCAGCCTGACGTCACGACCGGGCCGGCGACGCCGTGCTCGGGGCCATGAGCGGCCAGCCAGTCGAGCGCGGCGCGGCTTTCGTCGACGATCGTGGCGAGCGACACGTCGGGCGCCAGCGAGTAGCCGGGGATCGCCATCGACCAGCCGTGCGCCGCGATGCCTTCGACCAGCATGGCGAACAGCTCGCGCGAATTCTTCTGCCAATATCCGCCATGCCAAAACACGAGGCAGGGTGCGTCGCGCTCGGCGGCAGGATAAAGGTCGATCTTGTTGTTCGGGCGCGGGCCATAAGGCAGGTCGAGCACCGACTTCAACGTGGCGCGCGCCTTCGCCGACGAAGAGTTGCGCTCGGCGATCAGTTCGGGACTGTTCTTGACGGCGCTGTTATTGTCGTAAGCCGCGTCACGCTCGCTCTGCGCAAGTTGCGCCCAGTTGGTGCGGGGATCGGCAGGGCGGTCGTTCGTCATCGTGGCTCCATTGGCTGCGCGCTATTTATGGTCAGCTTTGCAACAAAGCCGCACGGCTGTCGATCGCATTGTCACGCCAAATGCCGCCTTGCGATTAATCAGACTGACGCGATCGCGCATCGACGCGTCTGCGCACTGCCGACGGTTTCTCGGGAGATAATCAGCCTGTCCGCGCGGGAGCGTCACGAGCGCGATTCCGTGTGATCGTATTTGTTGCACTGCGACTGCGTGGTCCAGATGGATGACGGCTTTGGCCGAAAATTGGCGTAGGGTGCTGCGCTAAGCAGTGAGCCGATCCGGTTGCCGTCACTAGGATCTGCAACGCCAGGAGTTCGATCGCAGGCTTGGGGTGGTTGCCATGGAGGAGCGAGTCGATCCGCCGATTAGCGAAGTCCTCGACCAGGAGATTTCCAGAGTCCTGTGCCCGCCTCACAAGAAAGAGATTTGAACTTTCGGAGAGCGGCTCACAGATTGCGACGATGCTGCGGCGCGAGGCGTTGCGGCTCCGGGTCGGTTCGGGCGTCTTGCTGAAAATTCCGAAGATGTTGCGGATTAAGGGATCGCGGAGGTCGCGCGCGCTGGCGGCTGTGCGCGAGCCGCCGGTCCGCGGCGCGCGTTCTTCCCAGATCGAAGCCCACTGCCGATTTCGCCGTCGGCACCGGGCGGTTTGAAAGAACGACGATGAATCAGGCAGTTCCGTCCGACGTGGCGTGGGTTCGGTCGTGACGCGGGGCGGAGCGGGAGCCGGCTCGACGGCAGCCGATCGTGCGCCGCCGCGTCGACGTTCCGGCCGGCCCTTGAGCCGTCGGCGGATCGCCGCGATGCTCTGGCCGCATCGGATCGGGTTGTTTCGCCTGTGCCTGCTGGCGGTTGTGGTCGGCGTCATTACCGGCTTCGGCGCGATCGCGTTTCGGGCTCTGATCGCGCTGATCCACAACGCGGCGTTCTTCGGGACGCTGTCGGCTTATTACGACGCCAATGAATTCACCCCGGCCTCGCCATGGGGGGCGCTGATCATCCTGGTGCCGGTGATCGGCGGTCTGGTGGTAGTCTGGCTGGTCAACAACTTCGCCCCGGAAGCGCGCGGCCACGGCGTGCCCGAGGTGATGGACGCGATCTTCTATCGCGAGGGCAAGATCCGGCCGCAGGTCGCCGCGATCAAGTCGCTGGCCTCGGCGATCTCGATCGGCACCGGCGCGGCGGTCGGCCGCGAGGGGCCGATCATCCAGATCGGCGCGTCGCTCGGCTCCTCGCTCGGCCAGCTCGTCGCGGTGGCGCCGTGGCAGCGGATCACGCTGGTCGCGGCCGGCGCCGGTGCAGGTATCGCAGCGACCTTCAACACCCCGATCGGCGGGGTGATGTTCGCAATCGAGCTGATGCTGCCGGAAGTCAGCGCGCGGACCTTCCTGCCTGTCGCGCTGGCGACCGGGACGGCGACCTTCATCGGGCGACTGTTCCTCGGCCTGGCGCCGGCCTTCGCGCTGCCGCAGGATCTGCTGCTGGCGGACCAGCCGACGCCGCTGACGTCGCTGTTGTGGTTTGCGCTGCTCGGCGCGCTGATGGGATTGGCCGCGACCGCCTTCATCCGCGGGCTGTCGGCGGCCGAGACGCTGTTCGAGACGATCAAGAACACCTATCTGCGCAATATCGTCGGCATGCTGATGGTCGGCGTCCTGCTGTACGTGCTGATGCGCAATTTCGGCCAGTACTACGTCGACGGCGTCGGCTATGCGACGATCCAGGCGATCATGACGGGCGGGCTGATACTGCCCGGGCTGCTGGCGCTGCTGTTCATCTGCAAGCTCGCCGCCACCTCGGTCAGCCTCGGCGCCGGTGCCTCGGGCGGCATCTTCTCGCCGTCGCTGTTCATGGGCGCGACGCTCGGCGGCGCGTTCGGCGCGGCGGTGGCGCTGGTCGATCCCGCGCCCGGCCTGACGGTCGCGACCGCTGGGATCGTCGGCATGGCGGCGATGGTCGGCGGCGCCACCGGCGCGGCGATGACCGCGGTGACGATGATCTTCGAGATGACCCGCGACTACGATCTGGTGATGCCGGTGATCGTCGCGGTGGCGTTGGCGATCGGCGTGCGCCGCCTGCTCAGCCGCGAAAACATCTACACCATCAAGCTGGTCGGCCGTGGTCATGCGATCCCGAAGGCGCACCACGCCAACATGTTCCTGGTCCGGCATGCCCACGAGGTGATGGATCGCAATCCGATCATCGTCGCGGCGACGACGCCGCTCGACGACTTCCTGCAGCGCGACGATCTTCCGCAGGGGCTCGCCCATGTGGTGGTGACACGCGGCGATATGATCGTGGGAGCGGCCCGGATCAATACCGGCTTTCGCCGCAGTACATCGCCGTCTTATTCCGGCGTCACGCTCGGAGATCTGGCGCAGAAGTTCACGATTGCTCGACGCCGCGACGTGGTGTTCGAGATCGTCGCCCGCATGACCCGCCGCCAAGCGTCGATGGCGATCGTGGTCGACAGCGAAGGCCGCCCACGGGCCTCGCAGGTAGTCGGTGTGATCACCAAGGAGCACGTTGCGGATTCGGTCGCCGAGAGCGTGCGACCCTACGGCTGAGCAGGGCCGCCGCGCGATCAGGTGTCGGTGCGGATCAGCGCCAGACCGGACTCCGGATCGTATGCCTTGCGCAGCAAGGTCGGGCTCTCGGTCAGCACGATCTCCAGCGTCGGCCGCACATGGCCTTCGCCGAGGTGACCCGCCATCGCGCTGCCGTCGCGCCGGCCGACCACGAGATGGATGTGCAGCGCCGGTTTGCCGGACGGCGCTTGTGCGATGTCGCCGGTGAGCGAAGCGACTTCGACCTGCTGGTCGACCGGGATCCGGATGTACTGCTTGGCGTCCCAGTCGAAGTAATTCAGCACGACCCGGCGAAATGCGCCGATCGCGCTGAACTGCGCGGCGAAGATGCCTTGCTCCTCGGCGAAGCGCTGCATGCACTGCATGACCTCGTCGCCGGTTTCGAGCACGATCACCCAGGTCGTCTGTCCGCCGTCGTCGTGCAATTTCCTGTGTTGCATAATGTCGCCTCGTTGATGGGCGGCAAACGGCGGACGGGCGTGAACGTTCCCCCGGCCACGATCCTCAGATCTGGCGGATCGTGGAGAAGTCGAACTTGCTGTTCGGCGGATTTTCGCCGATCCGGATCTTGGCATCGCCGATGAAATGATACGGCGGCACCGGCAAATTGTACGGTGCCGGAACGCCCCTGAAGACGCGTCCGGCCAGATCGTATTTGGAGCCGTGGCAGGTGCAGAAGTAACCACCCACCCAGTGCTCGGACGACGGCATGTCGGTTGGCAGCGGCTCGAATGTCGGGATGCAGCCGAGATGGGTGCAGATGCCGACCATCACGCCGAACTCCGGATTGACCGAGCGATGCCAATTGTCGGCGTAGTCGGGCTGCTGGTGCACGCTCGATGTGGGGTCGGACAGCCGCGCCAGCAGGGCTGGGGACTGCAGCGATTGCAGCGCCTGCGGCGTGCGGCGGTTGATGAAGATCGGGCGATCCCGCCAGCGAACGAGGATCTGCTGGCCGGGCTGCACGGCGCTGAGGTCGACGTCGATCGGGGCGCCGGAGGCCAGCGTCGAGGCGTCCGGCTCCATCTGATCGATGAATGGCCAAATCGCCGCTGCCGCGCCGACCGCCGCCATGGCGCCAGTGGCGACGAACAGAAAGTCGCGCCGCGTCGGTGTAAGCGGCTCGCGGCCGGGCGAGGGAGCAGGTGTGGAGGTCGAACTAGAATTATGAGTTGCGGCTGTGGTCACGGTGGTCGTCCCGCTTTGCCGCGACGCTTCCGGAAGGAGTCGCGCCGCGAACAGGTCTCGCCCCTGTCGTACCAAGTGGTCGCCGCGACTGCGGTTCCGCCTCACTGCGCATCCTGTCGCAGAGTTAATCGAATGGAGTGCGATGCCTGCCGAACACCGCCTGCGTGGCAGCTCATCGGTCAGACATTCCCGGTGAGCATCAGGATCGCTTGGACCACGACCCTGCTGGATTGCGCGATGAACTGCGTCGCCACGCCGATGCCGGCGAGCGGCAGGATGAAGATCAGCCCGAGCAGGATCAGCATGCCGTAAGGCTCCAGCCGTGCCAGCGGGTTCGCCAGCGCGCGCGGCAGGATGCCGACAGCGATCCGGCCGCCGTCGAGCGGCGGAATCGGCAGCAGGTTGAAGATCGCCAGCACGACATTGATCAGCAGCGCGTTGGCGAGGTTCTGCATCAGCCATTGGCCGGCCTCTCCCGGCACGTAGCCGACCAGATGGAAGGCGAGCCCCGCCAGCGCCGCCAGCACCAGATTGATCGCCGGTCCTGCCGCGGCGACCAGCACCATGTCGCGCCGCGGATTATTCAGGTTGCGGAAGTTCACGGGCACCGGCTTGGCATAGCCGAACAGAAACGGCGACTGGATCACCAGCAGGAGCAGCGGCAGCAGCAACGTGCCGAACGGATCGATGTGCTTGATGGGGTTGAAGCTGACGCGCCCCAGCATCCAGGCGGTGTTGTCGCCGCACAGCTTCGCCACATAGGCGTGCGCGGCTTCGTGGAACGTGATTGCGATCAGGAGCGGCAGCGCCCAGACCGAAATCACCAGCATCATATTGGAGAACGAACCTGTCATATCGATCGACTCGGGGTTTGGATCGATCGGAAGGCCGAAGATCCGAGGCGGGAACCAGCAGGATATAGAAGCCGCGCCGCCACCGCGCCAGCACCGGCAACCTCGTCGGCGTGATCATGGACTCGAAGTAATGCGGCGGCGTTCGGGGGCTGGCGTCGTAGACAATTTCTTAACCAAGACCGGAGGGCAGCGAGCGCTGCGCGCCCGCTTCACGACAATGGAACCGGATGGAACCTGATGCATTAGCGGAGGCAACACCACCGGCGTTTCGCATCGCCGGCGACTGACCTCTGCGCTTGTCCGAGACGCTCTCGCCATGACGTCGCTCCCGCCCCAAACCCCACCACCGCCTGGCTTCGATCCGCAGGCTCGTCAGGAAGCTCTCCGTCGCTCCCGCCGCAACGACCTGTTGCTGCGCGTCGCAATCGTCTGGCTGCTGGTGCTGGCGACGCTCTGGGTCGCACAGCCTTATCTCAGTGCGTTTTGGTTCTCCGTCACCGGCCCGCGCACCGTCACCGCACGCGGCGATCTGGCGCCGGCCGAGAAGGCCACCATCGAGCTGTTCAAGCAGGTGTCGCCCTCCGTGGTGCATGTGTTTGCGCAAGCGCAGCAGCGTGTGTCGCCGTTCTTCGCCCAGCAGGAAGCGCCGGTGCAGTCAGGCTCCGGTGTGATCTGGGACGCCGCCGGCCACGTCGTCACCAACAACCACGTCATTCAAAACGCCAGCCAGCTCGGCGTTCGGCTGGCGTCCGGCGAGTTCGTCACCGCACGCGTGGTCGGAGCGGCGCCGAACTACGATTTGGCGGTGCTCCAGCTCGAGCGGCCCCAGACGCCGCTGCGCCCGATCGCGATCGGCAGCTCGGAAGATCTCCAGGTCGGGCAGGCAGCCTTCGCCATCGGCAACCCCTATGGCCTCGAACAGACGCTCACCACGGGCATCGTCAGCGCGCTGCGGCGCCGATTGCCGACCGCGGCCGCGCACGAGGTCCGCGGCGTGATCCAGACCGATGCGGCGATCAATCCGGGCAACTCCGGCGGCCCGCTGCTCGACAGCGCCGGCCGGTTGATCGGAATCAACACCGCGATCATCTCAGGCTCCGGCGCTTCGGCTGGGATCGGCTTTGCGATTCCGGTCGACGCGGTCAATCGCGTCGTCACGGCCTTGATCACCAACGGCACGGTGCCGGTGCCGGGCATCGGCATCATCGCGGCGCGCGAGAACGAGACTGCTCAGCTCGGGATCGACGGGGTGGTGATCCTGCGGACGCTGCCGGACTCGCCGGCCGCCCAGGCCGGACTCGAAGGCGCCACCGACGACGGCTATGTCCGCGATGTCATCACCGCCGCAGACGGTAAGCCGGTTCACGGCATGTCGGATCTTGCCGCTGCGCTGGAGGACGTCGGAATCGGCCGAGACGTCAAGCTGACGGTCGAGCGCGACGGCCGGACCCGCACGGTCACCTTGAAGGTCACCGACATCTCACAGCGTCGCCGGACCTGACGAAGCTTTGGGCGCAGCCCAAGCATCCGCATCGGATGTGATCGATTCCGGCGAGCACGCAGATGACTGCGCCGGGCAAAAAAGTGCAGAAGCCAAGAAGAGACGGAGAAAAGAAAATCGAGCGGCGGGGCGAAGGCCCGACCGCTCGATTTTTCCCGGCATGAAGGCCGATCATTTCAGGAAGGCTGAGCATTGCGAGGAGCCCGGATCAGCGCTTCGCGCTGCCCGGGCAGAGACTGCGCGACGAAGCGCTTCGCTTGGAGGCTCAGGCCACTTTCGACAATGGCGTGTTCGACAATGGCGCGGCGGCGGCCTGCTCGGTCACTTCGTGGGTAATCACTTCGAAGTTCAGCAGATTGGTGACGCCGAACGAGGTCGAGATCGCAACGTCGGCGGCGTCGCGGCCGCGTGCAATCACGATGCGGCCGATCCGCGGCGTATTGTGGCGGGCGTCGAAGGTGTACCAGCGGCCGTCGAGATAGACCTCGAACCACGCCGAGAAATCCATCGGCGCCGGATCGATCGGCACGCCGATGTCGCCGAGATAGCCGGTGCAGTAGCGCGCCGGAATATTCATGCAACGGCAAAGCGCGACGGCGAGGTGCGCGAAGTCGCGGCAGACACCGATCTGCTCGAAGTGTCCTTCCGAAGCCGTGCGATCGTTACGGGCGAACTGATAGCCGAAGGTAATCCGATTATGCACGTAGTCGACGATCGCCTGCACCCGTTCCCAGCCCGAGTTGATGCCGCCGAACAGCGACCAGGCGAGGTTGGACAGCTTGTCGGTGTCGCAATAGCGGCTGCCGAGCAGATAGACCATCACCTCGTCGGGTAGCTCGCCGACCGGGATCTGCCGGGCTCCGGGCGCGACCTCGTCCGGCAGGCCGGAATCCTCGATCAGGAAGTCATTACTGATGTCGATGCGGCCGGGCGGTGCGACGATGCGGGTGCAGACATTGCCGAACATGTCGGTAAAGTCGCGCGACGGCACGTCCGGCGAAAACTTGATGACGTGCTCGCCGATCACATGCTGCGCGCGCGACGGATGCACGCTGAGCAGCAGGTTGATCGGCGTTTCCTGGAAACAGTGGAACGCGATATTGTAGCCTGCGCGAATGATCACCTGAAAAGCTCCGTTGCTGATCGAGAAGGGCCGATGATCGATCGGCCCCTATTGTTAATCTCAATCGCGAAGCGAACCGGGCGTTCCCGCTACCCAGCGGAGAAGGCTGCGCAAATTTGTGGCAAAACGCCGGCGCTCGGCCGCGGCGGCGTGTCTGGACTACTTGGAGAGCCCGAACAGCAGCAGGGAGCGGGCCGTGACTTGATACACCTCGCCGCAATCGAACTGCTCGTCGGGCATGCCGTGAGGCAGGTTGGTGTCGATCAGCAGCGACCATTTCGAGCCGTGCGGAACCTCCGGCAGGGTGAAGTCGACGACGCCGTCGAAGCTGTTCAGGATCAGCAGAACGGTGGCCTCCTGACCCTGCTTGTGGATACCCGTGGTCTGCGCCCGGCCGTCGAGCAGCATGCCGAAGCACTTCACATTGGCGTCGTCCCAGTGCTCCTGCTGCATCTCGCCGCCATTGGCGTTGATCCAGGTGACGTCCCGAACCTCGAGTTCCTCGTCGTATTGCCCGGTCAGAAACCGGCTCCGGCGCAGCGTCGGATTGGTCCTGCGCAGCTCGATCAGCCGCTGCGTGAAGTTCCGCAGGTGCTGCGCGGCCTCGTCGTGATCCCAATGGACCCAGGAGATTTCGTTGTCCTGGCAATAGGCGTTGTTGTTGCCGTTCTGGGTGCGGCCGAATTCGTCACCGGCGAGCAGCATCGGCGTGCCTTGGGCGAGCAACAGGGTCGCCAGCATGTTGCGCTTCTGCCGCTCGCGCAAAGCCATGATCGCTTCGTCGTCGGTCGGCCCTTCGGCGCCGCAGTTCCAGGAACGGTTGTCGGAGTGGCCGTCGCGATTGTCCTCGCCATTGGCGGCATTGTGCTTGTCGTTGTAGCTCGCCCAGTCGTTCAGGGTGAAGCCGTCGTGGGCGGTGATGAAGTTGACGCTCGCCCAGGCGCGCCGGCCCTGGCGATTGAACACGTCGCCGGAGGCGGATAGCCGCGGCGCCAGTGCCGCGGCCGACGCGTCGCCACGCCAATAGTCGCGCACGGTGTCGCGGAACTTGTCGTTCCATTCCGCCCAGCCGGGCGGAAAGCCGCCGACCTGATAGCCGCCGGGCCCGCAGTCCCACGGCTCTGCGATCAGCTTCACCGAGCTGAGCAGCGGATCCTGCATCACCGCTTTGAGAAAGCCGCTCTGCTCGTCGAAGCCGTAATGCTCGCGCGCCAGGATGGTGCCGAGGTCGAACCGGAAGCCGTCGATGTGCATCTCGCCGGCCCAATAGCGCAGGCTGTCGTTGACCATCTGGATCACGCGCGGATGCGTGAGGTTGACGGTGTTTCCGGTGCCGGTGTCGTTGATGTAGTAGCGCTTTTGCTCCGGCAGCAGCCTGTAGTAGCTGGCGTTGTCGATGCCCTTGAACGACAGCGTCGGGCCGAGCTCGTTGCCTTCGGCGGTGTGATTGTAGACCACGTCGAGGATCACGGCGAGACCGACGTCGTGCAGCCGTGCGACCATCTCCTTGAATTCGCGCAAGCTGTTCGGCACGTCGGCGGCGTAACGCGGGTCGGGCGCGAAGAAGCCGATGGTGTTGTAGCCCCAGTAGTTCACCAGCTTCTTGTCGAGCAGGTAGCTGTCGTTGACGAAGGTGTGGATCGGCAGCAATTCGACCGCCGTGACGCCGAGCGAGGCGATGTAGTCGACCACCGGCTTGGTGCCGAACCCCGCATAGGTGCCGCGCAGATTGTCCGGCACCTCGGGGTGCAGCATCGTGAAACCTTTGACGTGGGTTTCGTAGACGATGGTCTGGTCCCACGGCACGAATTGACGGCCGGGCTCGCCCTTCCAATCGAAGTCCGGATCGACCACAACGCATTTCGGCACGAACCTGGCGCTGTCGCGCTCATCGAAGGTGGTGTCGTCGCCGCTCTCCATCACGTAGCCGAACACGGCCGGGTCCCAGGTCAGCTCGCCGGCGTGAGCGCGCGCGTAGGGATCGAGCAACAGTTTGTTCGGATTGAAGCGGTGGCCGTTGTCCGGCTCGTAGGGGCCGTACACCCGATAGCCGTAGAACGTGCCGGGACCGACATCGGGAATGTAGCCGTGAAACACCTCGTCGGTGTACTCGGGCAGTTCGATCCGGCGCTCGGTATCGCCGTCGAACAGGCAGACTTCCACCTTGGTGGCGTTGGCGGAGAACAGGGCGAAATTGGTGCCGTTGCCGTCCCAGCAGGAACCGAGCGGATAAGGCAGGCCTTCGCGCACCGTGCCGGTGTCGTACACCACGTTGTAGCCGGGGGCCGTCTGGGGCTTTGCTGCGGGTTCAGCCGCTTCGGTCTCCGGCGGAAGCTCGAGCGTTTCGGTGGTGTCGGTCATTGCGGCTCCTGCACATGCGATGGCAACTCATCCGAGTGGTGGCGCGCTTCGTAACGCGCGGCCCACGGACGATGTGCGCCGACGGTCGTGTCATGCACAAGCCCCCACACCCGTGACTGCCGACAATGCACGAGTGTGGCTCCGGTTCCATCGCTGGGGAGGGCGGAGCGGCGCCGCGCTGCTCTGGCGCGAATCCGTTCGGCTCATGCTTGCTCAGAACGAAAGCGGCCCGGCGGATCGCGCCGCCGGGCCGGGTCGTCATCGAAATGCAGGCGAATGCCGCTTACTTGTTGGCTTTCGACTCCGAGGTGGTGTTGGTGCGGTCGCGATCGAGTTGCTGCGCCATTTCGAGATGGTGCTGCAGCTTGGGCAGCGTGGTGCCGGCCCAGTTCTTCAGCGCCGCATTGTCGCCACCCTTGGCGTAGCGTTCGAACAGCGACACCGCATCCTTGTGTGCGGCCACCTGCTGCTCGTCGAACGCCTCGTTGAACTCGGCGCCATTGGCGTTCTTCAGCTTGTCGAGTTTGGCCTGGTGGGCGGAATCGAGCGCGGTCGGCAGCGTGGCCTTGACCTTGCCGTCGGACACCAGCGACTTCAGCTCGCTCGACGTCTTGGTGTGATCGGTGATCATCTGCTTGGCGAACGCCTGCTGCGCGGCGTTGCCCTTGCGTTCGGCGAGCTGGTTCGACTGGATCTCGAACATATCGCTGATGGCGACCTGCTTGACGAAGTCCTCGGTCGAGGGCGCGATCCCGAGCACCGAATTGACGCCGGTCTTCTCGGTGACCGATTCCGCCAGGGCAGGGGTTGCGACCAGGAGGCAGCCGAGGACGAGTGCGGTGCGGTTCATCTTGGTTTCCTTTCAGCTTGCGGCTTTGCGGTTGACGCCCTTGCGGAGCGCCACGGTGTTGAGCTTGGTGTTGGCGGCCTTTTCCTCGTTGAGATTGGTGGTGAGGAAGCGGACGATATCGTCGTGGCCGAGCGCCTCGGCCCAGGCGATCAGCGTGCCGTAGCGGGCGATCTCGTAGTGCTCGACCGCCTGCGCATTGGCGACGATGGCGGCGTCCAGCACGGTCTTGTCGGCGATCTCGCCGGCGGTATCGTCGGCTTCCTTGATCAGGCCATCGATCGCCGGGCAGTCGATCCCGGACGGCTTCTCGCCGAGCTTCTTGAATACCTGATCGAGGCGCTCGATCTGCTTCTCGGTTTCTTCCAGATGAGCTTTCAGGCCCTGCGACAGCTCGCGATTGGTGGCCTGCTCGATCATCTTCGGCAGCGCCTTGATGATCTGCTGTTCGGCGTAATAGATGTCGTGGAGGCCGTGCAGCAGCAGGTCCTCCATCGTCTGAATGTCCTTGCTGAAAAATCCCATCGTTGCTTCCCCTCGGATGAGCCGCGTCCTGCGACTCGACCGGAGAACCGGGGACGGTCGATTCCGTTCCGTCCGGCGACAAGAGGAGAGAGCGGCCAATCCGACGGCCCCGACGGTGTTCGCGGGCTGGCAGGACATCGCGCTGCGCTCAAGGACGGGGAAGTTGGTGGTGCGCCGGCAAGGGGAGTTGAGAGCCCGCGGCTAACGTGTTACGGGGGCTGCATCGCGGGTGTAGCTCAATGGTAGAGCAGCAGCCTTCCAAGCTGAATACGAGGGTTCGATTCCCTTCACCCGCTCCAATGATTTCAATGAGTTAGGGGCGGTCGTCTGGCCGCGATGAGCGCCAAGCGGATTCGCTGGCGGATGGTCGTCGCGTTCACCGCACCGGGCCAAACCCTGCCGAATCTCTGGCTGCATTTGGATAAAGCTCGGGTGCGGCGGGCTCTGCCGCGGCTCGTCACATCACAACCACCACTTTGCCGACGGCGCTGCGGTCGGCGATGCGTTGGATCGCGCGGTCGCCTTCGGGAAGCGCGAATTCTGCGGTAACGCCTGACGATAGCTGCCCTTCGGCGTACCAGCGCTCGAGCTGCCGCTTGTTGTCGCGCAGCGCCGCCGGCTGGGTCAGCGTGAAGGTCCGCCAATTGACGCCGAGCACATCGCAGTTCTTCAGCAGCGGGAGATTGAGCGGCAGCGACGCAATGCCGGCGGTGAAGCCGAGCACGACGTAGCGGCCGCCATCGGCGACACAGCGAATCGCCGGGTCCGTCAGCCAGCCGCCGACCGGATCGATCACGACGTCGGCGCCGCCGCCGCCGACAGCCTCCTTGAAGCGCTGGCCGACCGCCTTGCGGTCCTGCGGGGCTTCGGCCGGATACAGCACACCATCGGCGGCGCCATGGGAGCAGGCGAAGGCCAGCTTCTCCGCGGAGGAGGCCGCCGCAATCACCCGGGCCCCGAGATTGCGGGCCACCTGCACTGCGGCGACGCCGACGCCGCCGCCGGCACCGAGGATCAGCGCGGTTTCGCCGGGCTGTAGCCTGGCGCGGTTACGCAGCGCGTAAAGCGCGGTCTCGAAGGTGAACTGCATCACCGCGGCGTCGACGAACGACATCCCGTCCGGAATCGGTGAGCAGCGCTCGACATCGACCGCGACGGCTTCGGCCATGCCGCCGGTGCCGATCCGGGCCGCGACGCGGTCGCCGACTGCGAATTCGTCAACGCCTGTTCCGAGCGACGTCACCACGCCTGCGATCTCTGCACCCGGCGCGAACGGCCGCGCGGTTTTGACCTGATAAAGGTCCTGTATGGTCAAAAGATCCGGATAGTTGACGCCACACGCCTTCACCGCGATCACCATTTGGCGGGGGCCCGCGACCGGCTCGGCGACGTCGAGCAGTTTCAGGCTGTCCGGTCCTCCCGGCTCGCAACTCAGCAACGCGCGCATGACATCCCGCCTTCCTTGATCGTTCACTGCGCCGGCATCTATCTCCGTCGCCGATGATGCAATGACCGGATTGCCCGTTTGCGTTGGCCGACGGCTCCAGTTCGGCGCTGGCGGCCGTGGAGGCGGGTCGCTAACATGTTGCCCATGCCGCACATTGCCAAACGTCCGCGCCGAACTAGCCGTGCCGCCACATCCCGGTCTGCGATCGATACCGGCTATGTCGGGCTGATCCTCAGCGGCGTCCGCGAGGCGGGATACGACGTCGACAAGTTGCTGGCGCGCGCCGGGATCTCTGCCGACCAGCTCGACCAGCCCGGTTCGCGGCTGCCGCAGGAGCAATTCGCGCGGATGATCGCGACCCTGACGCGGGTGACGCACGATGAAATGTGGCTGCTCGGAAGTCGCCCGATCAAGCCAGGCACCTTCCGAATGATGTGCCGGCTGCTGATCCACTGCGCAAATCTGCGCGAAGCGATCCGGATCGGCTGCCAGTTCTATCATCTGGCGGTCGACGATTTCGTGGTGCGCCTCGCCGAAGGCGAGCACGATGCGTCGGTCTACGTCACCGACACCATCGAGCAGCCGAGGCGCCGCCGCATGGTGAACGGCGCGATCCTGATGTTCACCTACGGTTTGATGTGCTGGCTGGTCGGCCGCCGGCTGCCGCTGATCACGGTGCACTATGTGTTCCCGGAGGAGGCGTTCAGCTCCGAACTCGAGCCAGTGTATCAGGCCCCGATGCTGTTCGATCAGCCGCGCACCGAGATCCGGTTCGACGCCGAACTGCTCGACTTGCGGATCATGCCTGACGAACAGCGGTTGCGGCGGTTTCTTGCCTCGATGCCGAGCGCGCTGCTGGTGCGTTATCGCGACGACGCCAGCGTCGCCGAGCGCGTTCGCGGCATCCTCCGCCGCAATCTGAAACGGCCTCTGTCGCTGGAAGACGTTGCCGCCATGCTGGCGATGTCACCGCAGACGCTGCGGCGTCGCTTGCTCGACGAGCAGCAGGTCGGCTTTCAGGAGATCAAGGATCAGGTGCGGCGCGACGTGGCCACCCACATGCTCAAGAAGTCCCGGCTGTCGCTCGAGGAGATCGCGCTGTCGCTCGGCTTCTCCGAACTCAGTACCTTTCACCGCGCGTTCCGGCGCTGGACCGGACTGACGCCGGGCGAATTTCGCGACCGCTCTGCACAACCCAACGGGGCGGCGTAGGATTCCGCCAACCGAAATGGCACGCACGGTCATTCAGCCGAGCCGCGTTTGACCGGATACTCCCCGCAACAGGCCCATCAGAGCCGCCAACGGGGAAGAGATGCCGATACTAAGACAATGGGCCGAGCGCCATCCCGATAAGTTCGCCGCACGGATCGCTTTTGGTGACGACACCATCAGCTATCGGGAACTCGATCGCCGCGCCAACGCGGTCACTCAGCTCTTGATGTGGATGGGACTGTCGGCCGGCGACGGCATCGCCGTTCTGCTCGACAACGATCTGCGCTACTTCGAGCTGCTGTGGGGCGCGCGGCGGCATGGCGTGTACTACACCCCGGTGTCGACGCATCTGAAGCCGGACGAAGCCGCCTATATCGTTCGTGACAGCGGCGCCAAGCTGCTGTTCGTCGGGGCGCGCTTCGGTGAGGTGATGCGCTCGCTCGCCGCCGACAACCCGCACCGCTGCACCGTCATCGTGATCGGCGACGAGGTCGCTGGCGGGCTCGACTACGCCCACGAGCTGGCGCGGTTCGATCGGATGATCGAGATTCCGGACGGGCCAGTCGGCAAGGACTTTTTCTATTCGTCCGGCACCACCGGAAAGCCGAAGGGCATCAAGCAGCCGCTGTTCGCCAATCTGCGCCAGGCTCAGGCCTCCGGCGACTGGGTGCGGGAGAATTTCGGCTTCGACGACGACACGGTGTATCTGTCGCCAGCTCCGCTGTATCACGGCGCGCCGCTGCGCTTCACCATGCGCACGCTGGAGAGCGGCGGCACCGCGGTCGTGATGACGAAGTTCGCCGCCGAGCAAGCGCTGGCGGCGATCGAACGCTATCGCATCACCCACAGCCAGTGGGTGCCCACCATGCTGTTTCGCCTGCTAGCGCTGCCGGACGACGTCCGTGACCGCTACGACCTGTCGTCGCATGCCTGCGCCATCCACGCCGCCGCGCCGTGTCCGCCGGAATTGAAGGAGCGGATGATCGCCTGGTGGGGGCCGATCGTGTGGGAGTATTACGCCGGCTCGGAGCGCAACGGCGCCACCTGCATTTCCAGCGCCGACTGGCTGAGCCATCGCGGATCGGTCGGGCGGGCCTGCGTCGGCACTATCCACATCCTCGACGAGGATCACAACGAACTCGGGCCCGGCGAGATCGGCGACGTGTATTTCGACGGACCGAGCTTCGTCTATCACAACGATCCGGACAAGACCGCGCGGTCCCGCAACGCGCTCGGCTGGTCGACGATCGGCGACGTCGGCTATCTCGACCAGGACGGCTTCCTGTATCTGACCGACCGCCGTTCGCACATGATCATCTCCGGCGGCGTCAACATCTATCCGGCCGAGATCGAGAACTGCCTGGCGCTGCATCCGCTCGTCGCCGATGTCGCGGTGTTCGGGATCCCGAACGTCGAGTACGGCGAGGAGGTCAAGGCGGTGGTCCAGCTCAAGGATCCGTCGCTGGCGACGCCGAACTTGGCAGAGGATCTGATGGCGTTCTGTCGTGAACAGCTCTCCCATGTGAAGTGTCCGCGGTCGATCGACTTCGAGGCCGAGCTGCCTCGCCAGGAGAACGGCAAGCTGTTCAAGCACGTTCTGAAGCGGCGCTATCTGCAGCCCGCCTGAATCAATCCTTCCTCCACCAGCGACAGGACAACACCATGAACAAGCTGATTGCAGCGGCATGCGCCGCTGCGTGCGTCGCCGTGTCCGCGGCTGCGCATGCCGATGCCAAGAAGTACGGACCCGGAGTCTCCGACACCGAGGTGAAAATCGGCCAGACCATGCCGTACAGCGGTCCGGCGTCGAGCTTCGCGGCGATCGGCCGGGCGATGACGGCGTATTTCGAGAAGCTGAACGCCGAAGGCGGCGTCAACGGCCGCAAGATCAACCTGATCTCGCTCGACGACGGCTACAGCCCGTCGAAGGCGGTCGAGCAGACGCGCCGGCTGGTCGAAAGCGACGAGGTGCTGGCGATCGTTGGCACCTTCGGATCGCCGACCAATTTCGCGATCCAGAAGTATCTCAACGTCAAGAAGGTGCCGGGTCTGTTCCTCGGCACCGGCGCCAATCGGGTGTCGGAGCCGAAGACCTACCCGTGGTCGATGGGCTGGCAGCCGAACAACCACGCCAAGGGCGTGATCTACGCCAAATATCTGCTGAAGGAGAGGCCGAACGCCAAGGTCGCCGTGCTGTATCAGAACGACGACTTCGGCCGCGACTATGCCAAGGGCTTCCGCGACGGGCTCGGAGACAAGGCTGAATCCATGATTGCCAAGGAGCTCAGCTACGAGGTCACCGAGCCGACGGTGGACTCCCAGATCCTGCTGCTGAAGTCGACCGGGGCCGATGTGTTCCTCAACATCTCGACGCCGAAATTCTCGGCGCAGGCGATCAAGAAGATGGCCGAAACCAAATGGGACGCTCTGCATCTGCTGAGCGATGCCGCCGGGTCGATCTCCAGCACGTTGGTGCCGGCAGGCCTGGAGAACTCCAAGGGTGTCATCACGGTCGCCTTCCGCAAGGACCCGAACGACCCGGTCTGGGCCGACGATCTCGGCATGAAGCAGTACCTCGACTTCATGAAGCAATATATGCCGAACGCCGATCCTTCCGAGACCTACTACGTGTTCGGCTATGCCACGGCTCAGACCTTCGAGCATGTGTTGAAGGCGTGCGGTGACGATCTGACCCGCGAAAATCTGATGAAGCAGGCGGCCAGCATCAAGGATCTGGAGCTGCCGATCCTGCTTCCCGGCATCAAGCTCAACACCAGCGCCACTCATTTCACGCCGATGAGCCAGGAGCAGTTGATGCAGTTCGACGGCACCAGGTGGAAGCCGATCGGTACCGTGATCGACGCCGAGAAGTAGGCCGACGAGAGGTCCGCAAACGAGAACGCCCGGTGCGAGCCGGGCGTTTTGCGTTCACGGGAACGACGGTCGCGATCAGCCGGCCATGCTGTCGCGTAGCACCTCGCGGGCGATCGTCATCTTCATCACCTCGGTGGTGCCTTCGGCGACCTGAGCGATCCGACTTTGGAAGTAGAGCTGGCCGAACCGGCTTTCCTGCAGCACGCCGAGCCCGCCATGGATCTGGATGGCGCGGTCGATGACGCGGCAGGCGGCGAGCGGGGCGAAGCACTTCACCATCGCGGCTTCCTTGCGGGCGTCGAGCCCCTGATCCAGCATCCAGGCGGTCTTGTAGACCATCAGCCGCGACTGCTCCAGGTCCATCTCAGACTCGGCGAGCATCCATTGGATCGCCTGGCGTTCCGACAGCGGCTTGCCGAAGGTTTCGCGCTGGCGCGCGCGCTTGGCCGCCTGGTCCTGCGCCCAGCGCGCGGTGCCGGTGAGTCGGGCGCCGATGACGGTGCGGTTGCGATTGAGCTGGTCCATCATGTAGCGAAAGCCCATGCCCTCGGCGCCGAGCATGTTCTTGGCCGGGACGACGCAATCCTTGTACTGATAGTCGCAGCTTCGACCCAGATAGGTGCCGGGCGCCATGGTGGTGTATTCGCGCAGCACCGAGACGCCGGGGTTGGGGTAGTCGACCAGAAACAGGCTGATGCCTTCGTAGCCGCGGCCGGGATCGGTGACGGCGTAGCACAGCAGATATTTCGGCGTGATCCCGGGGTGGTTCGGCGGGGGTGCCCAGCGCTTGATGCCGTTGATCACGTAGTTGTCGCCGTCGCGCACCGCGGTGGTCTCGATGCCGGCGGCATCCGAGCCGGCGCCGGGCTCTGAAATGTTGATGTGATAGAATTTGTCCTCTTTCAGGATCGGATAGAGGTACGCTTCCTTCTGCCATTCCGGCGCGACGTAGAGCGCCGGATGCGGATCGAGGAATCCGGACCACGTCGTCAGCAAGCCGTGCATCACCGGAGATTTGACGATCTCTTCGTACACGAGGCATTTGGCCATGGTGCCGAGCCCCTGACCGCCGGCATCTTTTGGGACGGCGAGGCCCCGGAAGCCGTACTCTCGGAACTTGCGGACCACGTCCATGAAGACGTCGTGCGGGACCGCATAGTCATCGATGCCCCATGTGGCTTCGAGCGGTCTGCAGACCTGCTCGACGAAGTCGGCAGCGCGCCCCTTGATCTCGCGTTGCTCCTTGGAAAGTTCAAAATCCACCTGTGATCTCCAGCCAGTTCAAAACGGCCGACGGTAGATCGCGCGCAGGGCCGGCGACATGGCGCCGGCCGTCAATCTCGTTGGCCGATTGATCCAGAAGATCGCAGCAGGTGCTGGCCCGGTTGTTCGGGGCCCGCGCCGCTCGTTGAGCGGCTAGCGCCCGGTAAACCGGGCAGGGCGCTTCTCGACGAACGCAGCGGCGCCTTCGCGCAGGTCCGCGGTGACGAAGGCGCGGCCCTGCTGTTCGGCTTCGTCGTCCAGCACCTCGGCGAGCGGGGCTGCCCATGCGGCTTCGATCTGACGCTTGATCAGGCCGATGCCGATCGGCGGTCCCGCTGCGAGCTGCTCGGCGATCGCCATTGCTTCGTCCATCAGGCGATCGTCGTCGACCGCCTGGAAGATCAGGCCGGATTGTTCGGCCTGTTCGGCGGACAGCGGCCGGCCGAGCAGCGCCAGCGCGCGGGCGCGGGCGACGCCGATCGCGCGCTGCACGAACAGCGAGGTGCCGGCATCGAGCGCGGCGCCGAGCTTGACAAAGCTCAGCACGAACTTCGCCGAGCGCGCCGCCAGCACGATGTCGCCCGCGAGCGCCAGCCCGACGCCGGCGCCGGCCGCGGGGCCGTTGACCGCCACGACGATTGGCTTCTCGGCGCCGCGCATCGCTTCCAGTACCGGGCTGAGCTCGGCGCGCATCCACGGCGCCACATCGGCGCCGGCGTCGAACGTCTCGCTGCCGAGCGCCGCGCCGGCGCAGAAGCCTTTGCCGGCGCCGGTGAGCAGGATGGCGCGCACCGCGTCGTCGGCGAGCGCCGCGTTCAAGGCGGCGCCGAGCTCGCCGAGCAGGCCGCGGCGCATTGCGTTGTATTGCGCCGGATTGTTCAGCGTCAGCACCGCGACGGCGCCGCGCCGCTCAGATAGAACGAGGGTCATCGCCGTATTCCCGCTTACAGGATCAGGCCGCCGCCGCAGACCAGCACCTGGCCGCTGACGTAGTTGGATTCCGGGCTGCAGAACAGATACACCGCGTCGGCCGCTTCCTCCGGCGTGCCGCCGCGCCCGAGCGGGATCATCCGCGCCATCGCATCCAGCATCTGCGGCTGCACGCCGACCTTGATGTCGCGGCCGGCGACGTCGATGGTCTTCTGCTGCGCTTCGATCGGCTGGGTGAGGCGGGTGTTGATCAGGCCGAACGCGACGCAATTGACGTTGACCTTGTAGCGTCCCCATTCCTTGCACAGCGTCCGTGTCAGCCCGACCAGCGAGGCTTTCGCCGACGAGTAGCTGGCTTGGCCGGCGTTGCCGTAGAGCCCGGCGATCGACGAGATGTTGACGACTTTGCGGAACACTTCCTTGCCGGCCTCGGCTTCCTTCTTGGCGAAGATCCGGATCGGCTCGGCGGCGGCGCGCAGGATGCGGAACGGCGCCACCAGATGCACGTCGAGCATCGCCTGGAACTGCTCGTCGGTCATCTTCTGGATCGTCGAGTCCCAGGTGTAGCCGGCGTTGTTGACGATGATGTCGAGGCCGCCGAATTTCTCCACCGCGGCACCGACGAAGCGATCGGCGAAGCCGGCTTCCGAAACGCTGCCGTTGACCGCGATCGCGTCGCTGCCCATCGCCTTGATCTCGGCAGCCACGGCGTCGCCCGGTTCGGCGTCGAGATCGTTGACGACGACGCGCGCACCTTCGGATGCGAGCTTCAGCGCGATGGCGCGGCCGATGCCGCGGCCCGATCCGGTGACCAGCGCCACCTTGCCTTGTAGTTTGCCCATGAGGTTTCCTCGAATGCTTGTTGTTATGACAGGGCGACGATCGCTTCGCCGGCGAGTTTGATCTCGCCGGTCTGATCGCGGGCGTTGAGGGCGAGCCGGGCGCGGCGCTCGCCGCCGGCTTCGATCAGCTCGGTGACTTGGCCTTCGCAGGTGATCTCGGCGCCGAGCTGGGTGATCGCGGCGAACCGCGTCGAGAAGCTGCGGATCCGGCCCGGCGGTACCGCGTCGCTGAGCGCCTGGCCGAGATAGCCCATCACCAGCATGCCGTGAGTGAACACGTCGGGAAAACCCGACGCCTTGGCGAAGTCGATATCGACATGGATCGGATTGTGATCGCCGGAGGCGCCACAATACAGCGCCAGCCGGTGACGGTTGATCGCCGGGAAGCGCTTGTGGACGATACGGTCGCCGACCGCGGGGGAGGTGGTCATGTCCATCGTCTCGGTCATCCGTTGCGCACCACTATTGTCCGCGTCGTATCGGCGACGTGGACGCCGTGCTGATTGGTGACGGTGGTCTCGACGCCGATCAGCGTCATTGCGCCACCCTTCTTGTCGGTGACGCTGGTCACCTGCGGGCTGAAGGTGAGGGTGTCGCCGACCATCACCGGGGCGTGGTAGGTGAAGCTCTGCTCGCCGTGCAGCACCCGGCCGAGATCGATCTGAAGCGCAGTGAGAAACTCGAACGGCTTTTCGTTGTCGAGCATCTCGAGGCAAAACAGATAGGTCGGCGGGATCGGCTGCGCCACGAAGCCTTCGGCCTTGGCCGCGGCGGCGTCGCGATACACCGGATTGGTCTCGCCGAGGGTGTCGAGAAAATAGCGCAGCCGGCCGGCTTCGACATGGGCAGTCACCGGCGTGAACCGGCGACCAACAGCGGATTGATCGACCATCGCGTCAGCCTCACGCGCGCTCGTACAGCGTCACCACGCAGGCGCCGCCGAGGCCGAGATTGTGCTGCAGTGCGCGTTTGGCGCCGTCGACCTGTGTCGCCTCCGCGGTGCCGCGGAGCTGCCGGGTCAGCTCGTAGCATTGTGCGAGGCCGGTGGCGCCGAGCGGATGGCCCTTCGACAGAAGACCGCCGGATGGGTTGGTGACGAATTTTCCGCCATAAGTGTTGTCGCCGTCGGCGATGAACTTCTCGGCGCCGCCTTCGGGGCAGAGACCAAGCGCCTCGTAGGTGATCAGTTCGTTATGGGCGAAGCAGTCGTGCAACTCGACGACGTCGATGTCGTCCGGCCCGACGCCGGCATCTTCGTACACCTTAGTGGCCGCGGCACGCGCCATGTCGTAGCCGACCACGCGCATCATGTCGTGCGCCTCGAAGGTCGACGGCGTGTCGGTGGTCATCGCCTGCGCGGCGATGCGGACACGGGTGTCGAGGCCGTGCTTCTTGGCGAAGGCTTCGGACACCAGCACCGCGGCGGCGCCGCCGCAGGTGGGGGGACAGGCCATCAGCCGGGTCATCACCCCGGGCCAGATCACCTGATCGTTCAGCACGTCGTCGGCCGAAAGTTCCTTGCGGAACAGCGCCAGCGGATTCTTCGCGGCGTGGCGGCTCGCCTTGGCGCGGACCTTGGCGAAAGATGACAGCGGGGTGCCGTATTTCTGCATGTGGCTGAGGCCGGCGCCGCCGAAATAGCGCAGCGCCAGCGGTACGCCGGGCGCATCGATCAGCTCGTCGGCTGCGGCATCGAAAGCGTCGAACGCGCTGGGACGATCAGCGAACACCGCGCCGAGCGCACCGGGCTTCATCTGCTCGAAGCCGAGCGCCAGCACGCAGTCGGCCGCGCCGGAGGCGATCGCTTGCCGCGCCAGAAACAGGGCGGTCGAGCCGGTCGAGCAGTTGTTGTTGACGTTGACGATCGGGATGCCGGTCATGCCGACTTGGTACAGCGCGCGCTGGCCGCAGGTGGAGTCGCCGTAGACGTAGCCGACGAACGCCTGCTGGATCGCGTCGTAACCAAGGCCGGCGTCGCACAAAGCGAGCCGCGCCGCCTCGGCGCCCATCAGGTGATACGGCTCGTTCGCGCCCGGCTTGACGAACGGGATCATGCCGACGCCGGCGACGTGGACGGGTGACACCATCGTTTCCTCCCTAAACTTACCCATTGGACTTTTTATTACCCATGAGTAATATATGCGAGCCGGTCGCGAGTCAATCGATCGGCGATGGATCAGTTACTTGTTGAATTTCTGCTTGCGGAATTTGTGATGAACGAACGCGTCATCGACGATCAATCGCCCTGGATGCCGTTCGAAAGCCGCCGGCGCGCCCGCGACGAAAAGCGCGAGGCGGTGCTGCGGATCGCGGTGCAGCTATTCCTCGAACAGGGTTATCATCGCGCGACGCTCAACGAAGTCGCCGAACGGCTGAACATCACCAAGCCGGCGCTGTACAATTATTTCCGCAGCAAGGAAGACATCCTGTTCGAGTGCTGGGCGCTCGGCCAGGAGCAGGTCGACGAGATCATCGCAGTCATCAACGAATCGGGTGAGGACGGGCTCGGCAAGCTGCGCGCCCTGGTGCGCGCCTATGCCGCGACGATGGCGACCGATTTTGGTGCCAGCATGGTGCGGTTCAATCCGCGCGATCTGTCGCCGGACAACGAGAAGACGGTGCGCGCCGCTAAGCGTGGCATCGATCGCACGTTCCGGCGCTACATCGCGGACGGCGTCGCCGACGGATCGATCAAACCGTGCGATCCGAAGTTGACAGCGTTCGCGATCGCCGGATCGCTGAACTGGATCGGCCATTGGTATCAGCGCGACGGTGCGCTGTCGCCGGAGGCGATCGCCGACGAATTCGCGGTGCGCCTCACCGAGGGGCTCGCCACCCGATCAACCAAGAAGAAGAGCACCCTTCAGGTGCCCGAAGGCAACAACAACAGGAAACGACCCAAGGGAGGACTTCATGAACATCACTCACGGCCTGCGTCGCGCGCTGCAGATCAACCCGGAAGGGCTGGCCACCGTCTGCGCCGGCCGCCGCCGTAACTGGCGCGAGGTCGGCGATCGCGTCGCGCGGCTCGCTGCCGGTCTGCGTGCCAGCGGCGTCGGCGAGGGCGAGCGCGTTGCTATCCTGTCGTCGAATTCGGACCGTTATCTGGAAATGTATCTCGCCGCCGGCTGGTGCGGCGGCGTGATCGTGCCGCTCAACATCCGCTGGAGCGCGCTGGAGAACGAAGACGCGCTCAAGGACTGCCGCGCGGTGGCGCTGGTGGTCGACAAGGCGTTTGCTGCGACCGGTGCTGTGCTGGCAAAGGCGATTCCGTCGATGGCGATGATCTATGCCGACGACGGCGACGTCCCGGCCGGGATGCAGGGCTATGAGGATCTGATTGCCACGCACGCGCCGATCCCGGATGCAATGCGCAAGGCCGAGGATCTCGCCGGAATCTTCTACACCGGCGGCACGACCGGCCGCTCCAAGGGCGTGATGCTGAGCCACGGCAATCTGATGGCGAACGCGCTGAATGCCATGGGCGAGGGGCTGTTCCCCGGCACCTCGGTGTATTTGCACGCTGCACCGATGTTCCATCTCGCGAACGGCGCGGCGATGTATTCGCTGCTGCTGTCGGGGGGCTCCAACGTGATGATCCCGTCGTTCACGCCGGAGGGCGTGATGCAGGCGATGCAGAACGATCGGGTCACCGACGTGTTGCTGGTGCCGACCATGATCCAGATGTTCGTCGATCACCCTGCGCTGAAGACTTACGACCTGTCGTCGCTCAAGAACATCGTCTACGGCGCTTCGCCGATCAGCGAGGCGGTCCTGGCGCGGGCGAGCGCGGCGCTGCCGAACGTGCAGTTCACCCAGGCCTACGGCATGACCGAGCTGTCGCCGATCGCCACCTTGCTGCACTGGAAGGAGCATATCGGCGACGGCAAGGCCAAGGGCCGGCAGCGCGCCGCCGGCCGCGCCACGCTGGGCTGCGAAGTAAGAATCGTCGATGCCGAGGATCGCACCGTGCCTTACGGGACCGTCGGCGAGATCTGCGTCCGCGGCGACAACGTGATGATGGGGTATTGGGAGCGGCCGGAGGAGACCGCGCGGGCGCTCGTCGGCGGCTGGATGCACACCGGCGACGGCGGCTACATGGACGAGCACGGCTTCGTCTACGTCGTCGACCGGGTCAAGGACATGATCATCTCGGGCGGCGAAAACGTGTATTCGGTCGAGGTCGAGAATGCGGTGGCTCAGCATCCGGCTGTGGCGCAATGCGCAGTGATCGGCATTCCGCACGAGGCGTGGGGCGAACAGGTCCACGCGGTGGTGGTCACCAAGGCCGGCGTCACGGTGACGGCGGACGAGCTGATCGCTCACTGCAAGGCACTGATCGCCGGCTACAAATGCCCGCGCAGCGTGGAGATCACCGAAACACCGCTGCCGCTGTCCGGCGCCGGCAAGATCCTCAAGCGCGAGCTGCGCCAGCCATATTGGGAAAGCCGCGAGCGTCGGGTGAGCTGATCGCGTCGCCTGCCGCGTGGGGACAATCGAATCGTCGTGCGGGAGCGCCGTCAGTCAGCGCCGCTCCCGTCTGCCTCGATCTCAGCCGCTGAGGCGGCTGAGATTTCATGCTGATCCCGAAAACGTGTTGTTGCGTCGCACTGTGATGAGACGGGTTCGCGACCAAACGTCACACAGCTTGGCTGCGTGTTTCCCCATCAGCATCCTCATGATCTGTGGAAAGCGTGTTGCGTTGCAATATGTGACGGTTTGATTGCGGCGCCTGCACTGATCAGGTGAGAATTTCCCCACGTCGCTTGTCGCAACGCATCATGATCTGTCACGCCAGCGTGACGATTAGTTCTGTCAACGGAACTAGCAATTACCTACGCAACTCCCGCGTGGAGTCCTCCTTAGACAAAAGGAGCGGTTGACCCTGATTGGCCCGCTCTCCAAGACTTCGGGCTCGCTGCCACCAAGAGCAGCCCAGGCATGGACACGCGCGCCTATGCGCCGCCGAGCCTGAGACTAACAAAACGACTTCCCGAGGAACCTGAGGAGAGACGCCCCATGGCCGACAACAAATTCATTATCGACCGCAGAACTGCGCTCAAGACCGGCCTGGCCGGTGCTGCGGCTCTCGCGACACCCACTTTCTTCATCCGCAACGCCTTCGCCGACGACTTCTGCAACATGCCGAAGGGCAAGGACGTCGTGTTCGGCTTCAACGTTCCGCAGTCCGGCCCCTATGCCGACGAAGGCATGGACGAGCTGCGCGCCTACCAGCTCGCGGTCAAGCACCTCAACGGTGAGGGCGACGGCGGCATGCTGAAGACCATGAAGCCGCTGGCGCTCAAGGGTAACGGCGTGCTCGGCAAGAAGGTGACCTTCGTCTCCGGCGACACCCAGACCAAGTCGGACGCGGCGCGCGCCTCGGCCAAGCGCATGATCGAGAAGGACGGCGCGATCATGATCACCGGCGGTTCGTCGTCGGGTGTCGCGGTCGCGGTGCAGTCGCTGTGCCAGGACGTCGGCGTGATCTTCATGGCCGGCCTGACCCACTCCAACGACACCACCGGCAAGGACAAGCGCGCCTACGGTTTCCGTCACTTCTTCAACGCCTACATGTCGGGTGTCGCGCTCGGCCCGGTGCTCGCCGAGGCTTACGGCAAGGATCGCGCCGCCTACCACCTGACCGCCGACTACACCTGGGGCTGGACCCAGGAAGAGTCGATGAAGGAAGCCACCGAGAAGCAGGGCTGGAAGACCGTCAAGGCAGTCCGCACTCCGCTCGGCGCCGCCGACTTCTCGCAGTACATCACTCCGGTGCTGAATTCCGGTGCCGACGTGCTGGTGCTGAACCACTACGGCAAGGACATGATCAACTCCTTGACCCAGGCGGTACAGTTCGGCCTGCGTGACAAGATGGCGAACGGCAAGAAGTTCGAGATCGTCGTGCCGCTGTTCTCCGAACTGATGGCGCAGGGCGCCGGCGATGCGATCAAGGGGATCTACGGCACCGCCAACTGGGACTGGAAGCTCGAGGACGCCGCCACCAGCGCCTTCACCAAGTCGTTCGGCGCGGCCTACGGTGCGCCGCCGTCACAGGCTGCGCAGACCTGCTACGTCCAGGCAATCCTGTATGCCGACGCCTGCGAGCGCGCCGGCACCTTCAACCCGACCCAGGTGATCAAGGCGCTGGAAGGCTTCGAGTTCGACGGACTCGGCAACGGCAAGACGCTGTACCGCGCCGCCGACCATCAGTGCTTCAAGGACGTGCTGGTGGTGCAGGGCAAGGAAAAGCCGAAGGACAAGTACGATCTGCTCGAAGTCAAGAAGATCGTGCCGGCCTCGCAGGTCACCTACGACCCGAGCATTTTCGGCGGCGATCTCGGCTCCAAGGACGCCAAGAAGTGCGGCTGATCTGATCGAGCCGGGCTGCGGATACGCGGCCCGGCACGCTGACGCGTGACCGGTCGGCTGAGCCTCGGGCGCAGCCGACCGGTACGTGTCTCGCGAATGCCCCTCGCGCGTGCGCGCGTTGCGTCGTGCGTTCGAGGACACCTAGCGACTGTGTCGTTCGACGACTGTCTCGTTTTCGTAATGGCTCGGCGGCCGGGGTCGGTCGTCGAGGAAGTGTGATGGACGCGCGCCGTGGGCGCTGCGGACACAAGGGAGATTGACCACGCATGGACGCGATCGTTCTGCAGATCCTGAACGGCCTCGACAAAGGAGGGGCTTATGCGCTGATCGCGCTCGGGCTGACCTTGGCCTTCGGCACGCTCGGCGTGGTGAACTTCGCCCACGGCGCGCTGTTCATGCTCGGCGCGTTCTGCGCCGTGGTGTTCAACAAGCTGTTGACGCTGGAGATCGTCAAAGTCGACCCGACGCGGATGACCCCGTGGGGCTCGCCAATGGAAATCAAGACTCCTTACGTCCAGGCGATGCTCGGCGACTGGGGTAAGGTGCTGATCGACTATTCGGTGCCGGTCTCGATCCTGATCGCGATCCCGGTGATGTTGCTGATCGGTATCGTGATCGAGCGCGGCCTGATCCGGTTCTTCTACAAGCGGCCGCATGCCGACCAGATCCTGGTCACCTTCGGCCTGGCGATCGTGCTGCAGGAGATCGTCAAGCATTTCTTCGGCGCCAATCCGATCGCGCAATCGGCCCCCGCATTGTTCTCCGGCTCACTGCAGATCACCGACGCGATCGTTTATCCGTACTGGCGCATCGTTTATCTCGGCTTCTCGCTGGTGGTCATCGCCGGGGTGTTCGCCTTTCTGCAGCTCACCACCTTCGGCATGGTGGTGCGAGCCGGCATGCAGGATCGTGAAACGGTCGGCCTGCTCGGCATCAACATCGAGCGGCGGTTCACCATCGTGTTCGGGCTCGCGGCGATTGTCGCCGGCCTCGCTGGAGTGATGTACACGCCGATCGTGCCGCCCGATTATCACATGGGCATGGACTTCCTGGTGCTGTCGTTCGTCGTCGTCGTCGTGGGCGGCATGGGGTCGCTGCCCGGCGCGGTGCTGGCCGGGTTCCTGCTCGGCATCCTGCAATCGTTCGCCTCGATGAACGAGATCAAATCCGTGCTGCCGGGCATCGACCAGATCATCATCTATCTGGTCGCCGTGGTGGTCTTGTTGGTGCGCCCGCGCGGATTGCTGGGGCGCAAGGGCGTGATGGAGAGCTGATCCGATGAAGCACACCTCCAAACTCGCCGACATCGCGCTGCTGATCGGCTTCACCATCATGGTGGCGCTGGGGCCGATCATCTTCACCCCGATCGGCGCCGGCTATCCCGATCTGCTGCAGAAATTCGCGATCTACGGCATCTTCGCGATCGGCTTCAACATCCTGTTCGGTCTCACCGGTTATCTGTCGTTCGGCCACGCCGCGTTCCTCGGCGTCGGCTCTTACGCCGCGGTGTGGTCGTTCAAGCTGGTGTCGATGGACCTGCTGCCGGCCGTCGCGCTGTCGGTCGTGCTGGCCGGGCTCCTGGCGCTGGCGATCGGCTTCGTGTCCCTGCGCCGCTCCGGCATCTACTTCTCGATCCTGACGCTGGCGTTCGCGCAGATGTGCTACAACATGGCATATTCGGTGCTGACCCCGATCACCAACGGCGAGACCGGCCTGCGTGTGCTCCGCAACGATCCGCGGGTACTCGACGCTGCGTTCGGCTACGTCTCACCGATGCCGTCGCTGTTCGGGATGCAGATCACCGGCTGGACCGGATTCTACATCTGCGGTGCGGTGCTGGTGGCGGCGTTCGGCCTGTCGATCGCGATCTTCCGCTCGCCGTTCGGCATGACGCTGCGCGCCATCAAGTCCAATCAGAACCGGATGGGATACACCGGCTACTCGACCCGGCCGTATTTGCTGTCGGCCTTCGTGATCTCCGGCATGTTCGCCGGCCTCGCCGGGGCGCTGCTCGCCGCCACCGATCCCTTGGCTGGCGCCGAGCGGATGCAGTGGACCGCGTCGGGCGAGGTGGTGCTGATGACCATCCTCGGCGGCGCCGGAACGCTGCTCGGTCCAGTGCTCGGCACCGGCATCATCAAGTATTTTGAGAACATCTTCTCGGCCTATAACGAGCACCAACTGATGTCGGTGTTCTCGTTCCTGCCGGACGCGGTACGCGAGGGGGTGGTGAAGACCTTGAGCTTGTTCGTCGGCGAAGGCTGGCAGCTCACGCTCGGCCTGCTGTTTATGGCGGTGGTGATCTTCCTGCCGGGCGGCGTGATGGAAGGCATCAACCGGCTGATCGGCCTCAAGCACACCCCGAAGGTCAGGTCGCTCGGCGACTCGCCGCAGCGTGACGGCCTCGGCGAAATGGTGATCGAGGAGATGCCGTCCCACGACCGCACCTCCGAGATCGAAAAGAAAGCCGCCGAGAAGAAAGCGAGAGCAACCGCGCCATGAACGTGAACAGCGACATCGTTCTGCACATTGATCACGTCCACAAGACGTTCGCGGGTCTGCATGCGCTGGCCGACGTGCATCTCGACATCCGTGAGGGCGAAACCCACGCCATCATCGGTCCCAACGGCGCCGGCAAGTCGACGCTGCTCAACGTCTGCGTCGGCGTGCTGCCGCCGACGCAGGGCAAGGTGATGTTTCACGGCACTGAGCTCACCGGTCTGAAGCCCTACGAGATCAATCAGCTCGGAGTGGCGCGGGTGTTCCAGACGCCGGAGATCTTCGGCGATCTCACCGTGCTGGAAAACGTCATGATGGCGATGCTGTCGCATCAGGACGGCGCGTTCCGGCTCAAGCTGGTGTCGCGGTTCGACGAACAGGGCGAGATCGGCCAGCGTGCCGTGCAGGCGCTGCGCGAGCGCGGCCTCGGCGAGCATCTGTATCATCTGGCCGGCGCGCTTTCGCGCGGCGACAAGCGCCGGCTCGAACTGGTGATGGGGCTGGTGCAGAAGCCGAAGCTGCTGCTGCTCGACGAGCCGACCGCCGGTATGGCGCGCGCCGACACCAACGCCACCATCGACATCCTGCGGCAGATCAAGCAGTCGGGCATGACCATCGTGATCATCGAGCACGACATGCACGTCGTGTTCTCGCTCGCCGACCGCATCACCGTGCTGGCCGGTGGCCGTGTCATCGCGCAGGGCGTGCCCGACGAGATCAAGGGCAATCCGAAGGTGATCGAAGCCTATCTCGGCGAGGAGCAAGTATGACGACGATGACCGCCGAACGGCCGCTATCCGCTTCATCGGGCGAGGCGCCGTATTTCTGCTGCCGCAATCTCAACGCCTATTACGGCGACAGCTACATCGTGCAGAACGTCTCGTTCTCGCTCAACAAGGGCGAGATCCTGGCACTGCTCGGCCGTAACGGCGCCGGCAAGACCTCGACGCTGCGGTCGATCGCGCGCGCCTCGACACCGGAGCTGGTGTCGGGCGAAGTGATCCTCGACGGCGTCAAGCTGCACGGCAAGCCGAACTACGTCGCCGCGGGGGCGGGCATCCAACTGGTGCAGGAGGACCGCCGCATCATTCCGGGCATGACCGTGGAGCAGAATCTGCAGCTTGCGGTGATCTCCGGCAGCGTCGGCTGGTCGTTCGAGCGGATCTACGAACTGTTCCCGCGGCTCGCCGAGCGCCGCAAGCAGGAAGGCGTGACGATGTCCGGCGGCGAGCAGCAGATGCTCGCGATCGCCCGGGCGCTCGCCCGCGACCTCAAGCTGTTGTTGCTCGACGAGCCCTATGAAGGTCTGGCCCCGGTGGTGCGCCAGGACATCGCCAAGGCTTTGCGCGAAGTCCGCGCTGCCGGCATCACGACCATCATCGTCGAACAGAACGCGGTCGCCGCGTTGGAACTGTCCGACCGCGCCGTGATCCTCGATACCGGTGAAGTCGTATACGACGGCTCGGCCAAGCACGTCCTCGACAGCGAAGACTTGCGGCATCGCTATCTGGCGATCTGAAGCGCGTTTCGACGAGCTCAGTCCTATCTCCCGTCGTCATCCTGAGGTGCGCGCTTTAGCGCGCCTCGAAGGATGACCGCTCCGCAGACGATGCGAGCTGCCCGCCGCACGGTCGTCCCGCTCGACGCCGCGCGAGCTGCACACGGCGGCGTGACTGACTACAAACAGTGTTGACTCGATCACAGGTACGGGCGTAGGGCTCCGGCCGGGTCGAGCCTTGGTGCGCGATCCTTCCTTCTCATCCAACGAAGAGCACATGGGCCCTAGCAGCTTTGGCCGCCTTCTCCCCGCGATAGGCCGGGCGAATGCGACCGCAACACATCGGACCGCGACCGTGTCGGGCCGCGTGAGCAAGGTGCGCTGCTAGCCGCCTGATCTCACCGTCCCGCCGTCTTGCGCGGCTGTGGAGGTGAGTGATGTCGATCAACTTCAAAACCGCTTGGTGGCCGGCATGGACCGGCCGCGCCGCGCGCCCGGCCGAGAGCCGCCGCGCCCACGCCAACGACAACGTCCGCAGCACGCCGCGCCG
Source organism: Rhodopseudomonas parapalustris (assembly GCF_053772255.1). Taxonomy (NCBI): domain Bacteria; kingdom Pseudomonadati; phylum Pseudomonadota; class Alphaproteobacteria; order Hyphomicrobiales; family Nitrobacteraceae; genus Rhodopseudomonas; species Rhodopseudomonas parapalustris. The sequence continues at coordinate 9,967 of NZ_JAMKBZ010000001.1, read as the reverse complement.
GACGCAGCGTCCGGCGCTGGCGCTGCATTGGCATGTCGGCTCGGCCGGCACGCTGGTGGCCGGCTGGACATTGGTGCCGTCGGACGACGCGGCGGGTGCCGAATCGGGTGATGCCGGCGACCGCGTGTACCAGCCGCCCTCGCGCGCGGCGTAAATCCAACGCCCGGCTGCGCTTCGGGCAGGAGCCATCACGATGGACCATCAACCCAGATTGCCCGCCGCCTGCGTGCGTGCGGCGGGCCTGCCGATCTCGAAATCAGCATCAGACGTGGCCGCGCCGCATCGGCGCCGGGCGGGCGAGGGCGCTTAGCGCCGCTCTCCGGTCCGGCCTCTGCGCGCAGGCCGGATCAGGAGAGTACCATGACCAAGCACATCCCCTTGCAGGCGGCGTCGGCCTGCGCCTCCGTTCCGCACAGCGCGGTGCTGGACAGCGCTCATCTCGGCGAGATCCGCGGTGCGCTCGGCACCATCGCGGCCGATGATCGCGCGCCGCGGCAAACGCTCAAAGCCCGGCTCCAGACGCTGCTGGCGATCGCCGGTCCCGGCTTGATCGTGATGGTCGGCGACAACGACGCCGGTGCATTCGGCACCTACACCCAGGCCGGCCAGAATTACGGCACTACGCTGCTGTGGACGCTGCTGCTGCTGATCCCGGTGCTGTACGTCAACCAGGAGATGGTTGTGCGACTGGGCGCGGTCACCGGCGTCGGCCACGCGCGGCTGATCTTTGCGCGGTTCGGCAAGTTTTGGGGCGCGTTCAGCGTCGCCGACCTGTTCCTGCTCAACGCGCTGACGCTGGTCACCGAATTCATCGGCATCAGCCTGGCGCTGCAGTATCTCGGCCTGTCGCAGTTCTGGGGCGTGATCGCGGCCGCGGTGATCATCACCTTCGCTGTCTCGACCGGCGATTTCCGCCGGTTCGAGCGGTTCGCGCTGGTGCTGGTCGCTGGCAGCCTGCTGCTGATCCCGGTTGCCGTGATGGTGCATCCGCCGCTGCCGCAGTTGGCGCATGATTTCTTCGTGCCGAAGATGCCGGAGGGCGCGCCGCTCGGCGAGGTGATGCTGTTGATCATCGCCATCGTCGGCACCACGATCGCGCCGTGGCAGCTATTCTTCCAGCAGAGCTATTTGATCGACAAGCGCATCACCCCGCGCTTCATCCGCTACGAGCGCTGGGATCTCTGCGTCGGCATCGGCCTGGTGATCATCGGCGCGGTGGCGATGATCGGCTTCTCGGCCGCGGCCTTCGCCGGCCGGCCGGAGTTCGGCGCCTATACCGATGCGCTCGGCACCGCGCACGGCCTGGAGCAGGCCGCCGGGCGGTTGCCGGCGATCCTGTTCGCGCTGGCGCTGCTCGACGCCAGCATCATCGGTGCGGCGGCCGTCTCGCTGTCGACCGCTTACGCGATCGGCGATGTGTTTGCAGTGGCGCATTCGCTGCATCGCAAGCCGCGAGAGGCGAAGGGGTTCTACGCGGTCTATGCCGGGTTGATCGCGTTCGCGGCGGCGCTGGTGGTGACGCCGGGGATGCCGCTCGGCCTGCTCACCAATGCGGTGCAGACGCTGGCCGGCGTGCTGCTGCCGAGCGCGACGGTGTTTCTCCTGCTGCTGTGCAACGACAAGGCCGTGCTCGGGCCATGGGCTAACGGTCGTGCCGGCAACCTGTTCACCGGCGCGATCGTCGCGGTGCTGGTGCTGCTGTCGGTGATCCTCACCGTGTCGGTGCTGTTTCCCGGCGTCGGCGAGGGGATGATCCTCGGCATCCTGGGCGGCGGCGTGGTCGGTGCGCTGCTGCTGTCCGGCGCCGTGGCGCTGATCGCGCGCCGCGGGCGGGGTGTCCGCACCGAGCCTGTGGCGGCGTCCGCTGTTGCGCCGGAAGAGTGGCGGATGCCGCCGCTGGCGACGCTGCCGCCCGCGCGCCTTAGCGCGGTGAGCCGCATCTGGCTGCTGGTGCTGCGCGGTTATCTGGTTCTGGCGGCTGGGCTGGTGTTGTACCGCATCGTCGAGCTGATCGCGCGCTGATTCATCCGGCGGTAGCTGCGCCGATCGGCTCAGCGCCGCCGCGAGACCGCAACCTCGCTGGTGCCGACAGCGCCCATCCTCAGCGCCAGTGACGCCGCCGCGACCACACGGTCGATCACGCCATCGACGTCGTCGAGATCGCATTTGCCGTCCGACAATCGGGTCAGTCGTTCGCTTTCCCGCACGGTGTGGTGCGCCATCGCCAGTGCGAAGTGCAGTCCCCAGTAGATCGTCTCGTCCGATGTGCCGGGCAGCGAACGCCGCATCGCGGCGGCGAATTTGCGCAAGTGGTCGATCTCGCGGTTCTTGATCTTGCGGATCGGCGGGATGGTTTCGATCGAAGCGCGGATCATGAAGCGCGCCGCGTCCGAGCGCTGGCTGTCAGGGCCGAGGCAGCCGCGCATCGACGGGGCGACCAGCGCCCGCAGCACTGCCTCGATCGGCGCGCGGCCGCCGCCGGCGGCTTCCGCCGCTTTCAACTCGTTGAGCCGCTCGCGATTGGTGACGATCGAGCGCGTCACGAACAGTTCGGCGATCAGTTCGTCCTTCGAGCCGAAGTGATAGTTGACCGCGGCGAGGTTCACGCCGGCCGCGGCGACGATGTCGCGCAAAGTGACATCGCCGAAACCGCGTTCGGCGTACAGCCGCTCGGCGGCGGTCAGGATGGCGCTGCGTGTGGTGTCGGTCGACATGCCGCTCCGCGGGAAATCATCGATCTTGCATTTCAAACAACTGTATGAAACTATCGTTTCACAGCCGGAAGTCAATGCGCCGTCGGGCCCAGAGACGCCGGCGCCGTCGTTTTCGCGGTTCGCGGCCATCCGGTTGTCGGGAGGCGCGGGGCGGAAATCCGACTTGCGGGCTTGATGCGGCAGGACGACAGTGCCGCCACCCCGTCGGTCACAACAGTCTGGGAAAAACAGTGAGGATCGCCTGATGGATTTCACGATGTCCGATCGCCAAAGCGAATGGCTGGACCGCGTCACCAAGTTCATGAACGACCACGTTCGCCCCGCAGTGCCGATCTACAAGCAGCAGGACGCCGAGGGCGAGCGCTGGAAGGTGATCCCGGTTCTCGAGGAGCTGAAGGCCAAGGCGAAGGCCGAAGGTCTGTGGAACCTGTTCCTGCCGCCGTCGACGCACGACGACGATGAATTCCACGGCGCGGGCCTGAGCAATCTCGAATACGCGCTGCTGTCGGAGCAGATGGGCCACATCTCCTGGGCCTCCGAAGTGTTCAACTGCTCGGCGCCGGACACCGGCAACATGGAGGTGCTGTTCCGCTACGGCACCAAGGAGCAGAAGCAGAAGTGGCTGCGGCCGCTGATGGCCGGCGAGATCCGCTCGGCGTTCCTGATGACCGAGCCGGCGGTGGCCTCGTCGGACGCCACCAACATCGAGACCCGGATCGAGAAGGACGGTGATCACTACGTCATCAACGGCCGCAAGTGGTGGTCGTCGGGCGTCGGCGATCCGCGCTGCAAGATCGCGATCGTGATGGGCAAGACCGATCCCAACGCCGCCCGCCATCAGCAGCAGTCGCAGATCCTCGTGCCGCTCGACTCCCCCGGCATCACCATCGAGAAGATGCTGCCGGTATTCGGCTTCGACGACGCGCCGCACGGTCACGGCGTGGTCAAGCTGGAGAACGTCCGCGTGCCGGCCTCGAACCTCCTGCTCGGTGAGGGCCGCGGCTTCGAGATCGCGCAGGGCCGCCTCGGTCCGGGCCGCATCCATCACTGCATGCGCACCATCGGCAAGGCCGAAGAGGCGCTGGAGAAGATGGTCAAGCGCCTGCAGTCGCGCGTCGCGTTCGGCAAGCGGATCATCGAATTCTCGGTCTGGGAGCAGCGGATCGCCGAAGCCCGCATCGACATCGAGATGACCCGCCTGCTGTGCCTCAAGGCCGCCGACATGATGGACAAGGTCGGCAACAAGACCGCGCAGCTCGAGATCGCGATGATCAAGGTGGCAGCGCCGCGGATGGCACAGCGCATCATCGACGAAGCGATCCAGGCGTTCGGCGGTGCCGGCGTGTCGGACGACGCGGGTCTGGCCAAGGATTACGCCAACATCCGCACGCTGCGGCTCGCGGACGGTCCGGACGAGGTGCACAATCGCGCCATCGCGCGGCTCGAGATGAAGAAATACGCCAACGCGGCGCACTGACGCGCACGCGAGCTGCACAAAACGGCATCGCCGGACTTGATCCGGCGATGCATCTCTTGAAAAGATGGATACCCGGGTCAAGCCCGGGTATGACTGTTTTGGATCGACGGAACGCGCGGCACGTCAACGCGCGAACAAGAACAAGGGAGCGCCACTTGGTCGGGATGCGAAAAGACGACGACTACACCGGCACCAAGCCGGTGGAGGAACGGCATCGGGTCGACGAGGCCCGCCTCGCCGAATGGATGCAGGCGAATGTCGAGGGCTATCAGGGCCCGCTCGAGGTGCAGCAGTTCAGGGGCGGGCAGTCCAACCCGACCTACAAGCTCATCACCCCGAACCGCTCCTACGTGATGCGGCGCAAGCCGTTCGGCAAGCTGCTGCCGTCGGCGCATGCGGTCGATCGCGAATTCCGCGTCATTGCCGCGCTCGGCAAGCAGGGTTTCCCGGTCGCCAAGGCCTATGCGCTGTGCACCGACGACTCGGTGATCGGCGTGTCGTTCTACATCATGTCGATGGAAGAGGGCCGGGTGTTCTGGGATCCGACCCTGCCGACCCAGACGCCGGACTCGCGCTGGGCGATCTTCAAGGCCAAGATCGAGACCCTGGCGCAGCTCCACAGCTACGAGCCGGAGAAGATCGGGCTCGGCGACTTCGGCAAGCCGGGCAATTACTTCGCCCGCCAGATCGACCGCTGGAGCAAGCAGTACAAGGCGTCGGTGGCCGAGCCCATTCCGGAGATGGAGCGGCTGATGGAATGGCTGCCGAGCACGGTTCCGGTGCAGGAGCGGGTGTCGGTGGTGCACGGCGACTACCGGCTCGACAACATGATCTTCCATGCCACCGAGCCGCGCGTGCTGGCGGTACTGGATTGGGAGCTGTCGACGCTCGGCGATCCGATGGCCGACTTCACCTATCTGCTGATGCAGTGGGCGATGCCGGGCCTCGCCGAGGCCGATCTCAAGGCGCTGAATCTGCCGACGCTGGAGCAGGCCGCCGATATCTATTGCAAGGCCGCGGGCATCGCCGGCGTGCCGAACCTCAATTGGTATCTCGCCTATAACACCTTCCGCCTCGCCGGCATCCTGGCGGGCATCGCCGGCCGCGTCCGCGACGGCACCGCCGCCTCCGACAAGGCCAAGGAATCCGCCTCCCGCACCGTCCCGATGGCGCAGTTGGCGTGGGAATACGCGCAGAAGGCCGGCGCGAAGTAAGCGACGAGATTTCTACTTCAAAAGAAGAGGCGCGGTCCGAAACGGCCGCGCCTCTTTTTGTCATCCGGTCATTCCGGGCCGCCGCGCAGCGGCGAACCCGGAATCCCGAGATTGGTACGACGAGATTCTGGGTTCGCGCGTTTCTCGCGGCCGGAATGGCGAAATTGCGGTATTGAGTTCAAAAAGGGTCGTCATCGCCCGGCTTGACCGGGCGACCTAGTATCCCAGAGCGTTCCTGTTATCACGAGCGCTCTGGAATACTGGATCCCCGCATACGCGGGGATGACGGTCGTGTGTTGAGCGGACTGCTCTGCTCATCATCCCGTGTCAGATCGGCTTGCCCGCATAGGGCATCGACGCCGTCAGGCCACCGTCGACCGGGAACGCCTGGCCGTTGACGTAGGACGCTTCGTCGCTGAGCAGGAAAAGGCCCATGGTGGCGAGTTCGTGCGGCTGGCCGGCGCGCTTCAGTGGGTTGAGCTGACCGATCTTGTGATCGGTGCCGCGGGCGCGGGCGCCGTCGAACACCGGCTTGGTCATGCCGGTCTCGATCAGGCCGGGACACACCGCGTTGATGCGCACGCCGGTGCCGGACAGCGAATAGGCGGTGGTCTGCACCAGGCTGATCACACCGGCCTTCGATGCCGCGTAAGGGTGTCCCGAGGCGCCGCTCTTCAAACCCGCGACCGAGGCAGTGCAGACAATCGCGCCGTGGCCCTGTTTGATCAGATGCGGCATGGTGTGCTTGATCGCCAGGAATGGCCCGATCAGATTGACGCGCAGGATTTCCTGCCAATGCTCCGGTGTCTGTTCGGGCAGCGGCACCAGGCCGCCGCTGATACCGGCATTGGCCCAGATGCCGTCGAGCTTGCCGTAAGCGGCGATCGCTTTGGCGACGAAGCCCTTCACGTCGTCCTCGGAGCCGGCGTCAGCCATCACCGCCTCGGCTGTGCCGCCGGCCTTGCGCACCAGCTCGACGGTTTCGTTGACGCCCTCGGTGCGATCGACGGCGATCAGTTGCGCGCCTTCCTTGGTGAACAGCAGCGATGCCGCGCGGCCGATGCCGCTGCCGGCGCCGGTAATGATGATGGATTTGCCTTCGAGGCGGCCCATGCGTTGCTCCCTGCTGATCATTTGCGGCGTTTGCCGCTTGACGGAATTGGAACGACGATCATTCGATCGACATCGCGCGTCCGCCACACAAGTGACTTGAGACGATGCGAGGTCTGACGTACAGCGACTTGTGACCGGATTGAAGGATTTTCTCGCATGACGAACGTGCCGCCGTCTTCCAACGACAAACCGTTCGTCGCGCAGCATTCGGTGCCGGCGGGCGTCACCGCGACGCGGTGGTGGTGGGTGCGGCACGCGCCGGTGCGCAGCGACGGCGGCAACATCTATGGCCAGATCGACATTGATTGCGACTGCAGCGACAAGGTGGTGTTCGACGCGGTCAGCCGGGTGCTGCCGCAGAACGCGGTGTGGTACGCGAGCAAGTTGAAGCGCACCCACATGACCGCGGACGCGATCTTTGCCGCCGGCTTCCCGCGACCCGAGACCATCACGCAGGACCCCGATCTCAACGAGCAGCATCTCGGCGACTGGCAGGGCACCAACCGCGCCGCGTTCTTCGCCAAGCTGCCGGTCAATCTCGACACCTTCTGGTTCGCGCCGATCGACGAGCGCGCGCCGAACGGCGAGAGCTTCATGGATCTCTACGAGCGCACCCGGCGCGCGATCGCGCGGATCACCGCCGCGCATCCGGGCGAAGACATCGTCGCGGTCGCGCACGGCGGTACCATCAAGGCCGCGATCGGCGTCGCGCTTCGCGATCAGCCGGAGCGGGGGCTCGCCTTCACGATCGACAATTGCTCGATCACCCGGCTCGACCATATGGCGTCCAACGGTCACGAGGGCTGGCGGATTCCGATGGTCAATCAGCAGCCGTGGATCGCCGACCCGTCGCACGCCGCGATGCATCAGCCGGCCGGCCCGGAATTGGCGACGCCGAGCAAGCTGGCCTAGGCGCCATTGTCGAACCCAAGCTATCCGTCATTGCGAGGAGCGAAGCGACGAAGCAATCCAGCGTAGTGCACGGACCTGGATTGCTTCGCGGAGCCTGTGCTCGGACGGCGCGAAGCGCCGATCCGTGTGCTCGCAATGACGGATAAGTCATCCACTCAAAACAATCACAACGGGAGAGAAACATGAGCTTGTTCGACCTGACCGGCAAAGTCGCGGTCATCACCGGTTCGTCGCGCGGTATCGGCAAGGCGATCGCCGAGCGGATGGCCGAGCAGGGCGCCAAGGTGGTAATCTCGTCGCGCAAGCAGGACGCCTGCGACGCGGTGGCGAAGGCCATCAACGACAAACACGGCGCGGGCACCGCGCTGGCGCTGGCCGCCAACATCTCCAGCAAGGACGATCTGAAGCGCCTGGCGCAGGAAGCGACGCAAGCCTTCGGCAAAATCGACGCGCTGGTCTGCAACGCTGCCTCGAACCCATATTACGGCCCGCAGGCCGGCATCAACGACGATCAGTTTCGCAAGATCCTCGACAACAACATCGTGGCCAATCACTGGCTGATCAGCGAAGTGGTGCCGCAGATGATTGCGCGCAAGGACGGCTCGATCACCATCGTCTCCTCGATCGGCGGGCTGAAGGGCTCGACCGTGATCGGCGCCTACTGCATCTCGAAGGCCGCCGACATGCAGCTCGCCCGCAACCTCGCCTGCGAATACGGCGAGCACAACATTCGCGTGAATTGCATCGCGCCCGGCCTGATCAAGACCGACTTCGCCCGCGCGCTGTGGGAGAACCCGGACACGCTGAAGGCCTCCACCGCGCGCTCGCCGCTGCAGCGGATCGGCGAACCCGACGAAATCGCCGGCGCCGCGGTGTTCCTCGCCTCCAAGGCCGGCACCTTCACCACCGGCCAGACCATCGTGATCGACGGCGGCGCGACGATCAGCTGAGCCGCTCCTCCTCGCCACACACTCCGTCATTCCGGGATGCGCGCCGCAGGCGCGCAGACCCGGAATCCCGAAGTAGTGGGGCGAGAGGGACGTCGCAGAACGCGTCGAGATTCCGGGTTCGCGCTTCGCGCGCCCCGGAATGACTCGGGGAAAGGGTTACTCCACCGCCGCGTAGACCAGATCCCGCACCAAAGTCCGGAAGTATTCGCGCTGTCCCGGCCCTTGCGACATGAAGACCGCAAACATCTGTTCGGCCGGGTCGATCCAGAAGAACGTGCCGGCGATGCCGCTCCAGTAGTACTGGCCGACCGAGCCGGGAAACGGCGAGATGCCGGCTTGCGTGCGGACCGCGAAGCCGAGGCCGAAGCCGTTGCCGGGCGGCAGGATGTAGTTGTCCGGCGGGATGTGCGGCTCGAGGTGATTGCTCGCCATCAGCTCCAGCGTCTTGCGGCCGATGATGCGCGTCCCATCCAGCGTGCCGCCGCCGAGCAGCATCTGGCAGAACCGCGCATAGTCCATTGTGGTCGAGACCAGGCCGCCGCCGCCGGATTCCATCGCCGGCTTTTCCAGCATGTTGAACAGCGCTACCTGATCGCCCGTCCACGGGTCGGTCGGGAACGCCTCGGCGAGGCGGCTCTTGTTCTCGGCCGATGTGTGGAACCCGGTCTCGGCCATCTGCAGCGGCGCCAGGATGCGTTCGGTGAGGAAGGTTCCGAGCGTTTGGCCGGTCACCACTTCGATCACCCGGCCAAGGATGTCGGTCGAGCGGCTGTAATTCCACGCCGCGCCCGGCTGACACACCAGCGGCATTGAGGCGACCAGAGTGGCGTGCTCTTCGTTCGTGATCTTGCGGCTGCGGATCCGCGAAGCGCGGTACATCTTGTGGATTGGACCGTCGCCGGTGTGGTCGTAGGTGATGCCCGAAGTGTGGCGCAGCAGATCCTGGATGGTGATCGGGCGCTGCAGCGGCACCAGTTCGAGTTCGCCGCCGCGCACGATGCCGACATTGGTGTTCTCGAATTCGGGAATGAACTTCGAGAGCGGATCGTCGAGCAGCATGTGGCCGTCTTCCACGAGCTGCATGATGCCGACCGAGACGATCGGCTTGGTCATCGAGAAGATCCGGAAGATACTGTCCTGGCTCATCGGCGCGTCGGAACCCGGCGCTTGGCGGCCCAGCGCGTCGAACCAGCCGATCCGCCCCTTGCGCGACACCAGCACCGTGACGCCGGGGATGGTGCCCTTGTCGATCTCGCGCTTGAAGGCGTCCGACATCACCTGCAGCCGTCGCGGCGACAGGCCCAGGGTTTCGGGCTTGGCATCCGGCAAAGCGGGGGTCTGCGGAGTGGCGGCGGAGGTTGCGGCGGCGGTCGCGGTCATGGCGTCTCCCGGGTGCTGTTTTTTGTTGTGATCGGGCGCCGGCGTTCACACGCGTGTCATCCGGGCCTGCGGGGTGCGTTCCGCGCCAGATTGACCCATAAAATCCGGCTTGAACAGGGTGCTTTTCCGCAGTAACCAGCCGCGGTTTCGCCGCCTTCCAGGCTGGCGCCGACTAGGATGGAGAACGATGGCCAAAGCAAAGTTTGA